>CBDTYW010000001.1:0-42390 GCA_965364735.1 uncultured Nitriliruptoria bacterium
ATCGAGCAGAACATCGGGACGGTCCCGGCGCTGCTGGGCTGGGACGAGTCGCGGATCGCGACGCGCACCAAGGAGCTGCTGGAGCAGGTCCGTCTGGACCCGTCGCTGGCGGAGCGCTATCCGTCGGAGCTGTCCGGCGGGCAGCGGCAGCGCGTCGGTGTCGCGCGGGCCCTGGCCGCCGACCCTCCGGTCCTGCTGATGGACGAGCCGTTCGGCGCGGTCGACCCCTTGGTGCGTGGGGAGCTGCAGGATCAGCTGCTCGCGCTGCAGGCCGAGGTGAAGAAGACGATCGTCTTCGTCACCCACGACATCGACGAGGCCATCCGGCTCGGCGACCGCGTCGCGATCCTGAACGTCGGTGGCGTGCTCGAGCAGTTCGACACACCCAGCATGATCCTCTCGCGGCCGGCGAACGAGTTCGTCCGGTCCTTCCTCGGGCGCGAGCGCGGGCTGCGACGGCTCGCGCTGGTGCCGGTCCGCGACCTCGATCTGGAGAACGGCCCGATGGTCGAGGCCGTCGATCCGCCGAGCGCGGTCCGACGCGTCGCGCAGGAGCAGGGCAGCGACTGGTTCGGCGTGACGCGCGACGGGGCGCTGCAAGGGTGGGCCTGGGTGAGCGACCTCGGGGGTGCGACCTCAGCAGGTGATGTTCCGCTCCGCGCGTTCGGAACCTCCATCCAGTCAGGCGCGTCGCTGCGCGAGGCGCTCGACGCGATCGTGACCACACAGAACAACGTCGCGGTGGTCTGCGACGGCGACCGCTACGTCGGGATGCTGACGGTCGCCCAGGTCGGTGCGGAGCTGACGCGATGAGGGGTGATCGGCCGTTCTTCCGCTGGGACTGGGTCGTCGACCACCTCGACGACATCGGCGCAGCCACGACTGAGCACCTGCTCCTGACGGCGATCGCCGTGGGCATCGGTCTCGTGATCTCCGTCGGGCTGTCGGTGGTCAGCCTGCGTTCCGACCGGAGCTACGAGGCCATCACGTCGGTGGCGAGCGTCCTCTACTCGATCCCGTCCCTGTCAGCCTTCGCGCTGCTGGTGCCGTTCTTCGGGCTGAGCATGACGACCGCGGTCATCCCGCTGGTGACCTACACGCTGCTCATCCTCGTGCGGAACACCGTCACCGGGATCCGCGGCGTCGACCCGGCCGCGCGCGAGGCGGCGGTGGGGATGGGCTACACGAACCGCGCCGTGCTCTGGCGCGTCGAGATCCCGCTCGCGCTGCCGGTGATCATCGCCGGCGTGCGGATCGCGACGGTCACGACCGTCGGGCTGGTCACGGTCGCGAGCCTCATCGGGTATGGCGGTCTGGGCGGGCTGATCCTGTCGGGGCTGCGTCGCTCGATCGCGTTCCCGACCGAGATCATCGTCGGCACCGTCGGGGCGGTGGTGCTCGCGGCCAGCCTCGACGCGGCGCTGCTTCTGCTCCAGCGACTCCTCACGCCGTGGCGCCGCCACGCCGTCGCGAACTGAGGTCGACATGGAGCTCCTGGGTGATGTCGCCGCATGGTTCCTCGACGCCGAGAACTGGCAGGGTCCCAACGGGATCGTGGCCCGCACGCTGCAGCACCTCTGGCTGTCCGTCGTGGCGACGGTGCTCGCCGGCGCCGTGGCGCTCCCGATCGCGTTCCGGCTTGCGCATCGTCGGCAGGCCGAGTTCCTGGCCAACGCCGTCGTGAACGTCGGGCGGGCGATCCCGTCGTTCGGGGTGATCGTGCTGCTGGCGGTGCTGTGGATCACGCAGGGCTGGGACGTCGCGTTCTGGCCGCTCGTCCTCGCGCTGGTGCTCCTGGCGCTTCCTCCGATCTTCACCAACGCCTACGCCGCGATCGCCGGCGTGGACGATGCGCTCGTCGAGGCCGGCCGGGGGATGGGGCACACCGAGCGGGAGATCTTGTGGCGCGTCGAGCTGCCCGCGGGCATGCCGGTGCTCCTCACCGGGATCCGCATCGCCTTCGTCCAGGTCGTGGCGACCGTCGCGCTCGGCGCTGTCATCACCGGAAGGACTGGCGGGCTCGGCATCTACATCGTCAACGGGTTCGCGAGGCTGCGCAGCGGCGGCGACGTCGAGGTGTTCGCGGGGGCGCTCCTGGTCGCGCTGCTCACCATCGCGGTGGAGCGGCTGTTCACCTACGGCGAACAGCACCTCCTGCCCCGCGGGTTGCGACCGCGTCCGATCCGTCGGTAGGACACGGCTGCAGAGCCCGCGCTCTGCGCCAGCCGTGTGTGGCGCTGCGGAACACGGCGCCTACGTTGTCGGCTGCATCCTGGATCTGACGACAGAGGGAACCCAAGCATGCGCATCCTCCGACACACCTTGCCGCGCGCTGTCGCGGTCACCGCGGCGCTGACGCTCGCGCTGACGGCCTGCTCCGGCAGCGAGCCGACCGGCGACGGGTCGGCCACCGGCACGCCCGTCGAGGGTCCGACCATCGTGGTCGGCTCGTTCAACTTCGGCGAGAGCCAGATCCTCGGGAACATCTACGCCCTCGCGCTCCAGGACGCCGGCTACCAGGTGGAGACCCAGCTGGACCTCGGCTCACGTGAGGTCATCCTGCCGGAGCTGGAGAAGGGCGCGATCAGCTTCCTGCCGGAGTACGCGGGATCGGCGCTGTCCGTCGGGTTCGGTGGCGAGCCGACCGGTGACCTCGACGCGACCATCGCAGCGCTGCAGGCCGAGTTCGATGCCATCAACGTGACCGTCCTCGAGCCGGCCCCGGGCCAAGATGCCAACGCGTTCGCCGTGACGCAGGCCTTCGCCGATGAGCACTCGCTCGTGACCGTGGCCGACCTCGCGAACGTCACCGACGGCGTCACCTTCGGCGGGCCGCCGGAGTGCGAGGAGCGGGCGACCTGCCTGCTCGCGCTGACCGACACCTACGGGCTGACCAACATCACGTTCGAGTCGATCCAGGAGGGCAGCGTCCGCGTCTCGTCGCTGGCCCAGGGCGCGATCGACGTCTCGCTGCTCTTCTCGACCCAGCCCGTCATCGCCGTCGAGGGCTTCGTCATCCTCGAGGACCCGGAGGGCGCCATCCCGGTGGAGAACATCACCCCGGTCGTCGCCAACAACGTGATCGACGCCTACGGCGACGACTTCGTCGCGCTGATCAACGGCATCTCGGCCAAGATCACCACGGACGTGCTGATCGAGCTCAACGGCAAGGTCGAGCTGGACGCCGAGGACGCATCCGACGTCGCTCGCGCCTGGCTCGACGCCAACGCCTGACCGGTTCCCGGCCATGGCGCCCGAGCTGCTGGACCTGGCCGACTACCGACGCCGCGTCGCTGACCTCCACACGGAGGTCCGCGCACGCGGCGTCGGCCGTTCAGGGTGGAACCACTGGTGCGAGGGACGCGACGAGCTCTACCGGACACACGTCCAGTCGCCGATCCCTGCAGCGCGACGGTCGACCTTCTCCACGATCCCGAGGTGGGCCTACGACCCGGACTTCGCGACCGTCGGGACGGTTCGGCCACCGGACGACGCCGAGACCGGCTCCCCGGACCGGCTGGGACACTCGGGTGCTGGCGAGACGAGCTTCGTCCGGGTGGGCACCGTCGAGTTCACCCTGCTCGGTCGTGCTCGCACCCTTGCTCTGTGGTGGCTCGACGCGTACGGCGGCGGGCTGTTCCTGCCGTTCCGGGACCTGACCTGCGGGGAGCAGACCTACGGCGGCGGCCGCTACCTCCTGGACGGCGCGAAGAGCGCGGACCTCGGCGGCAGCGACGACCAGCTCGTGCTGGACTTCAACTTCGCCTACCACCCGTCATGCGTGCACGACGATCGCTGGTCGTGCCCGTTGGCGCCGCCCGAGAACCGGCTCGACGTCGCGGTCACCGCAGGTGAGCGGCTGGCCTGACGTCGAGGGGCTCCGGTTCACGAGACCTTGATGCGAGAAGGCGGCTTGTCGGCCAACAGCGCAGCGACGGGGCCCAGCGTCGCGGTCACCAGGACGTATCCGGCAGCGATCGCCGACAGACGCTCAGATCCACCGGCGGCGACACCGAGCCCGGCGATGACGATGGAGAACTCGCCGCGCGCCGACAGCGCTGCCGCGGCGCGCCACCGACCCCGGTTCCCGATGCCCTCCCGGGCGCCACCGATCCACGCCACGGCGAGCTTCGTCGCGACCGTCAGGGCGGCAAGGCCGAGCACCGGCCCGATGACGGCGGGCAGCACGGACGGATCGGTCGAGAGGCCGAAGAAGACGAAGAAGACCGCAGCGAACAGATCGCGCAGGGGTGACAGCAGAGTCTCCGCCCGATGAGCCGCGGGCCCGGAGATCGCGATCCCCACGATGAACGCACCGACAGCTGCGGAGACGTGGATCCACTCGGCCAGCCCGGCAGCGAGCAGCGTGATCCCGAGGATGGTCAGCAGGTTGATCTCGTCGGAGTCGGAGAAGGCCGCGCGGCTGAGCTGTTCACCATGGCGGATGGACAGCACCAAGGTCGCCCCGACCGCGAGCAGCGCGACGACGACGGACACCGCAGCTCCGGACAGGCTTCCACCGATCGCGAGAGCGCCCAGCACCGGGAGGATGACCGCCATGGCGAGGTCCTCGAAGACCAGCACCGAGAGCACGAGCGGTGTCTCGCGGTTTCCCGACCAACCCAGGTCGGCGATCACCTTGGCGGTGACACCCGACGACGAGATGTAGGTCACGCCGCCCAAGAACAGTGACGGCAGGACGCCGAGCCCGATCAGGAGGCCGACGCCGAACCCGGGGGTGAAGTTCAGGACGAGGTCGAGCAGCCCGATCGGGCTCGCTCGCCGGAGGTTCCCGATCAGGTCGCCTCCGGAGTACTCGAGCCCGAGCATGAGCAGGAGCAGGATCACCCCGAGCTCGGCGCCGATCTCGACGAAGTCACCGGCGCTGACCAGCGGGACCAGCCCGCCCTCACCGAACGCGAGTCCTGCCCCGAGGTAGAGCGGGATCGGTGAGAGGGAGAACCGCCGGGCAACCCGAGCCATGACGGCCAAGAGGGCCAGCACGGCCCCCAGCTCCAGCCACAGCAGGACCGTGTGGCTCATGCGTTGCGCGGACGGACCAGGTCGAGGACGTTGTCGACACCCTCAGCGGTGCCGGCGACGACGAGGGTGTCGTCGGCCTCGAGGACGAAGTCCGGCTCGGGTGCAGGTACGGACGTGGGCCGGCGTATCACGGCGACCACGCTCGCGCCGGTCCGGGTACGGATCTGGAGCTCGGCGATGGACTTGCCTGCGACCGGGGAGTCTGCGGCAACGTCGAGCCACTCGAAGACGAGCCCCTCGACCTCGTAGGTCACCGGTGCGGAATCCTGGCTTGCCGACGCGACCTTCAGCGCCTCGGCCAGGTGCTCGGCGTCGGCTTCGGAGAGGCTGATCGAGAGCTCGCTCCGGTCCGGGTCGTCCGGACTGCACACGAACACCTCGCGTCGACCTGAGTGGTGCTGCACGACGCCCAGCCGACGGCCCTCGTCGCTGAAGAACTCGATGCGTCGCCCGATTCCGGGGAGGTCTGTCTCGTCCAGCTGGCCCACGTTCGCTCCGATGTCCGCCACGGCGACTCTATCTGTGGCGGTGGTGCCGAAGCGGACTCGAACAGCTCGCCGAACGGCGGTGAACGTCGCCCGATCGTCCATGTTCATCGCAACCTCTGTGGGGCAGAATGGGCCGATCCGATCGTGGAGGTCTTCCATGCGCCGTCCCCAGGTTCTGCTCGTCGCCGCGCTCAGCGCGGCCACCGTCTTCGTGGCGGGGTGTGGCGAAGATCCGTCGACGCAGCCGACGCCGACCCCGCCGGCAACGGAAGAGCCCACCGCCAGCGCGACCGCGAGCACCGAGGTGTTCTTCTCCCGTGACGACGCCACCGACGACTGCTCGCAGGTCTTCGGCCGGGTGCGCGACGTCGGCGCCGACGAGCAGCTCGCGGCGACGCTCTCCGCGCTGGTGGCCGGACCCACCGCAGCGGAGATGACGGCCGGGTACGGCGGCTGGTTCACCGCGGCGACGGCCGACGTCGTGCTGTCGGTGTCGCAGGTCGCCGATGTGGCGATCGTCGACTTCGTCGCGGACCTGCCGCAGCGGATCCCGAACGCGTCCACATCGTGTGGCTCGACCGCTCTGCTGGCGCAGCTGGACGAGACGCTCCTGCAGTTCCCGGACGTGACCAGCGCCCGCTACTCGCTCGCCGGCGACGAGCAGGCGTTCTGGGAGTGGCTCCAGCGCGAGGTGCCCTGAACCCTGGGGCCCTGAATCCCCGATCGGCGGCTTCAGCCGTCAGCGTGCGCCGGAAACGACCGTGAGCAGGACCGTCGCGTCGGTCATCGCGATCAGATCGTGGGACTCGTCGGGGATGGGAGCCCATTGACCTGCGTCCAGCTCGATCTCGACGGTCGCGGTTCCCATCCGGACCTTGCCTCGGAGGACCTGCAACGTCGCCGGCCCGGGAGCGCGATGGTCGTTGAGCCGGCTGCCCTCCGTCAGCGCGAGGACCGTCTGCTTCAACGCAGCGCCCGCTCCGGGCGTGAGCGTTCGTGCGGACCTTCCGGCATCAAGCTCGCGTGCCTGCGCGAGGACGTCGTCGCCGACCTCGGTGAGCGAGACGGGCCCGGTGGGGGACGTGGGTTCACGGCGGGGCGCATGCGTGGTGTCGGTCATCATCGGTCCATCTCTGTTCGGCCCGCGTCAGCGGTCGTGTCCAGCATGCAGCTCGGATCGCCCTGTGGGAAGGGGCTGATGTCAGACCTGCAGGGTCGAAGGTCCCGGCGAAGTCGGTCATGGTCGCTTTGAGGGTCAGCGGTGGCCTACCGGTCGAGCTGACGCCGAGCATGCTCTGACACCGCCCCGGGGCCCCCGACGACCCACGTCGGTGCGTCCCAGACGCGAGCCTCTGCTCGCACGGACGGCGGCACGACGTCCGGATCGGTGAGCAGGACGATCCCTCCTTCGGCAGCTGCGGCTGCGGTCGCGGCGAGCGCATCGGGGAACGCCCGGCCCGAGGCGACGAGCAGCACGCTCGGCGTGCGGCCGTCGAGCGCTTCACGACCGAGCGCGAGCGCCGTCTCGAAGCGGTCCGGGCCGAAGACGCGGCGGGCGGGTACGCCCAGCTGGGACACGACCTCGTCCGGCACGGCGGCTGGTCCACCGGCGACGATGGCCGTGCGCGAGCTCTCCAGGGCGGTCCGGCTCGCCGATGGGATCCCCTGCTGGTTGACGAGGACGAGCCGGCCGCGCTGCGCGGCGACGAGGCCGCCGGACGCCAACGCGTCCGGCCATGCGCTGCTCGCGTTCACGTGCTGACCGAGGGCGACGACCGCGACGTCACCGGCGTTCGCGATGCCCTCGCTCCGCCAGATCCGCACGGCCTCGTCGCCGGCAGCCGTGGCCGTCGCGTAGCGGTCCGGCCCGGCCCATCGGTGCACGGTGAGCCCATCCGCCTCGAGGGCGGACACGATCTCGGGGGAGAGCGCCCGCTCACCGCCGACGAGGTGGACGTCACTCGCCCCGAGGCGGCCGATCTCGTCGCGGACCCGCTGGTCGAGCGCGCTCGGTCTCGTGAGGACCACGGGGGCCGCCAGCGCCGCGGCGAGGCCCGTGGCGCCGAGCGCGTCCGCGTACGCGTCGGAGCGAGCGAGCACCACGGCATCGGCGGCATCGAACCCGAACGTCGACAACGCGACGGCCGTCGCGATGCGGTCGTCGCCGGCGACACGCCCGGCAGGTGTCGCTGCCTCGGCTCCTGCGACGCGACGGGAGTCCGGATCCGAGATCCACGGGGCCGTGTCGACGACCTCGAAGTCGCTGCCGGTCAGGTCGCGCAGGTCACGCAACGCCGTGTTGTCGAAGCTCTCCGACGGAGAGCCGGACAGGAACCACGGCGAGCCGTTGTCGGCGAGGACCGCGCCGTAGGTCTGGAGCGCGATCGCGATGACCTTCGCCTGGTCGGACATCGTGGAGAGGTCGACGTCGGCGCGCAGGCGCACGCGGATGCCCATCGGCGGGAGTCCTGTCTCGTCACGACCCGCGTCGTGTCGTGCGGGCCAGACGTGTTCGCGTGCGGTGCGGGGGGCGGTGAACCGGATGGCGTGGTCGATCACGCCGGCAGCGATCTCGTCGCCTCGGACGAGGCCGGGCAGGATCGGAAGGCCCGCAGCGTCGGCGGACGTCCAGCCGTCGGGGCGGAGGCGATCGTCCTCGAGATCGAACACGGCGCCGGAGCCGGCGGACCAGGTGTCGTCGCCGTCCGGGTGGGCGTCGAACAGCTCGTACAGGACACAGGCGTCGCGATCGAGGATGAGGATGTGGCGGTCGCCGTCGCCGTCGGGGCCGCCCTCGATCGGCGGGTTGTCGGGGATCGGATACGGGCCGGGATCGGACTCGTCGGCGTAGAGGAAGCTCACGTCCACACGGGGCTGGTCGCCGTCGACGACGACCCACGGGATGCCGATGGGGGCACCCTCCCACGTCCCGGACCCGAAGTCCGGGTGGACGGGGATCCCGGCGCCGATCGCCTCGATCCACGTCTCCGAGGACGGGTGGACGGCGAGGTCGGTGACGGGCTGGTGCCAGTGGGTGTCCCGGCTGAAGAGCTCGCAGCCCGGGGCGCCGGGCACGGCGGAGAGCGTGGGAGCCGTGCCGAGGGCGGCGGTGCAGCCGGCCGAGATCGTCGCGAACACGGCAACGGCCGTGACGCCGCGCCCCGATGATCTGCGCCGACCCATCGCATCGCTCCTGCGCTCATCGGCAGTGTCGCAGAACGTGATGGCGCGGGCCAGCGTGGGAGGGGCGTGGTTGGCGCTCGGTACGGTTCCGTCCCACCCCACGACGGGACTGCAGATGCGAGATCGGGCACGTGCTCGGCGTTGCGGCGGCGCGATCCGGCGGCTTCTGGTCGTGCGCACATGAGCCCGACCACCGCAGCGCCCCCCGGGACCTTCGCACCGCTGAGGGTGCAGGCCTACCGCCGGTTGTGGCTCGCGATGATCGTGTCCAACCTGGGCACGTTCCTCCAGATGGTGGCGGCTCCGTGGTTGATGCTGGAGCTGACCGGATCGCCCTTCATGGTCGGTCTGGTCACCGCGTCGCTCGCGCTCCCGCGGCTGTTCATGACCGTTCCTGCGGGGGCGTTGGCGGATGCCCTCGATCGACGCATGCTCCTCACGGTGGGGCAGATGGGCAACGCTGTCAGCGTGACCGTGCTCGGGATCATGACGCTCCAAGGGCAGGTCACGCCGACCGTCCTCGTCCTGCTGAGCTTCATGGTCGGGATCGGCACCTCGCTGTCGCTGCCGGCCTTCCAGTCGACCATCCACGATCTCGTGCCGCGCGACACCGTCGCCTCGGCGGTCGCGCTCAACTCGGTCGCGTTCAACGTCGCACGCGCCGTCGGCCCCGCGATCGGTGGCGCGATGGTGGCGGCCGGCCTGATCGGTGAAGCCTTCATCATCAACGGCGTGAGCTACTTCGCGATCATCGCGGTGCTGCTCAGCTTCCCGAAGGACGTCCTCGACGGAGGTCCCCGCGAGCCGGTCTTCCGCGCCGTGCTCACCGGGATCCGCTACGTCCGCTACACCCCGTCGCTGCGCCTGCTGCTGTTCGTCGTCGCCGGGTTCAGCCTCACGGCTGCATCCGTGCAGACGTTGCTGCCGAGCGTGACCCGCGATGACCTCGGGCTGGGCGCCAGCGCCTACGGGATCCTGCTCGGGACGTTCGGAGCGGGCGCGCTGCTGAGCGGGCTGACGCAGTCCAAGCTGCGCGCGCGTGTGCCCGGCGCCGTCGTCCTGCCGGTCTCGATCACGATGTTCGGGGCGACTGCGGCGGCGTTCGGCCTCTCCCGTCAGCCCGTCCTGTCCGGCCTGCTGCTGGCGGTCGCCGGGTTCTCCTGGGTCTGGGCGGCGACGACGTTCAACGTCACCGCCCAGATGCTGGCTCCGAAGTGGGCGCGGGGGCGGGTCATCAGCCTCTACCAGCTCGCCTTCATGGGGATCATGCCGATCGGGTCGCTGACCTCCGGCGTGCTCGCGGAGCAGGTGGGCGCTGGCACGGCGGTCACGATGCTGACCGCAGGCACCCTCGTGCTCGGGCTCGCGTCCAGCCGGCTGCCCTTGCCGGTCCTGGACGAGATCGAGGAGCCCCACGTCCCGGTCGACTGGAGCGTCCCGCAGCACGCAGCGCGCGTGTCCGGCTCGCCGGTGCTGGTGCTCACGACCTTCGAGCTCGCGGCCCAGGACGTCCCGGCATTCCTCGTCGCTGCGACCGCGCTGCGACGTCAGCGCTACCGGACCGGCGCCATGCGGTGGCAGCTCTACCGCAACGTCGAGCACCCCACGCGGATCACCGAGATGTTCGAGGTGCGTGACTGGGCCGACCACCTCCGCCAGCACGAACGCATCGACGACGAGGTCGCCGCTGCGATCCGCGCTGTCCGCGCGTTCGACCTCAACGGCACGGCGATCACCCGGCACCTCGCGGGCATCGACCTCCTCGATCCAGCCGGCCTGCCCACCTTCGACGATCTCGTCGCGGTGCACGATGAGCTCCACAGCCACGACGGTTCGGTCCCGCTGCGGGACGGGAGCGACGACGAGCGCGTGGGGTGACGTGGTGGTGGGTTGGCGACGGTGACCTGCACGGAATATTGTCCGTACAAATGGTGCTGGGTCGACGAGACCCTCAGACGTCGAAGGACCATCCCCATGACCCGCTCCCTCCCCACGTTGAGTCGCCCCGCCGTGGCGCTCGTCCTGGCCCTGACCGTCGTGCTCGCTGCGTGTGGATCGGCTGGGCTGGACGTCGCCGGGCAAGGCTCGGCTGGACAGGCCGAGGCCGGGGAGCCCGGTGTGCGTGTCGTCGCGTCGAACGTGGCACAGGGACTTCTGGCCGAGGAGCCCGCGCCGACGCTCATCGACGTGCGGACGCCGGCCGAGTTCGCGGAAAGCCACCTCGCTGGTGCGAGCCTCGTCGACTTCAACGCTGCCGACTTCCGTGAGCGGATCGCCACCTACCCGCGCGATGCGAGCTACGTCATCTACTGCCGCTCGGGCAACCGCTCCGAAGGGGCGCGTCGGGTGATGACCGATCTCGGGTTCACCGACGTCGCGGACATCGAGGGCGGGATCCTCGCCTGGACCCAGGCCGGTCTGCCGACCACGCCGTGAATCAGTCGCTGAACACCGGGAGTCGAACATGAACCGCGCAGGCTGGGACGAGCGGTACGCGACCTCTGAGCTGGTCTGGTCCCGCGGGCCGAACCAGTTCCTCGTCGAGCAGGTCGCTGACCTGCCCGCGGGGCGTGCGCTGGATCTCGCCTGTGGCGAAGGACGCAACGCGATCTGGTTGGCGACGTCGGGATGGGACGCGACCGGCGTCGACTTCTCGCCGGTGGGCATCGAGAAGGCCAGGACGCTTGCGTCGGGCACGGACACGACCGCGGCGGTGCGTGAGGCCGCCGGTTCGCTGACCTTCGAGGTCGGTGACGCGACGACGTGGACAGGCGACGGCGAGGGGTTCGACCTGGTGATCGTCTTCTACCTCCACCTGGTTCCGGGCCAGCGTCGAGCCGCACATCGACGGGCGGCCGACGCGGTTCGGCCGGGCGGGACCCTGCTGGTCGTCGGACACGACCTGGACAACCTCGAGCGCGGTGTCGGCGGCCCCCAGGACCCGACCATCCTGCTGACGGCGGACGACGTCGTCGCGGACGTCGACGGGCTGGGCCTTGAGGTCGAGCAGGCCGGGCAGGTGTTCCGCGAGGTCGACGTCGACGGCTCGACGCGCACGGCCGTTGACTGCCTCGTCCGGGCGGTGAAGCCACCGCGGTGATCGGCTGACGTCCTACGTCTCGCGTGATCGCCGGGCCATGCGCCCGGCCGCGATCGTGAGCGCCAGCCCGAGGGCCGCGAAGCCCCCACCGGTCGCCGGCAGCGGGCCCGGTGCGTCGGGCTCCGGTTCGGGGGTCGGCGCGGAGACGACCACGTCGCCGGGGACGGTCAGCGACAGGTAGGAGGCGTTCGCGAGGTCCTGGAAGACGGTGTTGCGCGCCGGCACCAGCAAGGGCAGGTGCTCGGGCGTGTCCGCGGAGTACAGCGCGATGCGCAGACGGTTCCCGGCCCGGAACCGCTTGGCGGTGGGCCACACCTCGACCTCGTAGGAGAGCGTCTCGCCGGGCGTGGGAGGGGCCACGGTGTCCTCCGTGTGGAACGGGAACGGGTCCATGACGCCGAGCGGCGTCAGCACCGACCGCGAGGGGTCGAGGTCGCGTTGTGATGCGCGGAGGAACCCCGGGGTGATCAACGTGGAGGTCCCGTCGGGGGAGACCTCGGCCACCTTCACGATCCAGTCCGTGTCGTGGAACGGCGGGCTGAACTGGCCGATCCCGGGCAGGCCGATCACGCCACCGACGGCTCCGAGCGGCAGCGCAGGTCGCGCTCCGAGCGGCTCGGTCGCCGCTTCGAGATGCAGGGTGATCGGGCCCGCGACGACCAAGTCCTCGGTGAGCGGCTCGGTCGACCAGACCAGCCCGCGCCACTCGTCGAGCTGCTGGTCCTGGTCGTTCTGGGGAACCGCAGGGACGGCGTTGTCCCACCGTGAGGGGAACTCGCCGGCGTTGGCGTGGGTCACATAGTCATACGTGGCGGAGGCCTCGTCGACGTCGGGGGCGTCCGTCGACAGCAGCTCACCATCGCGCAGGTAGAGGCGCACCTGATCGGACCCCGTCGGTGGCCAGTCGTCGGACAGGCGCCACTCGCCCGCGTCAGGCGCCAGACGGGTCTCGTCCATGACGAAGTACCGCGCCCGAGGTCCGTCCATGAACGCCGGCCTCGGCCCGTCATCGAGCCAGTACCGGTACCAGTCCAGCAGGTCGCGGCCGCTCTGCTCGTAGGAGACCGCATGCGTCTCGGCGTGGTTCCAGGGGCCGACGATCATGTGGTTCGGCCCGCCGATCGTGCCCCGCCGCTCCAGCGCGAGGGCCTCTTGGAACCCGAGCACCTGGCCGCGGGTGAAGGCGTCGTACCAACCCGCGATGTGGAGGGTCGGGACCTGCAGCCGCTCCATCTGCCACCAGAGCGACGATTGCCGGTAGACCTCGCCGTCGTACGGCTCGTTGAAGTACTGCAGGTAGAGCCGATCGCTCTGGGCGTGGTCGAACATGACCTGCGCGGCGGTCTCGGGGGAGGGGCCCGTGGTGACGTCGGGACCCGACGCGTTCAGGCTCTCCGCTGCCGAGGACCACAACGCGACGAAGCTGCCGTTGAGGATTCCGCCATGGTGGACGATGTCGCGGTACAGGTCGGTGTAGGCGCGCTGGGGTGCGATGGCCTCGAGGTGTGGCGGCTGCTGGGCGGCGATGAGGTACTGGATGATCCCCGAGTAGGAGCCGCCGAAGAGCCCGACCTTGCCGTTGCACCACGGGTACTCGAGGGCAGCCCATTCGACGATCGCGGCACCGTCACGTTGTTCCTGCGGCGAGAACACGTAGTCGTAGGTTCCCTCGCTGCCGCCGGTGCCGCGCGCGTCGACCTCGATCAGCACGAACCCTCTCGGCGCGAAGAAGTCGGCGCCCTCGGCTGCCCGCCCCTCCTTGTGGTACGGCGTCATCTCGACCAGACACGGGAATGTGGCGCCGTCGGGCGCATCGGGGCGGTGAGCGTCCAGAGCCAGCCGGACGCCGTCCTCCATCTCCACGTAGTGGTTGCGCTCGATGACCACCTCGTAGGTCGGCTCGATCGTTGAGCCGCCACTGGCCTGGGCATGCGCCGAGGGCGGGGCGACGGCAACGCTGCCGACGGCCACGGTGAGGGAGGCCACGCTCAGGGCGATGCGCGCGCTCACGCCCGTTCCCGCTGTCACCTTCGTGCCTCACCTCGTTGGTCTGTGCAGCCTAGTGATGCTGCACAGACCTCAGAGATCGGGTCATCCATGCAGACAGGGCCGACATCTCCGTCGGCGTCGCTACGGTCCAGCCAACACGACGACGGGTTGGTCGATGCGGGTTCGGGTCTTGCTTGGCGTCGTGACGGCCCTGTTCGCCGTCTCGACCTCGTCAGCCTTCGCGATCCCTGAGGGCCCCGACGACGGAACCCCGGAGTGGGGCGCGCGGGAGGCGGGGAACTTCGCGCGGACCCGTGACGAGGCGAACCGCGAGCTCTCCTCCCCGGCCTTCCAGCAGCGCCTTTCCGAGCAGGCAGCGCTCAACGCTGCGGCCTACGTGGAGTTCCAGGCCGCGAACGGGTTCCTCAACGCGGGCAACCTCTGCAACCACTGGATGCTCACCTGCGGAGGCGACCCCTTCCGCTACCCGGGCGTCGACCCGTTCTACGACGACGTCGGCTCGTTCACGGAGGTCCTGTTCCACGACCGCGACTGTGCTCGGCTCTCGGGAAGGATCTGGACGCCGCTCGGGGCGCAGGCAGGCGATGGTCTCCCCGGCGTCGTGATCACGACGGGATCCGTCCAGGCCCCGGAGCCGCTGTACTGGTGGGCGGCCCAGCCGCTCGTCGAAGCGGGCTACACGGTGATGACGTGGGATGTCCGTGGGCAGGGACGTTCTGACACCCAGACGCCGACGGGCCAGCAGGGCAGCAACGCGAACTCGACCGTGTTCTGGGACGGGACCGTTGACGCGATCGACTTCTTCCGCTCCACGCCCGAGCAGCCCTACCCCCACAACGTGACCTGCGCCGCCAGCGTGAACCCGCTGTACGGGCTCACGAACGCGTCGGCCAACAACCCGCACTTCGACGTCCTCGACCACGATCGGCTCGGACTTGCCGGGCACTCCCTCGGCGCCACCGGCGTGAGCCGGGTCCAGGCGATGGACCCGTGGGAAGGCCAGATCGACACGGAGAACCCGGTCGACGTGATCGTGGCGTGGGACTCGCTGTCGTCCGCGGCACCGATCGTTCCGCGGGTGCCCGCGATGGGGCAGTCGAGCGAGTACGGGCTGGTGAACGTCCCGTTCTTCAGCTCGCCGGACCCGGAGTCGGACAAGGGCGCGTTCGCCGCGTGGGTCGAGGCCGATCTCCCGGTCGTGCAGTTCACGATCCAGGGCTCGACGCACTACGAGTGGTCCCAGATCCCGACCACGCCGGTCGTGAACTTCTCCTCCACCGACTGGACGAGCTGGGGCACGCCGATGGCCGCGCACTACACCGTCGCCTGGATGGACCGCTGGCTCAAGGAGTCGGACGAGCCCGGCTACGACACCGCTGACGCGCGGCTGCTCGAGGACCTCACCTACTGCGAGCGGTTCAGCTTCTACATGCGCTCGGCCCGCAGCTTCCCGTCGCGCGATGGCAGCCCGCTCGTCAATGACGACATCCGCGCGTCGTGCCTTGCAGGCGAGGTCACGCAGCTGCCGGCACCCGAGCCGGAGCCCGCTCCCGAGCCGGCGCCTGATCCGGCCCCGCTCCCCACGACCGGCGGCGGGCTGGCCCTCGCCGGCCTCGCCGCGCTGCTCTCGTCGTGGATGATCCGCCGTCGCTGACGAAGGTCCGTCGTCAGGTCGCTGATCGGGACGTACCGTGGTCTGGTGACCGCGCGGGTGTCGCGGCCGAACGAGGAGTGCAGCATGGTCGAGCCTGGTTCCGCCGACGACGCCACGTGGCCCACGGACGACGTCGTCCCGCCGTCCCCACCGCCTCCGTCGCCGGTGGGCATGCCCACACCGCCCGCGCCGCGACCGCCGTCGGGACATCCGGTGGCGAACGCGCAGGACGTGCGGAACTGGTCGATGGGGGCGCATGCCTCGGCGTTCGTGGCGGCGTTCTTCGCGCTCGCGTTCCTCGGGCCGCTCGTCGTGTGGATGGTGCGGCGCGAGGTCGACCCGGTCTCGGCGGAGCACGCCAAGGAGGCGCTGAACTTCAACCTGTCCGTCCTGCTGTACGGCGTGATCAGCTTCGTCCTCGTGTTCGTCCTCATCGGCCTCCCGATGCTCGCCGCCGTCGGGATCCTCTGGATCGTCGCGACGGTCCGCGGGATCATCGCCGCCGGCAACGGACAGGCCTACCGGTACCCCGTCACGATCAGGTTCATCAGCTGATCTGGGCCGTCCCGGAAAGCGTGAGACGCCGCCGCACCGGGAGGCGCGGCGGCGTCTGAGCGTGAGCCTCAGATGAAGATGATCTGGGCGCCCTCGCTGAGCTCGATGAAGTCGGTGGCGCTGATGATGCCCTCGACGTTCTCGTAGAGGTCTTCCTCCTCGACGTGCATCATGTCGGCCGACATGCGGCAGGCCCACAGATGACCGCCCGCGTCGGAGATGAGCTCCATGAACTCGGGGACGTCGGGGACGTCGATGCCCTCGATCTGCTTCTTCATCATGTGCGTCGCGAAGGACTGCATGCCGGGGAGTCCCATGAGGGCGGTCGGCATGTGCGTTGCGGGGTTGCCGACGGGGTTGAACTTCAGCGTCCCCATCGTCTTCTTGTTGATGATGTCGAAGCCCCAGAACGTGAAGAACATGTGGGTCTCGATGCCCTCACCGAGGGCCGCGTTCGCCAGGACCAGCCCCGGGTACGCCATGTCGAGCGAGCCCTTCGAGCAGATGATGGCGAGCTTGCGCCCCTCGGACGCTGCGCTGTCGAAGCTGGGGATGGGTGCCGCTTGGGTGGTGCTCATGGTTGTGACCTCCTGGGTCGTGTCAGGTGTGGGTGGTCAGACGCACCCGACGGGCTTGGGCAGCCCGGCGATGTAGGACATCTTCTTGGCAGGCTTGCCGGGGAAGAGGCGGAACAAGTTCTTGGTCGGGATGCCGCCGACCTTGGTCACGCGGCGGAGGGTCGCGGTGGTCTGCTGCTCGACGTAGTCCTCGCGGAGGAACCGGATCGGGACCCAGTGCTCCTCGCTCAGCTCAACGCCGATGTTGGCCGCGAGCACCTTCGCGAGATCCTCGTCCCACTCTCCGTACTCGGTGAGGAAGCCTTCGGCGTCGACGTGGATATCTCGACCGTTCATGGTTGCGAGCGTCATTTCGTCGCCCCCTTCTGTGGTTCGTTGGTGGCCGCTGCGGGCGGATCGCCCATCGAGCGGAGGATGTTGATCATCTGGTCGAGCCCGTTGCGGACGCTGGGCTCTCGCAGCTCTCGCAGGATCCCCATCATCGACGGGGGCGGGGTCTGGTTCGTCGGCTGCTCGCCGACGACATGGGCCGTGCGGCGGACCATCGCCATCACCTCGGGCTGGGTCATCTCGCGCAGAGCCTCGAGGATGAGCACCACGTTGTCGCCGAGGGCGCGAACGTCCTGGGGACTGAAGTTGGCGACGACGCGTCCGATGATCCCGGCGGCCTCGCGACCGAAGTCCGCGTAGCCCTGCTGGTCGAGCTGGCCTGCCTTGGCGACGACCGACTCGAAGGCGCTGCGCAGGATCGGCTGGAGATCCGACGAGACGTCGTCGAGCATCGAACGGCGCTCCCTGCTGGTCGACAGCAGCTCGTCGAGCATGCCCTCGATGCGGTCCATGCGTGCGTCGAGATCGCTCGTCGTCGAGACGCGGTCTTCGGTGGTGATGTCGATCGCGGTCATGCCGGAACCTCCTGGGCAGCCGCGGGCGCCGCGGTCGGGTCGTGCTTGCCTGCCATGGCCATCAGGGGTGGAAGCGGCATCTGGCGACCCGGGAGCAGGACGTTCCAGTAGATGGACTTGAAGAGCAGCTTCCCCCAGTGGTTGGCCTCGGTCTCGCCGAGCAGGGTGAGGGGGCCGACGCCGGGGATCGGATACTTGCCGGGCAGCGGCTGGGTGTCGTAGTTGAAGTCGAGGAGCAGCGCCTTGCCGTCACCGGCTTCGACGAAGCAGTTCGCGTGTCCGTCGAACGCGTGGGTCATGGGCCGACCCGCGATGTGCTGGAGGAAGTTCTCCTCGAAGATCTCGACCGCGAAGTGTGCGACGGAACCGGCTTTCGACGTCGGCAGGTTCGCGGCGTCGCCGAGGGCGAAGATGTTGTCGTGGCCGTCGGCGAGGAACGTCTGCTGGTCGACGGGGACGTAGTTGAGCTCGTCGCCGAGCCCGCTGCGCTCGACGAAGTCCGCGCCCATGTTCAGCGGGACGGTGACGAGCAGGTCGAACGGGATGACGCGCTCGTCGTAGGAGACGATCGCCTTCGCCTCGTTGTCGACGCGCTCGATGACGAAGTCGGCCTCGAGATGGATCTTGCGCTCCTCGAGCATGTCGCCCAGGAGCGAGGCCGCGATGGGCTTCGTGAACGCTCCGTCCAGCGGCGTGACGTAGGTGATCTCGACCTGGTCGCGAAGACCGCGCTCACGGAAGTGGGCTTCGGCGAGGAACGCGAACTCGAGCGGCGCGACCGGGCACTTGATCGGCATCTCGGTGATGTGGACGACCAGGCGGCCGCCTTCCCAGCTGGCCAGCTTGTCAGCCAGCGCGACGGAGCCCTCGAGCGTGTAGAAGTCGAAGACGCTCTCGCGCCACTCGTCCTCTGCCATCCCTTCCGTCTCGTCGGGCCGCGGGGTGGTTCCGGTGGCGATGATCAGCTGGTCGTAGGCGAGCTCGGTCCCATCAGCCAGGAACACGACGTCGGTGTCGGTGTCGACGCGATCGATCTCGGCATGGATCATCGTGACGCCGTCGGGGATGAAGGCGTCACGGTCCTTGGAGACCTGGTCCGGCGCGTAGGTCCCGAAGGGGACGAACAGGTAGCCGGGCTGGTAGTCGTGGCGGTTGTCGCGGTCAACGACCGTGATCTCCCAGGCGTCGGCGTCGAGTCGGCGTCGAAGGCGGTTCGCCGCCATGGTGCCGGCGGTGCCTGCGCCGAGGACGAGCAGCTTCTTCATGGTCATCACCTTCAGGTTTGCGCGACGGCAGGACTGTTGCTGTCGCTGACGGCGACGCTACGAGCGGTCAGCGCGGGAGAGCAGTGCCGAAGGTCTTGTGCTGGCGGCCGAAGGTCCCGGCGGGTCGTCGACCATCCGCGGTCGGTCGTGGTCAGAGATATCCGAGCGCTGCGGCCTGGTCCGTGAGCCAGTCGCGGTGGTCCGGGTGCGCGATGGCGATCAGCGCGCGTGCGCGCTCTCGGATTGACCGGCCACGCAGCTCGGCCACGCCGTGTTCCGTGACGACGTGGTCGACGGTGTTCTTGAGCGTCGTCACGACGGAGCCTCGCGAGAGCCGTCCGACGATGCGCGAGAGCTCCCCGTTCCGGGCCGTCGATCTGGTGACGACGAAACCTCGGCCGTGCTCGGCGTACAGCGCGCCGCGGGCGAAGTCCGACTGGCCTCCGCTCCCGGACCAGTACTTGCCCTGAACGGTCTCGCTGGCGCACTGCCCGAGCAGGTCGACCTCGGTCGTCGCGTTGACGGAGACGAAGGCGTCCTCCCGTGCGACGACGCGGGGATCGTTGACGTGCTCGACGGGCCACAGCTCGACCGACGCGTTGTCGTCGAGCCACTCATACAGCCGCTGGGTTCCCAGCGCGAACGTCGCGACGTGCTTGTTGCGTCCGGTGCGCTTGGTGACGCCGGTCAGCGCGCCGGACTCGACGAGGTCGATCACCCCGTCGGACAGCAGCTCGGTGTGCAGCCCGAGGTCGCGGTGATCGACCAGCTTGGCGAGGATCGCGTCGTTGATCGCGCCGATCCCGACCTGCATCGTGTCGCCGTCTGCGATGCGCTCGGCCACGTGGTCGGCGATCTGCAGGTCGATCGCGTTGGGCGCGCGCGGGGCCACCGCGACGAGTGGCCGGTCGACCTCGGTCCATCCTGCGACCTGGCTGACGTGCACCTGGTTGCGACCGAACGTTCTGGGCATCTGCCGGTTGACCTCGAGGTAGAACGGCGCGCGTCCCACGAAGCCGGCCACGTAGTCCGCGTTGGTGCCGAGCGAGAAGTAACCGTGATCGTCCATCGGGGCTGCGGCCGCGAGGACGAGATCCGGTCCACCTGCATGGCTGAGCAGCTCTGGCACCTCGCTGAAGTGCGCGGGAACCAGGTCCAGACCACCCGAGTGGAAGTGCGGGCGGGTCACGTGGGACAGGAAGTAGCTCACGTGGCGGAGCCGGTCCGGCTGCTCGCCTCGGAGGTAGGCGCGATCGTGGAGCGCATGCATCTGGTGCACCGTCACGCCGCGGAGGTCATCGACTGCGCCCTCGATCGCGTCAAGGAGGGAGACCGGCTCGCCGTTCGCGAGCGGAACGACCAGACGTGCGCCGTCGTGGACGTGAGAGAGCACGTCCGTGCTGGGGCTCGAGGCCGGCGATGAGGTGGTCATGCTTCGTCGGCCGGCTCTGCGAACTCGTCGAACGCGGCCAGGGCACGCGGAGCCCACACGGACGCTGGGCCACCCGCCATCAGCAGGGCGACGCCGAGCACCTCGACGGCCTCCTCGCGCGAGGCGCCCTTCACCGCAGCCCCCTTGGCGTGGTAGGCGACGCACCCGTCGCAGTGCGTGGCAACCGCGATGGCCAACGCCACCAGCTCCTTCATGTGCTCCGGAACCACGCCATCGGCCATGCTGGTCTGATGCAGCTGCCCGAAGCCTGCCCAGGTCTCCGGCGCGGCACGGCGGAAGTCTCGGGTCGGGCCGCGGAGGTCTTCGATGATCTCGGTGAAGGTCGTGGGCATGGGGGCTCCGGAGTTCGATGCTCGAAGCGAATCAGCGGCTCGCTTCCGGTGGAACCGCCACAGGTCCCGAGCCGTGAGGCCCGAACGGCACTACTCGCGGCAGGGAGAGCGGGCCATCATCCGCAGGGTCCGGACCGACGCGAGCAGCTGGTGACGACCTGGGTCAGGGCTGCGTCGCGAAGGGGTCGAGAAGGGACAGGACGATGTCGATCTGGTTCGAAGGGACAGGCCACGTCGACTGCGATCTCGACCACCTGAAGGGCTCGCTCGATGATCTCGGCGAGTTCTACGTGGGAGTTGTCCGAGCGATGCCGGGGATCACCTCGGCCGAGCTGGTCGAGCAGGGCACCGACCACGTCGTCATCCGGACGAACGCGGGCGTCATGCGACGTACGAACATCTCGCCACACGTCGACGACCGGCTGGTCGTGGTCGAGTACGACGAGGTGTACGAAGCCGGCGCACGGGTGACGATGCGGTCGCATTTCGTGGACGAGTTCATCGAGTGCAGCGAGGGTTTGATGCACCGGGTCGTCGTGAGCGACGTCGACGCCTCCGGGATCCTCGGAGCCATGTATCGCAGGCTGGGCCGCGCCAGGATGGGCGCCGCGTTCCTGAGCTCGCACCGCGCCCACCTCGAGGTGACCTCCCGAGGTCTCACGTCAGGAGATCGCCCACGGCGACGGGCCCCGAGGCGGTGACGACCGCACCGATCGCGAGCGTGCCCCCGCGTTCGCGGTGAACCGTCCGCAGGACGTCGCGATCGACCGCGAGGTCTGGCTGCGCCCGCGTGACCATGACGCAGCGACCAACGCGCTTGGTGACGGAGAGGCTCGCTTCGCCGAGCCGGACGTTCGTGCCGACCAGAGCGTCTTCGCCCCGGCCGTTCAGGACCACGTTGGAGCGGAAGCGCCCGGGGTCCCAGCCGCCAAGGGTCGTCCTCGACACCAGCGACACGCGGGTCTGATCGCTGTCATGCCACGCGTCACCCGGCCCCTGCCATGAGGTCCATCCGGTCTCCTTCTCGGCGTCGGCCGGGTTCTCGTAGACGCCACCCTCGTTGCCCGCCCGGACCAGACGGACGGCGCGCTCGAGCCATGCGGACAGCGCGGCATCGGAGTCGAGCCGGGCGCCGTCCTCGCCGACGATCGACACCTCTTCGTCGTGCCAGGTCGCTGCGGCGAACAGCAGCCGAGGCTCGCGGCGGGCGGTCAGCACGTTGCCGGTCTCGACGTCGACGATGCCGAAGGCCCGATCTCCGGGGAACCCATGGGGCCCGACCTCCGTGGACTCAAGACGTTCGCCGCGCATGGACTTGACCGGGAACCGCCACAGCTCAGCGACGGTCAGCGTCCCCCTGGTCGGTCCGGTCATCTTCACGTCACCTCTCGGAGGGGCGACCGTACTCGGCCGCCGATCGTCATCGGGGCCTGTCACTCCGTCGCGCCCGCACGGCTGTCGGCGACGTCGTCCTCGCCGATCGAGTGCGCGGCCGACACTCCCTGACGTGCATGTGCCTCCGCCGTACGGTGCGGCCATGGACACGGCGCCCCTTCGCCGGTGAGCCTCCGGCACCCGCAAGGACACGTGATGCTTCGCCAGCTGCTCAGGAAGAAGGACCTCGCCCTCGAGCAGACCTCCGTCGCGCCGTGACCACGCCGAATGACCGGGAACTTCGCGCGCCCTTCGGGCGTGTCGTGCTTCCCGGACGCCTGTCGTCGAGCGGGACGGACGCGTTGACGAGCCCCGTCGGCGTCGCAGATCTGACGGACCCGTCCTCGGTGGACCTCGCGATCGACCGCCTCGTCGGCCAGGACCTGCACGACGCCCTCGCGGCATTGCGAGAGGCGGGCGCGGTGACGTCGACGACGTTCTTCGGCCAGCCGGCCGTCATCGCGACGGACTTCGCCACGGTCAAGTCGATCCTGCGCGACGATGTCCTCGTGCCCGGGGCGCCGGTCTACGAGCTGTCGACCCTGCCGGCGATCGGTCACACGTTCATCGATGCGAGCGGCGCCGAGCACGACCGGCTGCGCAAGCTCGCCACGCCGGCGTTCCGGTCGAGGGCCATCGAGCGGTTCGACGCGGCTCGGCTCACCGTTCTCGCCGAAGAGCTCATCGACGGGTTCGTCGACCGAGGCGAGGTCGACCTCGTCGCGGAGTTCACGTCGGTGCTCCCGTACCTCGCCATCGCGCGGAAGCTCGGGCTGCCCCGCTCCGGGGAGGACGACACCCGACGTTGGGCGGCGGGGCTGCTCTCACACGCGATGGCGCCGGAGCTCGCCGCGCGAGCGCGCGCGGAGTTCGACGCGCACGTCGGAGAGGTCGTCGCGGCCCGTCGAGCCGAGCCGCTCGACGACGTGCTCAGCGGGCTCGTCCTCGCGGAGCGCCATGGCCAGAGCTTCACGGATGAAGACGTCCTCGCCCACGTCCGTCTGCTGTTCGCCGTCGGCGCGAGCACCACGGCGCACGGCATCGGCAACCTGCTGTCTGCGCTCCTGCACCGCCCCCGCGTCCTCTCCTCGGTGCGTGACGACCCAGCCCTGCGTGCGGGTGCGGTGCGTGAAGGCCTGCGCTTCGATCCACCGGTCGCGGTGTTGCCCCGGCTCGTCGTCCAGCCCACAGAGGTCCGTGGCGTCGCGCTGGGCGCCATGTCGTTCCTGCTGCTCAGCATCGCCGGTGCGAACCGTGACCCCGAGGTGTTCGCGCGCGCGGATGACTTCGACCCCACCCGCCCGCACGCCGAGCTCATGACGTTCGGCAACGGCAAGAAGTTCTGTCCGGGCTCGCACCTCGCGACGCACGAGATCGGTGTTGCGCTCGACGCGGTCCTCGACCGCCTGACGGGTCTGCGCCTCGTCGACGAAGCCGGCTCGCTGCCGGTCGGCGGCCCGCTGCGCGCGCCGGAACGCCTCGCCGTGGCCTGGCGCTGAGGTCACGGTGTCAGCTCAGCTCCGAGTGACACCTCATGAGCCCGGCGACCGTTGTCAGACGAAGAACTCGCTGATCGCCTGGACCACGTCGTCGGCAGCGGCGTAGCCGGACAGGTGCGAGCCGCCCGGACGCAGCACGAACGTCGCGTTCGGGAGCAGACCCGCCGCGTGCCGTCCGTGCGCGAGCGGGATGATCGTGTCCTTGTCACCGTGCCACCAGCGGACGGGGACGTCGACGTCGGCGAGGCGAAAGCCCCAGTCGCGGCCGAACAGGACCGCGTCGCGCATTGCGGCTTGCAACCCGTGTCCGCGCACGCCGCGGGCGAGGTCGTCGATGAACATGTCCTTGACGCCGGGCGTGGCGAACACGTCGCGGTCGGCCTGAGGCATGATCAAGGAGAACGCGTCGTAGATCTGGCTGCCCCACGGGATCAGCGGGCGGAGGAGCCGGGTGCCGGCCCAGGCGGCCGGAGCCTCCACCCGTCGGGTGAGCCAGCCGAAGCGTGGTGCGAGCGCGACTAGCCCCCCCGTCGCCGCGTCCGGCCCGACGAAGGGCGGCACCCCACCGAGGACCGCGACCCCGACGACACGGTGGGCGTCGAGGTGTCCCAGGGCCAGCGAGTACGGGCCACCACCGCTCAGGCCGATCACGGCGTAGCGATCCAGTCGCAGGCGATCGGCGAGCGTGACGAGATCTCGTGCCACGTCGACGATCCGGTCGTGCGGGGCGGGCGTGGATCGTCCGACGCCGGGACGTGCGACGCCGATCACGCGGAGTCCCTGCGCGACGGCCGCGGCCTTCGCCGCCGGCGCGACCTGCCGGCAGGAACCGGGCGTGCCGTGCAGCCAGATCACGGGCCGGCCGTCGGCGTCGCCGAACTCGGCGTACTCGAGCTCCCGGCCGTCGGGCATCACGACGACGTCGGTCGTCAGGGGCGGGTCAACCACAGGTCGGGACCTGGGTGCCATCGTGTCGGCTCCGGATTGCTGAGATGGGGCACCGTAGGTCACGTCGTCCGCTCAGCTCCGAGCGGTACCTGACGAGCCCGGCGATCCGTCGGCGACGAGCGCGGGCGTGAGCGCGATGACGAGCGCTTCGACGACGTGCGGGTCATCGAGGCGATCCCCGTAGAGCTCGCGGAGCTGGTTCATGCGGTAGCGCACCGTCTGCGGGTGAACGTGCAGGGCTGCAGCGACCTCGCTTCGGCGGCCAAGGTGCAGGAGCCAGGCGCGGAGGGTCTCGGTCAGCCGCTCTGTGGCGGCCGGCGTCAGCCCTTCCAGCGGCGCGAGCATCGACGTGCGGAGGTCGACGAGCGCGCCAGGGTCTGCGGCCACCACAAGCGCGTGCAGGTGATCGGCGGTGTCAAGGACTGTCCCGGAGGCCGTGCCGAGGAGCTCACGTGCCCGCACGGCGACGGTCAGTGATTCGCGGACCCGGTCCCAGGGCCGGGCCGGTCCGATGACGCCCTCGCTGCCGGTCAGCACGCGGCGGACGTGGTCGCGGGTCTTCACGACGTCGGAGACCAGCAGCACGTTGTGGTGCTCGGCGCCGCGGAGCTCGAGGACCTCGGAGGGGATGTTCAGGGTGGTCGGGCCGAGCGCGCCGAGCGTCTCGCGTGCGCGCGACGACGGGATCATGACGGCGGTCAGCGTCGCCGGCGGGATCCAGTCCGCCGCCTCTGCGAGCTCCAGCAGCCGTGATGTCGGCGTGTCGGTGAGCAGGGCCTTCGCGAGCTGCTCACGACGGAGCTCGCGCACCCGTCCCGAACGGGCCAGCTGGTCGGTGTGGCCGGCGACGCTCGATGCCGACAGCTGGTCGATGTAGGCGAACACGAGGGCCGCGAACTCGGCGATCGCCTCGGCGGGCACGCCCTCGGCGACGGCCGTCGTCGACATCGAGTCCCACGACACCCGCGCGCCGATCCGGTAGGCGGCGAGCAGCGAGTCGGCGGTGCGTCCGGACTTCGCCTCGCCGCGGCCGAGGTCGTAGGCGCCCTGGCGGGCCACGTCGAGCGGGGTCTCGGCGGTCGGGTCGTCCGGGTCCTGCCCGAGCAGACGCAGGAACACCCCCATCGCGAGGGTGATCGCCGACGCGATCACCGACGCCATCTCGCCCTGCCAGGTGCTCGCGTACTCCGGGATCTCCGAGGTGATGCGGGCCAGCGCTCGGTCCGAAACCTCCGGCAGCTGTGCCTGGAGACGACGAACGATGTCCGGAGACAACAACGGCGCCGCGGATGCCGGCTGCAACGAGGGATTGGTCATTGTGATTTGTTCCCTCGGGGTGAAATACTGAGTTGACTCTACTCGCATGTGTCAAGAATAGTCACTTCGGGAGGGGCATGATACGTCTCATGAACACACCACTTGCCCCCATGACCATCACGCGTCCCCCCGTCACGGGCCGGGTACGCGACGGCATCCGTTCGGTCGCGCAGCGCGCTGTGACCCCGCTGGTGCCGGCCGACTTCCTCGACCTCTTCGCTCCAGTCCGCTCACGCAGCGACCTGCGGGCCAAGATCGTCGAGGTCCGCCCCGAGACCTGCGACGCCGCGACCATCGTGCTGCGCCCGGGCCCGACCTGGCGTCCGCACGTTCCCGGCCAGTACCTGCGCATCGGCGTGGACATCGAGGGCGTCCGCCAGTGGCGCGCCTACTCGCTGACCTCAGCACCGCAGCGCGCCGACGGCACGATCTCCATCACCGTCAAGGCCATCCCCGGCGGGCTCGTCAGCAACCACCTCGTCCGCCGCGCCAAGTCCGGCGACATCGTGCAGCTCGAGCAGGCGGCAGGGGAGTTCGCGCTCCCCGCCTCCGCCCCGGAGAAGACGCTCTTCATCATCGCCGGCAGCGGCGTCACCCCCGCCATGGGGATGCTCCGCAGCCGGCTCGACGACCTCTCCGATGTCGTCGTCGTCCACTGCGCGATGAGCAGCGACGACGCCATCTTCCGTGACGAGCTCCGCGGTCTCGCCGACCGCGGCCGCATTGAGCTCATCGAGATCTTCGCCGACCGCGACGGACTCCTCGACGCGACGACCATCGACACGATCGTCGCCGACGTCAGCGACCGCGAGGTCTGGGCCTGCGGGCCCGGCGGACTGCTCTCCGCGATCGAGGACCACTGGACCGCTGCCGGGATGGCTGAGCGCCTGCACGTCGAGCGCTTCGTCGCGGCGATGGTCGAGGCCGGCGACGGCGGCACCGTCACCTTCGCTGAGAGCGACCAGGTCGTCGAGGTTGCCGGCGACGTGTCGCTCCTCGACGCCGGCGAAGCAGCCGGAGTCCTCATGCCGTCGGGATGCCGCATGGGCATCTGCTTCGGCTGTGTCGTCCCGCTGCGCACCGGCGCCGTCCGCGACATGCGCACCGGCGAGATCACCACGGCAGGCGACGACGTCGTCTCCGTCCAGACCTGCATCACGACCGCGGCCTCGGCCTGCGCGATCGACCTCTGAACACCACCCCAGCATCACCACCCAGACTTCCTACAGGAACCCCCTCATGACCACCATCCAGCTCAAGGCCAACGACCAGACCGCCCACCTCACGCGTGAGGACATCGAGCAGATCGGCATCGAGCTCGACGCCATCCGCAGCTCCGTCATGGAGAGCCGCGGAGCCGACGACGCCGCCTACATCCGCAAGGTCATCGCCACCCAGCGCAGCCTCGAGCTCGCAAGCCGCGGCGTGCTGCTCTTCTCGCTCTTCCCGCCGGCGTTCTTCCTCGGCACCGCGGGGCTGAGCGTCGCGAAGATCCTCGAGAACATGGAGATCGGCCACAACATCCTCCACGGCCAGTGGGACTGGATGCGCGACCCGAAGATCCACTCCACGACCTGGGAGTGGGACAACGTCACCCCGGCCGACATGTGGAAGCACTCCCACAACGAGCTGCACCACACCTACACGAACGTGCTCGGCAAGGACAACGACCTCGGCTACGGGATCATGCGCGTCGACGAGGGCCAGAAGTGGATGCCGTTCTACCTCGCACAGCCGGTCTGGAACCTGATCAACGCCTGCCTGTTCCAGTACGGGATCGCCGCCTACGACCTCGAGATCGGCAAGTACCTCGCCGGTCGCAAGGACAAGGACGAGTTCCGCGCCCAGCGCAGCAAGGTGCTGCGCAAGATCCGCAAGCACGCGGTCCGCGACTACGTCATCCACCCGCTGCTCTCAGGCCCGTCCGCGCTGACGACGATCGCCGCGAACGCCACCGCGAACCTCGCCCGCAACCTCTGGACCCACAGCATCATCATGTGTGGCCACTTCCCCGAGGGCGTCGAGACGTTCGAGAAGGCGTCCATCGAAGGTGAGACCCGCGGCGACTGGTACCTGCGTCAGATGCTCGGTGCCGCCAACATCAACGGCTCCAAGGCGATGCACATCGCGAGCGGCAACCTGTCGTTCCAGATCGAGCACCACCTGTTCCCCGACATGCCGAGCAACCGGTACCAGGAGATTGCCCCGCAGGTCCGCGACCTCTTCGAGCGCAACGGCCTGACCTACGTCTCGGGTTCGTTCCCGAAGCAGCTCGCGTCCGCCTGGGCGAAGGTCGTCCGCCTGTCGCTGCCGAACGGGATGCTCGACAAGCTGTCGCGCCGCAAGCGCGCCGCCATCGCCGAGCTCCCGGTCGTCGCGTCCGAGGTCGTCGAGACCGTCCGAGCTGCCTGAGGGATCGAGCAAGCGCGTCGGCGTCGCCCGGGCTGGCGACGCACCCGAACACCGCACGACGGCCGCTCCTCAGGGGGCGGCCGTTGCCCTGTGCGCTGGGCGAGCACGGTGTGGGTCCGCGAACCGCGCCACGGCGTCGGGCGGGACGATCGGCGCCGCCACCGGGTCCATCGGTCCTGTCGTGATCGTCTTCAGTGCGCAATCATGTCTCGTTGATGTCCGACCCAGCTCCCCGAAAGCGACGTGTTGCCCCTCGCGGTCGTCTCCCGCTTCCTCGCCCTGCTCAGCGTCTTCGCGCTCGTGGGTGGAGGTGCGCTGTGGATCGGCTGGCTGCGCGGTGCTCGTTGGATCGAGCCGGTGCGCGACGTTGCGACGACGGCAGCGCTGGCGGTCAGCGCAACGGCGGTCGCGGGGTCGCTGTACTACTCCGAGATCGTGGGCTTCACGCCGTGCCGGTTGTGCTGGTTCCAGCGGATCGGGATCTACCCGATGGTCGTCATCCTCGCGATCGCTCGGATCCGACGACGGGACGACGCGAGGGATTATGTGTGGGCGCTTTCGGCGTTGGTTGCTCCGACGAGCATCTACCACTGGGCCCTGCAGACCTGGCCGAACCTTGGTGGTGGCACGAGCTGCGATCCGAGCGCCCCCTGCTCTGTTCGCTGGGTCAACGAGCTCGGCTTCGTCTCCATCCCGTTCATGGCGCTGAGCACCGTCATCGCCGTCTCCTCGCTGGTGGCTGTCGCCCAGCGTTCGCCGACGACCATCCCCTCGATCAAGGCTGACACCCCATGACCAACGTGAAGTCATCTCCCCGTGCCAACCCCGGCCTCATCGGCGCCGTCGTCGCGATCGTCCTGACGGCGCTGATCATCGCGTTCATGACCGCCGGCGGCGAAACGGCCCCGGTCGTCTCGCCGTACGGGACAGACATCGCCATCGCGGGGTCCAGCCTGCCGCCGCTCGCGAGCGGGCCGGACGAAGCGGTCGGGAAGTCCGCACCGATCGTGGTCACCACCACGGCCGACGGCACCAGCGTTGAGCTCGGCGACGGTGGCCGTCCACAGATCCTCGCGTTCCTCGCCCACTGGTGCTCGCACTGCCAGGCGGAGGTTCCGGTGGTCGTGCCATGGCTCGAAGCCGGCGGTCTCTCCGCTGACGTCGACATGTACGCGGTCGCGACCGCGACGGACTCGGGCCAGCCGAACTTCCCCCCGCAGACGTGGCTCGACCGTGAGGGATGGCCCGAGCCGGTCGTTCTCGACAGCGAGACCAGCGAGATCGCCGGGGCGTACGGCGTGAGCTCGTTCCCGTTCTGGGTCGTGCTGGACAGCGACGGTCTGGTCGTGGCGCGGGTCACCGGCGAGCTGCCAGTCGAGCAACTCGACCTGCTCGTGGCCCTGGCCACCGGCACCGGCGGCTAGACGTCACCCTGGGGCATGCGGGACGTTCCGGCGCCGAGCAGCCAGGCGAGGCTGCCGGCGACGAGGATCCAGCCGAGCTGGCTGATCCGACCGCCCACCGTGTCTCCGATCACCGTTGCCACGACGATGCTCGCGACGCCGATGTTGAACGCGATCGTCCGAGAGCTCGCTCCCCGTGCGAGCCGGGACAGCAGCGCGGCGCGCTCCGCTGAGGTGCCAGATCGCAGCATCGGCGCGAGGTAGGTGAGCACCGCTGCGATCGTCTGCCCGAGCACGCCGAGGAGCATCGCGAGCCCCAACGCGTCGAGCCAGCGCCAGGTGGCCGTCGCGATGACCGCGACGTCCGCCCAGGCGACGATCGGGAACCAGGTGCTTGCCGCGATGATCGGCCAGCGCGTGGCTGACGACTTCGCGCCTCGCGCGGCGGTGGCAACGGGCAGACACACCACCGTGACGGCCCGGGCATAGACGGCCATCGCCGCTGCTGAGGCGATCCGGAGCACGGTCGCAGCGGGTGCGCCGACGCCGGTCGACAGGAGGAGCAGGGTCGCGATGGTCAGGCCGGACGCTCCCTTCCGGAGCGCCGGCGCTGCGCGCTCATCCGCACCGTCGACGATCCTGGTCCTGACGATGGTCGGGCCGAAGAACACGAGCGTGGCGAGCAGCGTCAGGCCCGCCCAGCCAAGGATGTTGATGTGCAGGTGGGCTGTCCTGGCCGCGAGGTACCAAGAGCCCCGCATCACCCCGACGCCCATCAGCAAGCCGAGGATCGCCCCGTGCACGAACGCCCCGTGGGCGCGCTCGTAGACCCTGACGATCCAGCTGAACCGCGCCCCGAGGGACTGCTTGCGCATCCGGTGGAGCCGGACGTAGGAGGCCAGGACCACGGCCGTCACCAGCGTGGCACCGAGCGCGGTGGCGATCCGTTCGCCCGACTGGACGCCGAACAGCGTCACCAGGATCCCGGCGTTGGCGGTGGGCGCCTGCCAGCGGATGGACGCGGCGGGCGTGTGGGTCAGCGTGCGTCCGAAGTGCTCGGAGAACGCGAGCACGAGGTTGGTCACCACGCCCAGCGTGAAGAAGTGGACGGCGAGCCAGCGCCCACCTGGCAGCGCGGTGTCTGCCGCGATCCAGACGAGCGCTGCGAGCGCGAACGCCATCGCCGAGAGGATCGCTGGCACCGCAGGCCCGAACGGCGAATGGCGGCTGTTCGGGCGAGGCTTCGTCATCACTGACCTCGGGGCCGGGGGGCGCGGGAGCCACAGCATGCAGTGCGACGTCCGCGGCGTCGGGGTCCGGGGGCCCCTCGATGGCGGGCCCTTCGGCACTGCTCTTCGCCGCGGGCTGGCGCCATGTTGTCCTCAATCACCGGAAGGCTGAGCCGTGCACACGGCCGACGCACGGGCGCTGCCCCGTGGCCTGACCGCGACGGACGCCGCCGCCCGGCTCGTGGAACGCGGTCCGAACGAGCTGCCTCGCCCAGATCGGCCGACCCTCGCGAAGCGGTTCGTCCGCGAGCTCAGGGAGCCGATGGCGCTGCTCCTGGTGGCGGCGGCGTCGATCTCCGGTGTTCTACTCGGCGAGGCGATCGACGCGATCGCGATCCTCACCATCGTCGTCGTGAACGCGGTCATCGCCCTGGTGCAGGAGGGCCGTGCCGAGCGAGTCCTCGAAGCGCTCGAGGATCTGGAGGCGCCCCACGCCCGGGTTGTTCGCGACGGGCGCCGGTCAGTCGTCGACGCGCGCGATCTCGTGGTCGGCGACGTCGTGGTGATCCAGGCTGGTGATCGCGTGCCCGCGGACCTGACCGTGTTGCTCAGCGACGCGATGGAGATCGACGAGTCGATCCTGACCGGTGAGTCGCTGGCCGTGGCGAAGCAGGCGGACGGAGCTGACGGCTCGGGGGTGTCGATCGGTGATCGCGATGGTGTCGCGCATGCCGGGACGCTCGTGGCACGCGGTTCGGGCCTCGGCCGCGTCCAGGCCACCGGCCCGGACACCTCGCTCGGGGCGATCGCCACGCATCTCCGCGCCATCCGCCGAGAGCCGACGCCGTTGCAGCAGCAGCTCTCGGGGCTGACCCGGCGGCTGGGCATCGCAGCGGTGTTCGTCGCCGCCGCCGTCTTCGCGCTGACCATGCTCGTGCAGGAGTCGGCGGGTCCCGACGAGGCCTTCCTCACGGCTGTTGCGCTCGCCGTCGCCGCGGTCCCTGAGGGCCTGGCCGCCGTCACGACCGTCGCGCTGGCGCTCGGCGTCGGACGCATGGCGACCCGCGGCGCGATCGTGCGGCGTCTCGCAGCCGTCGAGACGCTTGGTGCCACCGATGTCCTGGTGATCGACAAGACCGGGACCATCACCGAGAACCGCATGCAGGTCGCGGCCATCCTCACGCCCGACGGGGCCACGGTGCAGCCAGGGGAGGGCAGCGCGTCGCTGCGCTCTGCGCTTCGTCGCATCGTGGTGCTGTGCAGCGATGCCACGTTGGACCCACCGACCGGCGACCCGACCGAGCGGGCGCTGCTCGTTGTCGCGGACACGAGCGAGATCGAGGCCGACCGAGCAGCCGCGCCGCGCCTCGCGTCCGCGCCGTTCACCTCCGAGCGCAAGCGCATGGGCACGATCCATCAGCTCGACGAGCGCCTGACGTTGCTGGTCAAGGGGGCGCCGGAGGTCGTGATCCCGCGCTCGGCCACGTGGTTGCGGGATGGCGAGTCCACCGCCCTGCACGACGAGGATCGCGCGCGGCTGGAATCGGCGACGCAGGAATGCGCTGCCAGGGGTGAGCGTGTCCTTGCGCTCGCGCAACGGGAGCTGACATCGCTGCCGGCTGATCCCGAGGACGCGGAGCACGATCTCGTCCTCGTGGCGCTCGTGGCGCTGCGCGACCCGCCGAGATCGTCGGCAGCCAGCTCCGTCGCGGGCGTCCGCGCGGCAGGGATGTCGCTGATCATGGCCACCGGGGATCACCCGGCGACGGCGAGGGCGATCGCGGCGGAGGTCGGGTTCGACGACGCACGCGTCATGACGGGACGGCAGGTCCGCACGGAGGGACTGCCGGCGGATCCCACGTCGGTGGACATCTACGCACGCGTCGATCCGGATCAGAAGCTCGAGCTCGTCACGCGGTTGCAGGGGCTCGGCCACACCGTCGCGATGACGGGAGACGGCGTCAACGACGCGCCGGCCCTGCGGCGCGCGGACATCGGGGTCGCGCTCGGAGAGACCGCGAGCGACGTGGCGCGCGAGGCCGCGGACCTCGTGATCACCGACGACGATCTCGCCACGATCATCGCCGCGGTCCGAGAAGGACGGGCGATCTGGGACAACCTCCGCAAGGTCATCGACTACCTCGTCACCAGCAACCTCGCGGAGGTCATGGTGGTCGTGGCGACGATCCTGCTCGTCCCAGCCCTCGGGGTCCCGTTGTTCCCGCTGCAGCTGCTGTGGATCAACCTGCTCACTGACGGGCTGCCCGCGCTCGCGCTCGGCGTCGATCCCGTCTCGACCGACGTCATGGCGCAGCAGCCTCGGCGACGGGACAGCCAGCTGCTGGACATGCCGCATCTCCGACGGCTCGCATCGCAGTCCGTCGTGCTTGCGGTGGGGGCTCTTGCCGCCCTGCTGGCTGCGCACCATGTCCTCGAGCTCGAAGCAGACGCGGCGCGGACCGTGTTGTTCACGACGCTGGTCCTCGCGCAGGTGATCTTCGCGTTCGTCGTCCGAGGCCGCGGTCAGCGCCCCGCGGAGCCGAACCGCTGGCTCCGTCGGTCGGCCCTGGCGGCGCTGCTCCTGCAGGCGCTGATCATCGTGTTTCCTCCGGCGCAGACCGTGTTCCGTACGGTGGTGCCGCCGCTGGGAGGATGGATCCTGATCTTGGTCGGCGGAGTGCTGGCACCGGGACTGCTGGCCGCGCGCAGAAGGGCATGACATGATCGTGCTCTGGCTCACGTTGATCGTCGTCGGTCTCGGCGTCGCCGTCCCCGCAAGCGCTCGGGGAGTGGACGATGCGGTGAAGGCCGCGATCGGCCTCGGCCTGCCGCCCTTCGCCGTCGGGTTCACGTTGGTCGCGGTGGGGACGGATCTTCCCGAGATCGCCAACTCGATCATGGCGTCGGTCTCAGGACACGGAGACGTCAACGCCGGGGACTCGATCGGGTCCGCGGTGGCGCAGGCGACGATCGTGATCGGGCTCGCACCGTTCCTGGCTCGTCGTGGGGGCACGGTGACGCGGCGCGAGGTCGCGGTGCTCGGATCGCTCGCGGTCGCAGTCCTCCTCGTCGGCGCCGCGGTGGTTGCCGACGGTGACCTCAGCCGCGCAGACGGCTCCGTCCTGGTGATGTCATGGGTGGTGGCCGTGAGCATCGCCTGGCGTTGGACGAAGCAGGCCGAACAGCCTGAGCTGCCCCTGCGCGAGCACGGCGCGTGGAAGCACGCGTTGCGTGCAGCAGGTTGGCTGACGATCGTGCTGGGCTCGGCGAGCCTCGCCGTCCTCGGCCTCACACGCACGACGGAGATCCTCGGGATGCCCGAGTACGTCGTGAGCTTCTTCGGGCTGGCCGTCGGGACGTCGCTGCCGGAGCTGACGGTGGTGGTCAGCGCCCTGCGCCGCGGACACGCCGACCTCGCGCTCGGCGATGCCCTCGGGGCCGTGTTGGCGGACGGCTCCCTGTCGATGGGCATCGGGCCGTTGATCGCACCGACGGCGGTCACGGCCGACCTTGCGATCCGCGGTGGCCTCGTGGCAGCCGGCGCCGTCGCGGGGGTCACCGGCATCCTGATCTTCACGGGTCGTCTCAACCGGATCAGCGGCGGGCTCCTGATCCTGATGTACCTGCTGACGATCCCGATGCTCCTGTGATGCACTCGCGGGTCCCGTCCGGACCGGGTCCATCGGCACTGCCCGGAAGGCGGGGCTCCCCCGATCGTGGTGTACTGCGGCGAAGCGCCGCTCGAAAGCCTTCGAGGCTGTGGAGATCACGATGAAGATCCGGTTCTTGGGCGCCACGGACACGGTCACCGGCTCAAGGTTCCTCGTGGGCCACGACCGGAGCCAGGTGCTCGTTGACTGCGGGCTCTTCCAAGGAGTCCGTGCGGTGCGTGAGCGGAACTGGGAGCCGTTCCCGGTCGATCCGCATCTCATCGACGCCGTGGTGCTCACGCACGCACACCTCGACCACAGCGGCTATCTGCCTGCGCTCGTGCGGGATGGATTCCAGGGCGACATCTGGTGCACCCCGCTGACGGCCAAGCTGGTCGCGATCCTGTTGCGAGACTCCGCGTACCTCGCGATGGAGGAGGCGCGGCATCGCAACAAGCACAAGACGACCCGCCACGACCCGGCGCTCCCCATCTACACCGCGGACGACGCGGAGGCGGCGATCGGGCTGCTCCGGACGCATCCGTTCGGATCACCGTGGCCGATCGCGGACGGCATGACGGCCTCGTTCACCCGAGCCGGCCACATCCTCGGTGCGGCGTGTGTCCGCCTCGAGAGCTCCGATGGCCGGTCGGTCGTCTTCACCGGGGACGTGGGTCGCCCACAGGACCCGGTGATGTTCGCACCCGAACCGCTGCCGGCCGCCGACCACGTCGTCACCGAGTCGACGTACGGGGATCGCCGGCACCCGGACACCGACGTCTTCGCGGATCTCGCCGCGATCGTGACGCGCACGGTGGAACGTGGGGGAACGGTGTTGATCCCCAGCTTCGCGGTGGGTCGCGCCCAGCTGCTCCTGCACGTGCTCGCGGTCCTGCGTGCGCGCGGCGAGATCCCAGCGGTCCCGACCTACCTCAACAGCCCGATGGCGATCTCGGTGACCGAGATCCTGCTTGACGCGATCGGGGAGCACCGGCTCGACGCTGCGGCGTGTCGTCGGATCTCCGCCGACGTCACCTTCGTGCGCTCCGCCGATCAGTCGCGCGCGCTCACCCAGCAGGGAGGGCCCGGCATCGTCGTCACGGCGAGCGGGATGATGACGGGTGGCCGCGTTCTCCATCATCTCATCAAGCTCGGGCCGGACAGTCGCAACACGATCCTGCTTCCGGGCTACCAAGCGGTCGGGACCCGTGGACGAGCGATCGCGAACGGCGCGGAGTCCGTTCGGGTGTTCGGGCGGGACGTGCCGATCCGGGCGGAAGTGGTCGAGATCGGCGCGCTCAGCGCCCACGCCGACGCCGACGAGCTGGTGGCCTGGCTCGGCGGGACGGAGGCTCCCGCCATGGCTCACGTCGTGCACGGTGAGCCCGAGGCGGCCGACGTCTTCCGTCGGAAGCTGCGTGACGAGCTGGGCTGGTCTGTTCGCGTCGCACGGTTCGGCGAGACGGTCGATGTCAACGCGAGAGAGGTCCACGCATGAGCGGTCACTGGGTCCGGACGTTCCACGAAGGGTCGGCCGAGGAGCGTGATCTGCTTGGCGGCAAGGGCGCCAACCTCGCGGAGATGACGAGGATGGGCCTTCCGGTCCCCGCCGGGTTCACGGTGACCACGGACGCCTGCCGCAGCTACCTGTCGTCGGGAGGGCAGCTGCCGGACGGGCTCGCGCAGGAGATCGACGTTGCCGTCGCGGCCGTCGAGGCACAGCAGGGGAAGCGCTACGGCGACGTCGATGACCCGTTGCTGCTGTCGGTGCGGTCGGGAGCGCGGTTCTCGATGCCCGGGATGATGGACACCGTCCTGGACCTCGGTCTCAACCCGGCGTCGGTCGCGGGGCTCGCGCGTGCGACCGGTGACCCGAGGTTCGCTGCGGACAGCTGGCGTCGGCTCACCGAGATGTTCTCCACCGTCGTGCTGGGCGTAGACGCTGGCGTGATGCGGTCGCTGCGGGACGAGCACTGCGAGACGCACGGGGTGGACGATCCGAGCGCGCTGGACGCTGATGCGACCACCGGGCTCGTCGAGGCGTACCGGGCGGCGGTGCTCCTCGAGACCGGGGACCCATTCCCCGACGACCCACGTGCCCAGCTCCACGCGTCCGTCGAGGCGGTGTTCCGCTCCTGGAACGGTCGACGCGCACGTGACTATCGACGGCTCGAAGGGATCGGCGACGATCTCGGCACGGCGGTCAACGTCCAGGCGATGGTGTTCGGCAACCTCGGCGCGGACTCCGGATCGGGGGTGGTCTTCACGCGTGATCCGGCGACCGGGGAGGCGCAGCCATACGGCGACTTCCTCATGGGTGCGCAGGGTGAGGACGTCGTGGCGGGCGTCCGCATCACCCGCCCGTTCAGCGAGCTCGCCCAGGTGGCGCCGGAGTGCCACGCGCAGCTCGTCTCGGCGCTCGACACGCTCGAAGCACGGTTCCTCGACATGTGCGACGTCGAGTTCACGATCGAGCGCGGCAAGCTCTGGGTCCTGCAGACCCGCGTCGGCAAGCGCAGCGCCGCCGCGGCGCTCCGCATCGCTGTGGAGCTCGTCGACGAGGGCGTGATCGAGCCGGTTGAGGCGGTTCGGCGGTTCTCGCCGGAACAGCTCGAGCGGCTCCTGCACCCGCGCTTCGATCCGTCCGTCCCACGCGAGGTCCTCACGACCGGGCTGGCCGCGTCTCCGGGCGCCGCCAGCGGGGTGGTCTGCCTGACCGCGGACGAGGCCGTCGCAGCTTCCGCGAACGGGCCGGTCATCCTCGTCCGCGTCGAGACCTCTCCGGACGACCTGCACGGGTTGGTCGCGGCGCAAGGAGTCCTGACGAGTCGCGGCGGCCTCGTCAGCCATGCTGCGGTGGTGGCTCGTGGACTCGGCAAGCCCGCGGTGTGCGGGGCGGCCGACGTCGTCATCGACCTGGGCGCGCGGACGCTGCGTGTCGGCGACGTCACCGTCGACGCGGGGGACCGGATCTCGATCGACGGCTCGTCGGGAGAGGTCGTGCGGGGAGATGTCCCCGTCGTTGCCGCGTCCCCGGGCAAGGAGCTGGAACGGTTGCTGCTGTGGGCGGACGATCACCGTCGTCTGGGTGTGCGGGCCAACGCAGACACGGCAACCGACGCCCGTGTGGCTCGCAGCTTCGGTGCTGAGGGCATCGGGCTGTGCCGCACCGAGCACATGTTCTTCGGCGAACGGCTGCCGATCGTCCAGCGGGTGATCCTTGCCGATGATGAGGCGACTCAACAGTCGGCGCTCGAGGCGCTCCGCGTCCAGCAGCACGACGACTTCGTCGCCCTGTTCGCCGAGATGGACGGGCTTCCGGTGACCGTCCGGCTGCTCGATCCACCGCTGCACGAGTTCCTCCCGGACGTCGAGACGCTGCTGATCCGGCGGGCGACCGCTGGGCTGGACGCCGACGAGGACCGTCAGCTCGAAGCTGCTCTGCGGTGGCGGGAGCACGATCCGATGCTCGGCGTCCGTGGTGTTCGCCTCGGCATCCTGATCCCGGAGCTCTATCGGATGCAGGTGCGCGCGGTGGTCACGGCCGTCATGGAACGCGAGGACGCGGGGGGCGATCCGCGGGTGCAGATCATGATCCCGTTGACGGTCAGCTCCCGGGAGCTGGCGCACGCGGCAGCCGACGTGCGCGCGACCATCGCGACCGCGCTCGGCGGACGAACGCTCGAGCACGACATCCACGTCGGCACGATGATCGAGACGCCGCGTGCTGCGCTCGTGGCCAACGAGCTGGCCGACACGGCCGACTTCTTCTCGTTCGGGACCAACGACCTGACGCAGATGGTCTTCGGCTTCTCCCGTGACGACGTCGAGGCGCGGATGATGCCGCGCTACCTCTCGCTCGGACTGCTCGCGGCGGACCCGTTCGCATCGATCGACGTCGTGGGCGTGGGCCGCATGGTCCGGATGGCGACGGACGCGATCCGGGCGCGCGCTGACGACCTGGAGGTCGGCGTCTGCGGTGAGCACGGGGGTGACCCGAGGAGCATCGCGTTCTTCGAGGACGCGGGGCTCGACTACGTCTCGTGCAGCCCGTACCGCATCCCGGTCGCTCGGCTCTCCGCAGCTCGGGCGGCCATGACCGCGCGCGACTGAGTGCCGAGCGGACAGATGCGCGTGTGGCGCTTGACGGCGCAGACGTTCGATGATTACCTAACACTGTTCGGAAATCCTTACAGTGTTCGGAGAGCTGGTGGTGACGCGCGTGGAGACCCGCCGGGCAGCGACCCGCGAGCGCATCGTCGAGGCTGCGTCGGCGATGGTCAGCGAGCGAGGGCTGCACGGCCTCGTGATGCGCGATCTCGCGGAGGCGGTCGGGATGCGGGCGCCCTCCCTGTACGAGTACTTCGGCAGCAAGGCCGCGATCTGGTCGGCGTTGTTCCAGAAGGGATACGTGGACCTGGCCGCGCGGCTCGACGATGTCGATCGGGACGGCCTCGGCGGTCGTGCGCTGGCCTCGCGGATGCTGCACGCGTGGATCGCGTTCTGCTGCGAGGACTGGGTCCGCTACCAGCTCATGTTCACCCGGGTCCTCGGGGACTGGTCGCCGAGCGAGGATGCCTACGCGGCATCCATCGCGACGTACGCATCCATGGTCCGTGATCTCGGCGCGGCGGGGATCTCCGAGCAGCGCGAGGTCGACCTGCTGACCGCCATGACGGCGGGCCTCGTCGCGCAGCAGTTCGCCAATGACCCGGACGGCGATCGCTGGATCGGGCTCGCCGATGACGCGACCCAGATGTTCTTCAACCATGTGGAAGGCAACGCATCATGATGACCACCGACACCATCGACCTCGGCGACCTGCGGCCCATCGACCGCACCGAGGCCCGTGCTCTCGGGCTGGCCGCGTACGAGCAGCTGTTCCTGCTGCTCGAGGACCTGGACGACAGCGAATGGCGCCGTCCGACCGTCTGCGCTGAGTGGACGGTGGACGACATGGTTGGGCACCTGCTCGGCGCCGCGAAGAGCATGGCGTCGATGCGCGAGATGATCCGCCAGCAGGCGTACGGCAAGCGTCACGCCCGCGACCACGGGGGCAATGCGCTCGACGCGACCAACGACCTCCAGGTCCGCGACCACGTCGACCTCGCTCCGGCCGGGAAGGTCGCCGCGTTGCGGTCGATCGCGGAACGCGCGGTCACCAAGCGCACCGGGCTGCCCGGGCTCGTCCGGCGGATTCCCGTCCCGCTCGACGTGGATGCCGGCTCGTTCCCGGACGACGCTCCCAGCTCGGTCTCGCTCGGCCACGTCAACGAGATCCTCTACCTGCGGGACTCGTGGCTCCACCGCGTCGACATCGCTCGCGCGACGGGTCGCGACGCGCGCGTCGACCGTGATGCGGACGTCCGCATCCTCGAGGACGTCGTGATCGAGTGGGCCCGTGCTCACGGGCAGCCGTTCACGCTGCGGTTCGAGGATGCGATCGGGCGCACCTACCGGCACGGCACGGGCGGCGAAGCGATCACGACGACCGCTGAGGACTTCGCCTTCGCCGTGACGCGTCGCGCGCCGGCCGACGGGCTGCTGAGCACGTTCGTGCTGTTCTGACACGCTGGCTGGCATACGGTCTGCGGTCCTCCGCCGAACGGAACCTTCGATGTCGCGTGCCAGCTCGATCGTTTCCAGGATCGCTCAGACGCCTGCGGTGACGAAGTTCATGAGCAATCACGTCGACACGATCGACGGGACGGTCCGCAAGCTCACCGGCGGGCGGATCAGCTCGATCACGGGCTGGTTCTTCCCGGAGCTCGTCCTGCGCTCGGTCGGGGCGAAGTCCGGTCAGGCGAGGGAGAACACGCTGCTGTTCGCCCGCGACGCAGAGGGCACGCCCCACATCGTCGGGACGAACTTCGGAGGGGACTCCCATCCCGCCTGGACGTTCAACCTGGTCACGCACCCGGGCGTGCGGATCGTCATCGACCAGGTCGAGCATGACGTCACCGCCGTCCAGCTGAGCCCGGACGAGATGGCGGAGATGTGGCCGCGCTTCGACGACGTGTACTCCGGCTACGCCAGCTACCGCGAGCAGGTCGGCGAGTCCCGTCAGCTCCGGATGTTCCGACTCGATCCCCGCTGAGCGGGAGGTGAGCAGCCGTGAACCCGATCTTTCAGCTGGCATCCTCGGCAGCGCGCAAGCGTCGTGAGGAACGTCGTCTCCCGCGACCGGGAGCTCCCAGCCTCGGGCGACTCGTCGTCGAGGAGATCGGCTGGGCGATCCGAGACGCGTGGCACCCGGCGAAGTTCCTGACGGCGGCGGTCGTCGCGGTCGGGGCGGGTGCGGTGCTCGGCCCGAACACGCCCGGCCCCGTCCTCGGGGCAGGCTGGCGGCTCGCCGTCGCGGTCGTCCTCGGCTTCCTTGCCCTTGCGGTCGCGCACGCCATGCTGCGCAGACCGCGTGAGGACTCGGCCGACGACTTCGTCTACGTCCTCAGGATCTCGTTGGCCATGACCTCGACGATCCTCGTGACCACCGTCATCGTCGCGTACCTGCTGGCGGCGGTGACCGGTGCCGAGCCCGGAGCAGGCGCGCCTGCGCTCGACGCCGGGCTCGACGTCGACCCGCTGGTGTTGGGCATCGCCGCCATGCTCGGGCTCGGGGTGTTGTCAACCGCTCTGGTCGAGCGCGTCGCGGTCCCCGGCGCCTTGGTGTTCCTCGGTCTGGGGATGGTGATCGGTGACGACGGGCTCGGCCTGGTGCAGCTCGATGACCCTCGGCTCGTGCAGAGCATTGCAGTCGTCGGCCTGGTGGTCGTGCTGTTCAACGGTGGGCTCGGGACGACGGTCAAGCAGCTGAAGCTCGGTCTCGGGCCCGGGATGGTGCTCTCGACCGTCGGCGTCGCGCTGACGGCGGGGACGACGGCGCTGGGTGCGATCGCCCTGCTTGACGTGGAGCCCCGGCTCGCGTGGCTCCTGGGCGCGATCGTCGCGTCGACCGACGCCACCGCGGTGTTCGCGCTCGTGCGTCGGGCGCCGCTCCCGAAGCGACTGGCCGCCATCATCCAGATCGAGTCCGGTGCGAACGACCCCGTCGCGATCCTGCTGACGGTTGGCCTGATCGCGAGCTGGACGACGCCGCCGGACGCGGGGGCGTGGTTGGCCTTCGGAGCGATCCAGCTCATCGGAGGACTCGTCGTCGGGGTGGGCGGCGGCTGGCTCGGCGCGCGCCTGATGCAGCGGGTCCCGCTCGCCAGTTCGGGCCTGCTCCCCATCCTCGCCTTGTCCGCAGCTGGGGTCACCTACGGCGTCGGCGTGAGGATCGGCGCCTCGGGCTTCCTCGCGACCTACGTCGCTGGGGTGGTCCTGAGCGCCGAGCTCCCACGACGTCGGTGGGTCGTGAGGTCGTTCACGGGGGCGCTTGCGAGCGGCATCGAGGTGGGGCTGTTCCTCCTGCTCGGACTGCTCGTCTTCCCGTCTCGGCTTCCCGAGGTCGCGGCCGTGTCGCTGGGTCTCGTCGGCCTGCTGCTGTTCGTCGCGCGACCGCTGGCGGTCGTCGTCAGCCTGCTGCCGTTCTCGATCCCGCCACGAGAGATGACCGCAATCAGCTGGCTCGGGCTCCGAGGAGCCGTCCCGATCGTGCTCGCCACGATCGCCTTCTCGGCGGGGATCGACGAGGCGAGCCTGATCTTCGACGTGGTCTTCTTCGTCGTCTTGGCGTCGACCGTCGTGCAGTGGCTGACCGCAGGACCCGTCGTGCGGGCGCTGGGACTCGAGACGCCCGCTGATCCGAGCGACGGGATCGTGCACGCGACCCCGCTCGACGACGTCGCGTTGGACATCGTCGAGGTCGATCTCGAGCCGTCATCGCCGCTCGTCGGTCGTCGGCGAATGGTTCGGGGTCTACGGCTGGTAGAAGGAGACCTCGCAAGTCGCAAGTCGCAACGAAAGCATCGAGATCTCAGTAAGAGTGAAGTG
>CBDTYW010000002.1:0-40869 GCA_965364735.1 uncultured Nitriliruptoria bacterium
CCCGACGCTCGTCCAGCGCTACGACGTGGCGCCCGGGATCGTCCGGGAGGTGCACGCGTGGGCGACCGCCGGCGGCGGCCAGCATGTCGAGGTCGTCCGCGTCCGCACCGACGATCCTCGGATCGAGCTCACGACGGAGATCGCCGGCGGGGTCATCCCCGGCACCGAGACCCCGAACGAGACCGCAGCCCGGCTGGGTCCGTCCGCGGCGGTCGTCATCAACGGTGGGTTCTGGCTCTCCGATCCGTGGGGTGACCCTGAGGGCGTCGTCATCCGCGACGGCGCGTATCTCTCGGAGCCTGCGACCCGAGGCGGCGGCCCGCGCGGGGCGTTCGCGTTGTTCCCCGACGGCTCATGGGACGTCGCCCGCCCCGTCTCGACGACGAAGGCGTACTTCCACGGTGGCGCGATCCTCGACGTCGCTGCCGTGAACCGCCGCCCGGCCGAGAAGGAGCTGGTGCTGATGACGCCGGGCTTCGCGGCCACGAGCGGAGCGGCCGACGACGCGGTCGAGATCGTGCTGACCGGCCCACCCGTCACCATCGAGACGACCGGCGTCTACGAGATCCTCGAGGTTCGTGCCCCCGGCGGCCCGCTCGCGGACGGCGACGCGGTCCTGGTGGCACGCGGCAAGGCCGCGGCGCGCCTGACTGGCCTCGAGCCCGGCGACTGGGTCTACCTCGAAGGCACGTTCAGCGAGCCGTGGGCCGATGCGACCCAAGGCCTCACCGCCGGTCCGCTGCTCATCGACGAGGGGGTCGAGACCGGCCCCGCGGACTGGGAGCGAGAGGGCTTCGCTCCGTCAGTGCACAACGACCGCGCCCATCCCCGCTCCGTCATCGCCCGGACCCGATCCGGCGAGACGCTGCTCATCGCGCTCGACGGTCGCCAGCCCGGCTGGTCGGTCGGGGCGTCGATCGCCGAGCTCAAGGAGCTGCTGATCGACCTCGACGCCATCGATGCGCTGGCGCTGGACGGAGGCGGCTCCACCCAGCTCGTCGTCGACGGCGTCACCGAGAACCGTCCCTCGGACGGCGGACCCCGTCGTGTCGCGACGAGCATCGTGATCCGCACCCGCAGCATCCCGGACCGCATCGCCCGGATCGAAGGGACCTCGCGCTACGCAACCTCGCGCAACCTTGCCCTCGCAGGCTGGCCGGACGGCAGCGGGGAGGTCGTCATCGCCAGCGGCGCTGACTTCCCGGACGGGCTCGCGGGAGGCGCGCTCGCGGCCGACCTGGACGCACCGCTCCTGCTGACCGCCCCGGACGAGCTGTCCCCGGACACGGCCACGGCGCTCGCCGAGCTCGGCGCAACGCACGTGACCCTGCTCGGTGGTCCGGCCGCGATCGACGACGACGTCGTGCGCCAGCTCGGCGCCCTCGGGCTCGGCGTCAGTCGGCTGTACGGGGAGGACCGGATGGCGACGGCCGTCGCCATCGCCATCCGTCGGGACACGATGGCGGCGAGCGCGCTCCCCCTGGTGCCGCGACTCCGCTCGACGACCGCGTTGCTCGCCTCGGCGTGGGCCTGGCCGGACGCGCTCGCCGCAGCCGTCCCCGGCCACGTCACCGGGGCACCCGTGCTCCTGACCCGCACCGAGCGGCTGATGCCGACCACGCTTGCGGCCCTGCACGACCTGGACATCACCGATGTCGTCGTCGTGGGTGGACCCGCGGCGCTGTCAGAGGAGGTCGTGGCGGCGCTCCGCGCGGAAGGGTTCGGCGTGGAGCGAGTCGCAGGACCGGACCGCTACGCGACGGCCACGGGGCTCGCAGCGTGGTCCGCCGGGCTCACCGGTCGTCCGTCGCACGTGGTCCTGTCGACCGGTCGTGCGTTCTCCGACGCGCTGGTCGCGGGCCCGTACGCGGCGCGCACCGGTGGGATCCTGCTGTTGGCGCAACGGTTCAGCCTCGACGAGACCACCACCGTCGGGCCGCTCCTCGACCACTGGCAGCCGGACCGCTTCACCCTCGTCGGCGGAGCCGGCGCGATGCGTCGCTGGATCGCCTGGCAGCTCGAGGAACGACTCGGCTGACGTCCCCCGGCGCGGAGACCACCACGAAGCGCCGTACGATGCACAGATCACCGTTCCGTCTGCGCTGGAGCTCGTCGCGTGCCCGATCTCGCCCCTGTCGTCCCGAAGGTCGGCTGGCCCGTCCTGCACCTGTTCTACCGGGTGGACGCCTCCGCGCTCGCGGACCTGCCGCCCACGGCGGGCAAGGACCTCGCTCGCGTTCTGACCGAGCACGCCGAGGCCATCCAGCTGCACGCGTTCACCGCGATCGGCCACAAGGCCGACATCATGCTGTTCGCGCTCGACGAGGACCTCACCAAGCTCCGGGCGCTCCAGACGGCGGTCTCCACGTGCCAGGCGGGGCCCGCGCTGATGCTCGACTGGTCCTACCTGTCGCTCACGGAGGCCGGCGAGTACATCTCGACCGAGGCCGATGAGCGTGCGCGTCTCATCGAGGCCGGCGAGGAAGGCGACGAGCTCGAGCGTCGCGTCCAGAAGTGGCAGGAGCGCATCGATGGCTACGTCGACCACAAGCTCCACCCACAGATGCCCGAGTGGGAGCTCGCCTGCTTCTACCCCATGTCGCACCGACGCGAGGGCGAGGACAACTGGTACTCGCTGGACTTCGACCGCCGCAAGGAGCTCATGCACGACCACGGCAAGTCCGGTCGTGCCTACACCGGCCGGGTCCTTCAGCTGGTCTCCGGCTCGACGGGGCTCGACGAGTGGGAGTGGGGCGTGACGCTGTTCGCCCACGACCTCGAGTCGCTCAAGGACATCGTCTACACGATGCGTTACGACGTGGCCTCGGCGCGCTACGCCGAGTTCGGTGACTTCGTCGTCGGCATCCGTCGCACGCCGCTGGAGCTCGCGGCCGAGATCGGGCTGCCGACCGACGCCGCCTGAACCGGCCATCGCCATGTCCCTCATCGCGCACGATGCGTGGCCGCGCGTCCGCGCTGCCACGGCGCTGCTCAACGCTGCCGGGATGGCGGCTGGTGACCGCCTCCTGACCGTCCTGCCGAACACGCCCGACGCCTTCGCGATCGGGCTGGCCTGCATGCTCCGCGGCGTCGTGCAGGTCCCGACGCCGCCCGATCTCGCGCTTGCGGAGCTCGCCGCGATCCTCGAGGACTGCCGGCCACGCGAGGTCTGGGCCGGCGTCACCGGCGGGGCCATGACCGATCTCCCGGCCCGCTGGGTCGACGCGGGCGTCCTCGACGCTGCAGGACAGGCCGAGCCGTCCTCTGACGCCCCTCGTACCCGCCCCATGGCCTACACCTCCGGAACCACCGGCCGTCGCAAGGGCGTGTCCGTGGGCGTCCACGACGCTGCATGGGGCCATGCGGTGATCGACGACGAGCACGCGGCCTTCGACCGTCGCCACGGTGACCGTCATCTCGTCGTCTCCCCGCTGTACCACTCCGGCCCGTTCCGCTTCGCCGCGGTCACCGCGCTGACCGCGCCGGACGCTCGGATCGCCGTCCTGCCGTCGTTCGACGCCGACGCCCTGCTCCAAGCTCTCCGAGCCGTGCGCCCGACTTCGCTGTTCGTCGTGCCCACGCACCTGCACCGGCTGCTGTCGCATCCGGATCTGCGGGCCGATGATCTCGCGTCGGTGCAGCTCCTCGCTCACGCCGGCGCCCCGTGCCCGGCCGAGACGAAGGAGCGCATCACGCAGCTCGCCCCCGACGGGGCGGTCTGGGAGTTCTACGGCGCCACCGAGGGCCAGTTCACGGTGTGCCCGACCGATGTCTGGGCGGCTGCTCCCGGAACAGTCGGTCACGCCCGACCGGGGCGTCGCATCGAGGTTCGCGACGACGTGGGCACCACGATCACGGACGGCTCCATCGGCACCGTCTGGTGCCACACGCCCGAGCACGCACGCTTCGCGTACTTCGATGATCCGGAGCGCACCGCCGCGGCGTGGGACGGCGACGCCTTCACCGTCGGCGACCTCGGACGCCTCGACGACGCGGGGCGCCTGCACCTCGAGGGCCGTCCCGGTGACCTCGTGATCACCGGCGGCGTCAACGTCTACCCGGCGGAGGTGGAGCGCGTCCTCCTGGCGCACCCCGCCGTCGGCGAGGCCGTCGTGTACGGCGTCGACGACGCCGACTGGGGCCAGCGCGTCACGGCAGCCGTCGTCGCGCATCCCGGCAGCGACGTGGATCCCGAGGCTCTGCGCACCTGGTGCCGAGACCGACTCGGGACGGCCAAGATCCCGAAGCAGGTCCGGGTGGTCGACGACCTCCCCCGTACCCCGACCGGCAAGATTCGACGCGTCGGCCTGGCCGACGCCATGGAGTCGTAGATGAGCAACCCCACGGACACCGCGCGGCTCGACGCCGTCATGACGCTCCTCGACGACCACGTCCCGGCCTCGCCGCGCGAGATCGCCTCGCTCAAGCGCATCCGGCACATGAGCGGATGGCTGCGTCGTCCGCTGGACGAGCACGACGACCCGTACCACCTGACCGCGTCGGCGATCATCACGGACGGCGCGGGCAGCGTCGTCCTGCACAAGCACAAGCGCCTCGGCATCTGGCTGCAGCCCGGCGGTCACATCGACGACGGCGAACACGCTGCGGACGCAGCGCTGCGCGAGGTCACCGAGGAGACCGGCCTCGCTGCCGTCCACCCCGGGGGCGAGCCCACCCTGCTCCACGTCGACGTCCACGAGGGCCCGCGCGGCCACGTCCACCTGGACCTGCGCTACCTGCTCTTCGCGCCAGCCAACGCGGTCTTCGCGCCGGCCGAGGACGAGAGCGCGGACGTCGCCTGGTTCACCCCGGCGGCCGCGCTGCAGGTCGCCGACCAGTCCCTCGCCCTGGCCGTCACCGCGCTCGGCGACCGCTTCACCCGGTGACGGGAGCCGGGAGTCAGAGGAAGAGCTCGCGCATGGTGCGGACGTCGTCACCGCTGCCCATCACCACGAGCACCTCGCCCTCGACGAGCGGCCGGCTCGCCTCGGGGTGGGTGTCGAGGCGGAGCTCACCGACATGGCGGACCGCCACGACCGTGCAGTTGTGGGTCTCGCGGATCCGGGCGTCGACCAGCGTCTTGCCGACGAGCGAACACCCACGCAGAAGCGGGATCTCCTCGAGCGTGTAGTCGACGATCCCGGTACCGAGACCGTCGAGGAAGTCCGAGACGGCCGGGCGGGTCAGGATCTGGGCGATCCGCTGGCCGCCCATCGACGACGGGGCGATCACCCGGTCCGCCCCGGCCCGCTCGAGCTTGCGCTCGTTCTCGTCCGCCTTCGCTCTCGCGATCACGAGACACCCCGGGGTCATGCCCTTGACCGTCAGGGTGATGAGCACGTTCTCGGCGTCGGCGTTCACGGTCGCGACGACGGCACGGGCCCGCTCGATGCCGGCCTCCTCGAGCACGTGTTCCTCCGTCGCATCGCCGAAGACGTGCAGGTAGCCGAGGTTGTCGACCTCGGAGTCCTTCGCGTCGACGTTGTCGATGATGACGAAGGACTCCCCCTCGTCCTCGAGGGCCTGAGCGAGGTGGCGCCCGACGCGGCCGAAGCCCGCGATGATGATGTGCTGATCGAGACGTGCGATCTCGCGGTCCATGCGACCTTGCTCCACGATCCGGCGCAGGTGGCCTTCGATGATGAACTCCGCCCCGGTGAGGGCGGTGTAGGACACGGTGACGACGCCACCGGCGATGACGAAGATCGTCAGGATCTGCCCAGCGGGATCCAGGTCCACGATCTCGCGGTACCCCACGGTCGAGACCGTGATCACGGTCATGTAGAGCGCGTCGAGGAAGCTCACGCCGGCGATGACGCGGTAGCCGATGACCCCGGTCACCAGCAGCGTGACGAACACGCCGACCGCGACCTTGAGGCGGCGCTGGATCGCCTCGACCTCCCGCGACGCGCGCGACCGTGCCCGCCGCTCCGCGATCTCCGCGTTCCCGCGCTTCACCATCTGTCGGCCGGCCGCACGCTCACCACGTCGCATCGTGGTCCTCGACCACGCCATCGAGACGCACCTCGACGACTCCGCCGCCGGGCTTCGGCAGCGTCCCGCTGAACACCCCGATGGGCTGCACGTAGCGCGACTTCACGACGTAGAGATTCTCATCGGCCGCACGCACTCCCACCGGCACGAAGCCAAGGGACCAACCAGGCCCGGAGATCGTCCACGACCCTTCAGGCCCGTCGTCGTACCCGAGCGTGGTGCAGTCCAGCGCGAACGGGGTCCCGTCGAACCAGACGACATCCTCGCCGGGCCCTTCGCCGTTCATGCCGGTGGAGAGGTTGATCCCGACCCGCCGTCCGTCCGAGGTGCGGCCGGTTCCGGCGGCCCAGAGCCAGTCTGTGCGCCGGTCCTGCCGTCCGGCGGTCCAGTCAGTCCAGCCCCCACCGTCGAACGCGAGGACCTCGGCTCCGACCCGGACCTCACCGTCCACCGAGTACCCGGCGACCTTCACGGTCGCGTTCCAGCCGCCGACGGGCGTACGCGTGAGCAGCGACACCGGTCGGGTGATCGTCGAGAGCAGGGCAGCGCGAACCCGGATCGTCGCGCCCTCGCGGTCGGGGTCCGGCATCTCGAGATCGAGGTGCAGCGATGCGTCCGGGCCCACCCGGATCAGCCCGTCCGAACCCGTCCACGACGCGCCGCCGAGCGGGCTCGTGGAAACGTTGCCGCCCCGGCCGGAACGACCCGGACCGAAGGTGCGGGTCTTCACCTCCCAGGTCAGCGTCCGCTCGCCGTGCTGGGCCCACGCGAAGGCAGTCCCGATCGGTCCGATCGAGACGATGGCCGCGCCCACGGCGATGCCCTCGGCTGCGGCAGCGGCGTAGTGCCACCGCCGGAGGATCCCGCGCCGGTGGCCGACCTTCTCCGGCCGGCGCGGGATCAGCCCCACGCCGAGCGCCTCGACCATGTGCTGACCGTCGAGGAGGTCCTCGGGGAACGGCGCGAGCGGCTCGCAGGTCGGCTCGCCGCTCACAGGTCGAACAACCGGAGCTCGGGATCGGCTTCGCCGCGGAGGCGGAACAGGTCGACCTCGGCGAACCCGATGCCGCGCGATGTCGCGAGCACCTTGGCCTGCGGCTTGATCGTCTGCGCCACGAAGATCCCCCGCAGCGGCTGGAGCATCGAGTCCGACCCGAGCCGTTCCAGGTAGCGAGAGATCTGCTCGACCCCGGCGATCTCCCCCACCCGCTTGATCTCGACGATCACCGCGCCGCCTTCAGCGTCGCGGCAGAGCAGGTCGACCGGCCCGATGTCGGTCGGGAACTCGCGACGCACGAGGTCGAGCCCGTCCTCGATGTGGTGCGGGTGGGCGGCAAGCAGCTCCTGGAGCTCCCTCTCGACGCCGTCGAGCACCAGTCCGCGCTCCGTGTCGAGCACGTAGGACTCGTCGCTCAGCACTTCTTCGAGGTCGATCGTGAGCGTCTCGCCCTTGGGGTTCGTCACGATCCAGCGGTCCTCGGACTCATCGAGCACGTTCGGCGCGTTCATCCAGTTCACGGGCTTGTACGCCCCGACGTCGGCGTGGATGGCGACGCACCCGTCGGCCTTGACCATCAGCAGCCGGACGGCTGACGTCAGGGTCGACGAGAGCCGTCCGTCGTAGGTGGCCGAGCACCGGGCAACAAGAACGCGCATACGCGCGAACCTAGTCGGCGTCCGCCACAACGACACGCACGGCCGGCGGACTCATCCGGCATCGCGGTAGGCAAAGCGCGGGTTCACGGCCCACGACCGGATGACGCCGGCGACCGCCGAGCGTCCACCTGTGGCCTGGGTGCCGGCGACGGCGCTGAGCGCGCCGACGACGAGGAGGACGTAGCCGAGCGCGACGAACGGCGTCGGCAGGGTGTGGTGCCACAGGTGGCTGTAGAGCAGCCCGAAGACGAGCTCCATCGACATCATCTGCGCGGTGAGGGTGCGAGGCAGGTTGCGCGCAGCCGTGTTCCAGGCGCGGGTTGCGAGGAACGACGGCAGGGTGCCGAGGATGACGACGACCAGCAGGAACCGGCCCGGGGTCGCGACGCCACCGTCGAGCGTGATGCCGACGGTGAACAGCGGGATCGCGAGCGCACCGGCGACCACGCCCACACAGGCCGTCCACGCGCGCGGCGTGATGTCCGGGTGATCGCGCATGAGCGAGGCGTTGTCGAAGGCGTAGGTGATCCACATCGTCATCGCGGCAAGCGCGAGCAGGATGCCTCCTCCGATCGCGACCGGACCGCGGCCGACGGGGGCGTTGATGAGGCCTGAGCCGTTGACGATGAGCAGCGCCGTCGTGATGATGGTCAGCGAGACCGCGAAGTCGCGGCGACGACGTCCGTCGGCGTGAGCCGAGACGAGCGCGTAGAGCACCGGGGTCATCCCGACCACCGCGACGATCATGGCCGACCCTGCGAGCTGCACAGCGGCCACCGCGAGGACGTAGTAGCCGACGAAGCCGAGCAGGGCGTGTCGGATCGCGCGGTCCCACGGGATCTCGACGCCGGCGCCCGGCCCCTCCCGGCGCCAGAAGATCAGCGACAGGGTGCCGAACACGAGGAAGCGGCCGCCCGCGATCGTGAAGGGGCCGACGTCTGGGATGAGCTCAGGGGCGACGAAGCTCAGGGCCCATGCCGCGCATGCGGCAGCCAGCACCGCCACCGATCGGAGGTCGGTGCGCTGCGAGGTGATGGTCGTCATGGGGGCTCCTTCCACAGGTGCACAGAGTGGCGGAAAACCCACGCAACGCGACTGCAAACATCCACCGCTCAGGTACGTTCACGCGCAACGATCATGCGCGACCTCGAGAAACGCCGATGACTTCTGCCCCAACCACACTTGATGTGGACCAGATCGACCTTGCGATCCTCGATGAGCTGGAGCGTGACGGACGTCTGAGCAACGTGGAGCTCGCCGACCGTGTCGGACTGTCACCATCTCCGGTCCTGCGACGCGTCAGGCGGCTCGAGGAAGCCGGGATCATCCTCGGATACCGGGCCGTGCTCGACGCGGACCGGGTCGGGCGGGGGTTCCTCGTGTTCATCGCGGTTGAGCTGGCCGTCCTCGCGTATGAAGACGTCGTCGAGTTCGAGCGCCTCGCCATGGAGCTGGAGCCAGTGATCGCGCTGCACCACATGGCCGGCAACTTCGACTACCTCCTCCGCGTCGAGGTCCGTGACCTTGCGGCATACGACGCCTTCACCCGGACCGGGCTGACGTCGTTGCCCGGTGTCCGCAAGTTCACGTCGCACATCGTCATGAGCACGTCGGAGACCCGCCCCCCCGTCCCGCCGACCTGAGACATCAGGCCCGCACGGGTGTGCGGAGGTACTGCGGGACCCCGGCGAGCAGCGGCATCCAGTACGAGACGACGCGGAAGACCAGGACCGCCGGGATCGCCACCGCCGCAGGTGTGCCCAACGCGACGAAGGCTCCGGACATCCCTGCCTCCACGAGGCCGAGCCCGCCCGGGGTCACCGGGATCATGACGGCGAGATGCTGGACGCTCATGCCGACGACGATCGTCTGCACGGGCAGCTGAGCACCGAGACCGGCGAAGATCAACCAGAGGACCAGGGTCTCGAGGCTCCACCTGGCGAGCGCCCACGCGAAGATGGCCAGCAGCGAGCGAGGCGTCGGCGGCTGCGCCGAGAGGTCGGCAAGGGAGCCCCGCCACGACGTCAGGTCGACGTCCCATCGAGACAGGGCTCGCTCGGCCCGGTCGATCAGACGTCCGCCGGCCTCGGGTGAGCGCACGAGCCGCAGGATCGCCACGACCGCGCCCACCAGCACGACGAACAGCACCGTCACGGCGACCAGATACCACGGGCTGTCCAGCTGCCCACCGACGGACAGGGCGGCGACCCCGCTGCCGGCCAGCAACGCCAGCGCCATCAGCGGGATCGTCGACGCCAGCGCCGACGCGATCGCGGCAGATGCCGCGGACATGCCCCATCCGATCATCCGGCGGACCGCGAGGCCCGCGGCGATGGCACCTCCCGCCGGCACGACCTGCGTCACCGCGAAGGTGCTCATCGACGTGTTCAGGGCAGCGCCGAACGGCAACGGTGACGACACGGCACGAGAGGTCGCCCGATAGATCGCCCCGATGCAGAGCATCGCGGCAACCTCCACGACGACGGCCGCGGAGACCGCCAGAGGGTCGAGATCACGAAGCGCACGCACTGAGGCCTCGAAGTCCCCCGAGGACAGCAGGACCGTGTACGCCGCCAAGGCGATCACCAACGCGATGAGGCCTCGCTGAACGAGCTTGCGTCGGTCTGGCCCGTCGACAGGATCGCGCTCCTGCGTCACGGGGCTCATCGCAGGTTCTCGTCTGGCGCGTGGAAGACGAACCGCGCGAGCAGGGTGAGCGCGACGGCGGCGAGGGCGTGCCAGACCGCGTGCAGCTGGAAGATGCTGGCGGGGCTGCACACCGGACCGCCGGTGCGCCCGAGGATGTTGGCTGCCAGAGCGAGCACGCTCACGACCCCACCAGTCAGCAGGAGCCGAGCTTCCGGACGAGTCACGTGGGAGTGCGGCGTGCGCAGCAGAAACGCACACGCGGCTGCGGCGGCGAGGAACCCCATGCCGACCAGGAGGTTCGTGGAGGTCTGCACGCCGACGAGCACCGCCCCCGAGATCGCCGTCAAGCCGCCGGCCACCCACAGGACCGGGGCGTGGGATCGGGCAAGCGCCCCGGCCGCGACGCCGATCAGCACCGCTGAGGGCGCGATGAGGCCGAGATCGTGGGCCAGCTTCGCGAGGAGCCCTCCCGGACCGTGGTAGGCGAGGCTGCCGAGCCCCTCCAAGCTGACCGCGATCCCGAAGGCCGTCACGGCCCGCCGCGGCGTCCCGCCTCGTGCGATGATCCAGAGCCCGGCGGCCACGAACGCCAGGCTGGACAGCGCGCTGGCGGGCTGGGCGAGGACGCCCTCGCGGACCGCCTCACAGTCACCGAGGCCTTGCGCGACGACGGATGCTGCGACGGTGATGGCGCCGGTCATGCGTCCACCTCCAGCGGCGTGAGGATGGCTCCTGCTGCCGCCACGACGTGGGCGCGTTGCTGGAGAACTTCCTCGATCATGGCGGACTTGGCGCGCAGGGCACGGGCCCCTCGCCACGAGCGGCGCACACGCACGGCCGTCTCGAGGAGCCGCATCGCCAGCAACCCGAGCAGCGGGGCGAACACCAGCACGGTCAGGCTGGCGGCCAGGCTCCGACGGTCGTCAACGAGGATCCCCAGCGACCAGAAGGCCGGGAAGACCACCAAGGCCACGGACAGGCGCACCGTGCCCTTGGTGACGGGCGTCGTCGTGCGGTTGCCGACGGCAGTCACGACCAGGTAGGGCACCAAGTTCCAGAGCAGGCCGACGGCAGCAGGGACCGCCAGGACGACGAGCAGGACGGTCGACCACACGATGCGGCGTACGAGCTGCCCCGGCGCGAAGCCGGGGACGAGCAGGTGGTCGAGCAACCCGAGCAGCTCGAGGTCGAGCTGGTACCTGCCGAGCGCGTTGATGACGTCGTCGCGTTGCTCTGCCGTGCCCTGAGCGAGGCGTCGCGCGACCGCCTCCTGCTCGGACAGCGGCACGTGGGCGTTTCCCGGCTCGCGGCCGGTTCGAGCGACGATCTCGCCTGCTCGGCCGAGGGCCCGTGCCTGGTAGGTGTCGGCGTAGTCGGGTGCGACTGCCCGCATCCCGCGGTCGATCTCCGCGGTGAGCGCGAGCACGGCGTCGTGATCGTGCTCCGTGGCGTCATGGCCCGACGCGCGCTGCCCCGCCACCCACGTGCCCACGTCGATCGGCTCACCGACCTGCGCGAGGACGCGAGAACGCAGGACGAGCTTGTCATCGAAGGTCAGCCCGACCGGCACGATGAGCAGGTCCGGCGCGCCGGCGTCGTGCGCGCCGAGGGCGATCCGTGCTGCGCCCGTGTGCACGCTCTGGATCGACGGCACGTCGTGGGTGTCTCCCTCCGGGAAGATCCCCACGGTGTCGCCAGCTGCCAACACCGCGTGGCAGGTGCTGAACACCCCTCGGTTCTGGGTGACGTCACCGTCCTCGGGCCGGTGGATCGGGATCATGCCCGCGATCCGGCAGAGCGATGTGACGCCGCGGACATCCCACAACGCCGCCTTGGCGAGGAACCGTGGGAGCCGCCCGAACACCTTGATCAGGACAACCGGGTCGATGAGCCCGTTGAAGTGGTTCGACACGATCAGGATCGGTCGCTCCTCGCCGATCACATGCCGGTCGACGACGTCGACCTCACGGTAGAACGCCCCGAGCGCGACGAAGACCAGTGCCCGCAGGAAACGGTCGAGCGCTCGACGCGGCAGCGAACGCGGGCTCCCTGTTCTTCTCGGTGGATCGGTCACGTCGAGCTCCGTTCCCGAAGGATGAGCGCCGTGGTCCGGGATCCTTGCGCGCCACGAGCCTAGGCGGCCGCGAGGACGACACGGGATCTTGGCGCCGACCGGTCAGCGGTAGCCTCACGATCCCCGCTCCCGCACGGTCAAGGACTCACCCATGGCGCTCAAGGTCGGCCTCGTCGGTCTGCCCAACGTCGGCAAGTCGACGCTGTTCAACGCGCTGTCCCAGGCCGGTGCGCACGCCGCGAACTTCCCGTTCGCGACCATCGAGCCCAACGTCGGGATGGTGTCGGTTCCCGACCACCGCCTGACCCGCCTCGGCGAGCTCAACAAGAGCGCGAAGGTGGTCGCGACGTCGTTCGAGTTCGTCGACATCGCAGGTCTCGTCGCCGGAGCCTCACAGGGCGAGGGCCTCGGCAACCAGTTCCTCGCGCACATCCGCGAGGTCGACGCCGTCTGTCAGGTGGTCCGCTGCTTCGAGGACGACGACATCATCCACGTCGACGGCAAGGTCGACCCGGCCTCCGACATGGAGGTCATCGAGACCGAGCTGATCCTGAAGGACCTCGAGACGGTCGCGAAGCGACTCGACCGCGCCAGGCGCGGAGCGCGGACCGGCGACAAGTCGCTGGTCGCGGAGCACGACTGGCTCTCCGCGCTCAACGATCACCTCGGCGAGGGCAACAGCGGGCGTACCTTCGCCGTGCCGGAGCCGATGCAGGTCGCATGGCGCGAGCTCTCCCTGCTGACCGGCAAGCCGGTGATCTTCGCAGCCAACGTCGGTGAGGACGAGCTCCCCGACGGCAACCACCACGTCGACGCCGTGCGCGAACGCGCGCGGATGCAGGGAGCGGAGGTCGTGGTGATCTCCGCACAGGTCGAGGCCGAGCTCGCGGAGCTGGGCGCCGAGGAGCGCGACGAGTACCTCGCGGACATGGGCATCACCGAGTCCGGACTGGTCCGCCTCGTGAACAAGGCCTACGAGCTGCTCGGCCTGGTGACGTTCTTCACCTCAGGGCCCACCGAGACGCGTGCGTGGACGATCCGCAAGGGCACCAAGGCACCGGCCGCCGCGGGCACGATCCACTCAGACATGGAGCGCGGGTTCATCCGCTCCGAAGTCATCTCCTACACCGACTACGACGAGCTCGGCTCCGAGGCCAAGGCACGCGATGCGGGCAAGCTCCGGGTGGAGGGCAAGGAGTACGTCGTGGCGGACGGCGACTGCCTGCACATCCGCTTCAACGTCTGATCGTCGGTCAGACGGTCACGGCCTCGGCGTCGAGATGGCGGAGCAGGTTCGCGAAGAACCGGTCTCCTGCAGCTTGTGTCGATGACTGCATGATCCGCTCGACTGCGCCCCGGGAGAACTTCGGGAGCGGCAGGTCGACCCACATGGTCAGATCGATCTCGAGCGCGGTGGTCGCGTCTCCGAGGTCTTCGATGAGGTACTCGCCGGTCGAGCCGCTGTTCTCACGCCTGTCGGCCGGCGGGTCATGATCGAACGCCATCCGACGGGGCTCCTCGAACTCCATGAGGACGGTGAACCGCGGTCTTGCGTTCACACCCATGGCCTCGACACCGGTCAGGTGCCAGGTCCAGTGCTCGCCGTCCGCGACGATGCGGTCCACGAGCGGGGTGAGCTCGGCCAGCATCGACGGGTCGGTCATGACGGCCCAGACGTCGCCCTGCGCGGCCGTGATGACCTCGCGTGAAGCATTGCGGACGGAGAAACGTGTCATCGTGCACCTCATGGAGGACGTGGTCGAGGACAAGCATGCCCGCGGGTGCGAGGTGCAACACCCATGAGCTGGTTCGGACGTCGCTCGAGCGGGCATCATGTCCGCATGACCACCCTCGACCACGCCCCCGCCCGTCCCCCCTCGCCGCTGTTGGGCGACCTCGCGCAGCTCCAGCAGATCCATGGGCGAGGCGTCCATGTCACGGCACCGCTCTCGCGCAACGCGCTCAAGGATCTCCCGACGCTCGCGGACCGCGGCCTGAACTTCGACCCCTCACAGCGTGAGGACTACCTCGCGTCCGGCTCCTGGGCCGTCGACCACCGCAGCGCGCTCGTCGGTCGCGAAGCCCGCGGCACGCCCACCTGGGACGGTCCGTTCGTGCGCGCCCGAACCGCGATCGCCGCCTACCGCCACGTCGACCCGTCCATCGTGCGTGCGGGCTGGTTCGCCGACGCCCCGCTCCTCGGGCGCGACCTCGTCATCGAGGGGCGCTTCACCTTTCTGCGCTTCGTGATGGGGCTGCGGGTCGGGGGCGTGCTCGACCGTGAGGACGTCATCGACGGACGACGGTGCACCCGCTGGGGCTGGAACTACCAGACGCTCGAAGGACATCTCGAGCGCGGGCAGATGGACTTCGAGGTCCGCAAGTATCACGAGACGGGCGAGGTTCTGTTCGTGCTCGACGCGTGGTCGCAGCGCGCGGCGATCGCGAACCCGCTGATCCGTTTCGGCATGTTCGTCTTCGGACGGGCCATGCAGCACCGCTTCGGGAGAGCCGCTGAGCGTCGTATGGTGCAGTTCGGGCTCGGCCAACGTCCCCTCGTCATCGAGTCGCCCGATGCCTGAGCTTCCCACGTCGATCGAGACCGCTGCCCGGTTGACGCTCGGCGTCGCCGTCGCCGCGGGGCGGTGGGCGCTCACCCGCCGGCGGGTGACGCACCGACGCGCCGATGACGTCCAGGATCTCGAGGTCGTGCTGCTCGGCAACGACGAGGACCTCCAACGCGTGCGCGACGGGCACGGTCCGGTCTACCACCGCCGCTACACGACCAGCATCAGGCGGCCGTCGCGGACCGCGGCCACCCTCATCTCGATGCTCCAGGGCGCGCCGAACGCCGCCGCGCCGACCGAGATCGCCGTCTTCGACCCCGTCGTCGGCAAGGATCCCGCGCTTCGCCTCGGCACCGACCACATCGTCCGGCTTCCCGGTCCGTGGAACGGCCCCGTCCGCGTCGTCGACGTGACCGACACCTCGTTCCGCCTCGCGACGCTTCCCGGACACCTCGAGGCGGGCGAGATCGAGTTCCGGGCCGAGGACGGCACCGATGGTTCTGTCACGGTCGAGATCGAGTCGTGGGCCCGCTCGGGCGACCCGATCATGCGGGTGCTCCACCACGACCTCGGCATCGCGCAGGAGGTCCAGCTCCACATGTGGTGCCACGTGCTGCGGCGGGTCGCGATGATGGCGGGCGAGGACGACGCCGAGGTGTTGGTGACGACACGACGCGCTGAGCGGCTCACGCCGTGAACGCCCCGCCCTCGCACCCATGACCGATGCCGGGCTGCGCGCCGTCGTGTTCGACTTCGACGGGACCGTGCTGGACTCCGAGGGCTCCATCCACGACGCCTGGCTCGCCGCGTTCGTGGAGCACGGCGCATCCTTCACCCATGCCGAGTGGTCCACGCTCATCGGCTCGAGCGTGGACTCCCCCGGTGCGTTCTCCCCGCGCGAGCATCTTCCACGCCGCGCCACGGCGCCCGTCGACCTCGAGGCGACGTACGAGCGAGTCGTTGCAAGACACGCCACGACCATCCCGACCGATCCGCTCCCCGGCGTGGTCGAGCTCCTCGACGCGCTCGATGCCGCCGACATCCCGGTCGGCCTTGCCACCTCGTCGCCGAGCTGGTGGCCTGGCCGTCATCTGCCGCTGCTGGGGCTCGAGGGGCGGTTCGCCGCCGTCGTCGGGCGTGACGACGTCGGCGAACGGGCCAAGCCTGCCCCCGACGTCTACCTCGAAGCGCTGCGTCGGCTCGACGTCGCCGATGGCGAGCGATCACGCTGCGTCGCGATCGAGGACACCCCGAACGGCATCACCGCTGCCCACCGCGCGGGGATGCGGGTCCTCGCGGTGCCCGGGCCCTTCACGCAGGGACGGTGTGATGCGGCCGACGCCGTCCAGGCGACGCTCGAGGGCGCGACGGTCCGAGATCTCCGCGCGCTGATCTGACCCGTGGCTCCGAACCGGGGCCGATCCGGGCAGACGACCCGACCCGAACCCCCGGTACATCCGACAACGCATCTCGTCAGGAAGCACGTGTCTCGTGATCGATCGCTCGGCGGCCGCGTCGGCCGGGGCTTCCGTCTGGCCCGGACGGGTGCGAGGGGCCTCACGACCGCCACGCGGGTCAAGGCTCGCCAGTACCGCGACCCCGGAGCCGACGACTCCGACCTGCACCTGCAGATGGCGGAACAGCTCGCCGACGTCCTGGGCGAGATGAAGGGCGCCGCGATGAAGCTCGGGCAGCTGCTCAGCTTCGTGGACCTCGACGTCCCACCTGAAGTCCAGGGGATCTACCACGACGCCCTCGCGAAGCTTCGCGACAACGCGCCAGCGTTCGACCCCGAGGCGATCGCGCAGGTCATCCACGAGGAGTACGGCGCCCCGCCCGAGGCCGTCTTCGCCTCGTGGGACCCGGTCCCGCTGGCCTCCGCCTCGATCGGTCAGGTCCACGCAGCCAAGCTCGACGACGGCCGTGACGTCGTGGTCAAGGTGCAGTACCCCGGTGTTGCGGAAGCGGTCCGCGCCGACATGCGCAACGTCGAGTCGTTCGGTCCGCTCGCCCGCCTGATCAACCCTCACGTCGAGATCGAGCCGCTCCTCGAGGAGCTGCGCGACCGGATCTTCGACGAGCTCGACTACGAACGCGAAGCCCAGTACCAGCGCGCCTTCCAGACCCGCTACGCCGGCCACCCGTTCATCCACGTGCCTGACGTCGTCGCGGACAAGTGTCGCAAGCGGGTGCTCGTCACCGAGCGCATGCACGGGCGTTCCTTCGACGCCTTCGTCGCGGACTCAACCGACGAACAACGCCAGCGTGTCGCTGAGATCATCTTCCGGTACTCGTTCGGCTCGATCGGCCGGTTCCGGCTCTTCAACGCCGATCCGCATCCGGGCAACTACCTGATCGAGGACGACGGCAGGGTCGCCTTCATCGACTACGGCTCCGTCAAGCTCTTCAGCCGAGAGCGCTACAGCCAGATGCGGGGGGCTGACGAGGCCGTCCTGATCGGCGACGTCGCCGGGTTCGAGCATGCGATGACCACGGCGGGATTCCTCCCGACGGGTCACGGCCTGGACGTCGGGATCCTGCTCGAGTGGTTCCGGCTGTACTCGCGGCCCATCGTCGCCGAGCAACCGTTCACCTACACGCCGGAGTTCGCGGCCGAGGTGATCTCGCCGGCGATGGACCCGAAGTCGCGCTACTTCGACACGCTCCGGAAGGTCAACCTCCCGCCCGACTACCTGCTCCTCAACCGCATCCAGTGGGGCATCAACTCGGTCCTCGGCAAGCTCCGCGCCACCAACGACTGGGCAGCCATCCACGACGAGTACGTCCACGACGGCCCACCCGCGACCGAGCTCGGCGAGCTCGATCACGCTTGGTGGACCAGCCGTGTCCCCGAGGTGGATCCCCCAGCCTGAGCTGGGGTCAGTTGCCGATGCCGGTCGACGACTTCTTGTCGCCGTAGATGTCATCGATGACTGACGCGTACTTGGTGGCGACGACATGGCGCTTGACGGACATCTTCTGGCTGAGCTCGTCACCGACCTCGAAGTCCTGCGGCAGGATCCGGAACGCCTTGACGGCCTCCGCCTTGGAGACGGCGTTGTTGGCGTCCTTGATGGCCTTCTCGATCTCGGCGCGGAGCGTCTCGTCGTCGGCCAGGTCGGCGACGGACTTGCCGGCCTTGCCGTGCTCCTCGGCCCAGGCCGGGAACTCCTCGGGGTCAATGGTGATCAGCGCGGCGATGAATGCCTGACCGTCGCCGATGACGACGGACTGCGACACGAGCCGGTGGGCGCGCATGCGGTCCTCGAGCACCGCCGGCGCGACGTTCTTGCCGCCCGCCGTGACGATGATCTCCTTCTTGCGCCCGGTGATGCGCAGGTATCCCTCCGCGTCGAGCTCGCCGATGTCACCGGTGTGGAACCAGCCGTCCTTCGCGATGGCCTCGGCCGTGGCCTCGGGGTTGTTGTAGTAGCCCTGGAAGACGTTGCCGCCCTTGAGCAGGATCTCGCCGTCGTCCGCGATGCGGACCGAGACGCCCGGGAGCGGCTTGCCCACGGTGCCGATCTTGAACTGTGACGGGCTGTTGAGGACCGCGCCGGCCGTCGTCTCCGTCAGTCCGTAGCCCTCCAGGATGAGGACGCCGATGCCGTTGAAGAAGTGCCCGAGCCGCTCGCCGAGGGCTGCGCCACCGGACACGGCGAACTCGATCTTCCCGCCGAGCACAGCACGGAGCTTCGAGTAGACGAGCTTGTCGAACACGGCGTGCTTGATCTTGGTGGCCAGCGAGACGCCACCGGCCGCTGACTCGCGCGAGTAGGCGATGGCGGTCTCGGCGGCGAGGTCGAAGATCTTCCCCTTGCCGTCGCCGTGGGCCTTCTGCTGCGCCTTCACGAACACCTTCTCGAAGACCCGCGGGACCGCGAGGAGGAAGTCGGGCTTGAGGACCCCGAGCTCCTCGGTGAGCACCGGGATGCCCTCGGAGAAGGCCAGACGGACGCCGGCGCGGACGCAGCCGATCTGGATGACCCGGGCAAAGATGTGCGCGAGCGGCAGGAACAGCAGCGTCGACATGCCGGGCTTGAAGAACTCGCTCATCTCCTGCTCGACCTGGGCCGAGTCGAAGATGAAGTTGCCGTGGGTGAGCGTGCAGCCCTTGGGACGACCCGTCGTTCCGGACGTGTAGACGAGCGTCGCGATGCTGGAGGTGTCGAGCGCCTCGGCGCGCTGGTGGACCTCGCTGTCGTCGAGGTCCTTGCCCGCGGCCTTGACCGTCTCGAGGCCACCGTCGTCGATGACGTGCACGTGCTCGCAGTGCCCCAGGGAGCCCTTGACCTCGTCGAACGTCGCCTTCAGCGCGCTGGTCTCGCAGAAGATGCCGACGGCGCCGGAGTCACCGATGATCCACTCGACCTGCTCCGCGGAGGAGGTCTCGTAGATCGGGACGGTGACGCAGCCTGCGGCCCAGATGGCGTAGTCGAGCAACGTCCACTCGATGCGCGTGGACGAGTAGATCGCGATCATCGACCCCGGCTCGATCCCGGCGGCGATGAAGCCCTTCGCGATGGCCACGACCTCGTCAGCGAACGCCTTCGACGACATGTCGACGAACGCTCCCCCGACCTTGCGCGCGAGCGCCGGTCGGTTCGGGAAGGCTCGGGCGTTGTCGAACAGTGAGCGCGTCAGGTTGTCGTCCTCGGCGATCTGGACCGCCCCCGGGCTCGTGTATTCCTTCATCGACTGCTCTCCATGACGTTGCGGTGTGGCCGCTCTCGGGCACCCTGCGCATCCTATCGAGAGACAAGGGCTTGGAGATGACCGTCGCGCTCGAGACCGTCGGGTCGACGCTGGTCGTCACGATCCATCGACCGGACGTTCGCAACGCGGTGGACCGTCCGACAGCAGATCTGCTGGAGCAGGCCTTCCGCGGCTTCGCCGTTGACGACCGCTGGAGCGTCGCGGTCCTCACCGGAGCCGACGGGGACTTCTGCTCAGGCGCAGACCTGACAGCCCTGGACAAGCATCCGGACCGGGTGAACCGGCTCGAGCGCTCCGACCGCGCCCCGATGGGGCCGACACGGCTCCACGTCGGCAAGCCGGTGATCGCGGCGATCGAGGGGCACGCCGTCGCAGGTGGCCTGGAGCTCGCCTGCTGGGCGGATCTCCGGGTCATGGCGAGCGACGCCGTCCTCGGCGTGTACTGCCGACGCTGGGGCGTCCCGCTCATCGACGGTGGCACGGTGCGGCTGCCGCGGCTGGTCGGGCTCTCGATCGCGACGGACCTGATCCTGACGGGGCGGCCCGTCGACGCCGAGGAAGCCGCGAGGATCGGGCTCGCGAACCGCGTCGTCGGTCCGGGTGAGGCGTTGCCGTCCGCGCTCGAGCTCGCCGACCAGCTCGCGGCGTTCCCCCAGGCCTGCCTCCGCGCTGATCTCCTCTCCACGCGCGCAGGGTTCGACGTCACGACCCGTGAGGCGCTGCTCTCGGAGCATGACCGTGGAGTTGCGTCGATGGCCTCCGGTGAGATGTCGAACGGACTCCGGAGGTTCAGCGACGGGGCTGGCCGCGGCGGATCGTTTCGTTGAGGTCCAGCACGCCTGTGGGGGGGTGCTCGCCACGTCACCCCCTCGCCCGTAGCATCCACCGCGACCCAGCAGTCTCCGGAGAGCAACGTGTCCAGCGTCACCGAGAACCTCACGCGCCGCGAGGCGTCGCAGCGCGCCGACGTCATCGGCGACGAGGTCCATTACGACATCCTCCTCGATCTCACCCGAGGCGACGAGCATTTCAGCGCCGACGTGACGATCACGTTCGATGCCACCGCGGGTGACCCGACGTTCCTGGACTGCACGGCGCACGAGGTGGAGCGCGTGGAGCTCAACGGACGCCGGCTGCCGGACAACGTCATCCACGACACCCGGATCTCGTTGCCCTCCCTCGCCGCGCACAACACCGTCCGCGTCCAGGCCACGATGGCCTACACCAAGGAGGGCAAGGGCCTGCACTTCTTCCGTGACCCGTCCGACGAGTGCGTCTACCTCCACAGCCAGTGCGAGCCCTTCGACGCGCACCTGATCTTCCCGTGCTTCGACCAGCCTGACCTCAAGGCCACCTACGCGCTCACCGTGCACGCCCCCGAGGACTGGGTCGTGGTCTCCAACTCCTCGGCCACGGAGCGCCCCGCCGAGGGGGACGCCGGCATGTGGCGGTTCGCCACGACGCCGCGCTTCTCGACCTATCTCTTCGCCGTCGTGGCGGGCAGCTACTCGGTCTGGGAGTCCACGCACGGCAACCGCAGGCTCGGTCTCTACGCGCGCCGTTCCCTGGAGCAGTTCGTCGATCACGAGGAGTTCTTCGAGATCACCCGCCAGGGGCTCACCTGGTTCGAGGCGAACTACGGCGTCGAGTACCCCTTCGGCGACTACGACCAGCTCATCGTCCCGGAGTTCTCCGCCGGAGCGATGGAGAACCCGGGCTGCATCACGTTCGCCGAGACCTACCTGTTCCGGTCGAAGGTGACCGACTCGGCCCGCGAGCGTCGCGCGGAGGTCATCCTGCACGAGATGGCCCACATGTGGTTCGGCGACCTCGTCACCATGAAGTGGTGGGACGACCTGTGGCTCAACGAGTCCTTCGCGACCTTCATGTCGATGCTCGCCCAGACGGAGGCCACTCGCTTCACCAACGGATGGGTCACCTTCCTCGACGCCGAGAAGTCCTGGGCGAAGCAGCAGGACCAGCTCCCGTCGACTCACCCGATCGCCGCGGACATGGTCGACATCGAGTCCGTGCACCAGAACTTCGACGGCATCACCTACGCCAAGGGCGCATCCGTCCTCCGGCAGCTCGTCGCCTGGGTGGGCCAGGAGGCCTTCCTCGAGGGCTGCCGCCGCTACTTCGCGAAGCACGCCTGGGGCAACGCTGAGCTCGCCGACTTCCTTGCAGCCCTCGAGGCCGCGTCGGGGCGCGAGCTGGGCTCATGGGTCGAGGCCTGGCTCCAGACGACCGGCATCACCTCGCTCGGCGCCGAGACGACCGCCGACGAGGAGCGCTACACCAGCTTCTCGATCAGGCAGACGTCACCGTCGCCAGAGGTGAACCTGCGTCCCCATCGGATCGCCGTCGGCCTGTACGACCTCACCGATGCAGGGCTGGTCCGCCGCGTCCGGGAGGAGCTCGACGTCGACGGTGCGTCGACCGACGTCCCGGCCTTCGTCGGACAGCCGATCGCAGACCTGGTTCTGGTCAACGACGACGACCTGACCTACGCGAAGGTCGTGCTCGACGACCGCTCCACCGCGACGGTCGCCGAGCACCTCTCGCGCATCACCGACCCACTCGCCCGCGCGCTCTGCTGGAGCGCCACGTGGGACATGGTCCGCGACGGCGGCCTCGCCGCGAGCCGCTTCATCGACCTCGTGCTGCGCAACCTGCCTGCCGAGTCGGAGATCGGGGTGCTCCAGCGCATCCTCGCGCGCGTCCTGGCCGCGGCCGAGCGATACGGCGACCCGGAGCGTGCTGACGTCCAGCTGGCGAAGCTCGCCGACCACGCGCGCACCCAGCTCGACGCCGCCGGGCCCGGCTCCGACGCCCAGCTCGCCTGGGCCCGACACTGGGCCTCGTGCGCCCGAAGGGGCCAGCAGCGCGACGATGTCGCCAACGTCCTCTCCGGCGATCTCGTCATCCCGGGCCTGCAGGTCGACACCGACCTGCGCTGGCATCTCGTCATCTCGCTTGCGGTCACGAACAGCGTCGATGCCGCCCGCATCGACGAGGAGCTCGGGCGTGACCAGACCGACCTCGGCGAACGCAACGCTGCCACCGCCCGCGCTGCGCGTCCTGACGTCGTCGCGAAGAACGCGGCGTGGAACCGGGTGATCGACGACGCCGACCTGTCGCACACGATGTCGCGGCAGATCATGACCGGGTTCAACCGGATCGGGCAGACCGCCGTGCTCGCTGAGTACACCGACCGGTTCTTCGCGGACTTCGACCGGGTCTGGACGACGCTCAGCCAGAACCGTGCCACCGAGTGGACCGAGAGCATGTTCCCGCACTGGGAAGCCACCGAAGCCCTCGTGGACCGGGTCAACGCGACCGTCGCGGGCGACGTGCGGGCGCCTGCCAAGCGTGCCCTCCTTGAGCAGCGCGACACTCTCGAGCGCACCATCAGAGCGCGTGTCGTCGACGCCGACGTGTCAGCAGGCTGACAGTTCGGCGAGCTGGACGGAACGTCCACGCACGAGGCTGACGTTGGCCGTCGTGGATCGAGACCTGCCACGTGCAGGCTCAGCGACCTTGGGAGCCCGCCCGGCATGGCCGTCTCACGAACTGCGGGGCTGCTCATGGTGGCAGCGCTGCTGCTGAGCGCCTGTGCCGGCACGAACAGCCCTGCTGGCGAGCGTGCGGCCTCGCTGCCCGTCGACGACAGCTGCTCGGACGGGTTCTTCTGGGACGCGGTCGCCTGTACGACGCCCGCCACGATCGAACTTGCGGATGTCCTCTCCGGCGGTCCACCGCCCGACGGCATCCCCCCGATCGACTCCCCCGTCCTCGAGTCGATCGCCGACGCAGACACGTGGCTTGCCGCGCAGTCGCCGGTCCTTGCGCTCCGGATCGACGGGGTCGACCGCGCGTATCCGTTGGCGATCATGACCTGGCACGAGATCGTCAACGACGAGGTCAACGGCCGCCCCGTCGTCGTGACCTACTGCCCGCTCTGCAACTCCGGGCTGGCGTTCGACCGCCGCATCATCCGCGCGGACGGCACCGTCGAGGTCCTCGACTTCGGGACGTCGGGCCGTCTCTTCAACTCGAACCTGCTGATGTACGACCGCCAGACCCGGACGCTCTGGTCGCAGTTCACCGGTACCGGTGTGGTCGGCGCAGGGCATCTCGGCACCGAGCTCGACCGGATCCCGACGACGGTGCTCAGCTGGGCGGAGTTCCTCGACGTCGCCGGGGACGACGCCTTGGTCCTGAGCCGCGACACCGGGATCAGCCGTCCCTACGGCAACAACCCGTACCAGGGCTACGACCGGGTCGGGACCTCCCCCTTCCTCTACCGCGGCGAGACCGACGATCGCCTTGAGCTCAAGACGCGGGTGATCGGGCTGGCTGACCAGACCGATCCGCTCGCCGTCGAGCGGTCCCTCGTCGAAGAGCTGAGCGTGTTCGTCGTCGAGGTCGGCACCGAGCGGGTCATCCTCGTGCACCAAGGCGGGGCGGCGTCGGCGCTGGACACCTCACGCATCGACGACGGCACCGACATCGGCGCCGTCGCGGCGTTCGTGGGCGGCGATCACGACTGGTCATCGACGCCGGACGGCGCTGTCCGCCGTGACGACGGCACCGTCTTCGACATCAGCGGGCTCGGCGTCGCCGGCCCGGGCACGGGCACGCAGCTCCAGCCGGTGGCGATCGACGACACGTTCTGGTTCGTGTGGTTCGCGTTCATCCCCGAGTCGAGGGTGCTGACAGCAGAGGGCATCGGGTGAGTAGAGTGCCCGCATGGACACCCTGCACGTCGCCCTCACGTCCCACGCGGACGAACCTGCCCTCGACACGGCCGTCTCGCACGCCGTGCTCGAGCGTGTCGCTGCCGGCACGCTGCCGGCCACGCTGAGGCTCTACGAGCCTTCGCGAGTCATGGCGTTCGGGCGTCAGGACACGACGGGCGACGGCTACCCCGCCGCAATCGCCGCGGCGGCCGCGCACGGCTTCACCGGCGTGGAGCGTCTCGCTGGTGGCCGAGCAGCGGTCTTCAGCCCCACGACGCTCGCGCTGTCGCTCGCGGTGCCCGACGTTGATCCCCAGGGCACCACGATGGTCCGGTTCGGCCACGTGTCCAACCTGCTTCGAGAAGCGCTCCAACGTCTCGGGGTGTCCGCTCGCGTCGGTCAGCTTCCCGGGGAGTACTGCCCTGGTCGGCACTCGATCTCCAACGGTGACGTCAAGCTCGTCGGGATCGGCCAACGCGTGCGCAAGACGGCTGCTCACGTCGGTGCGGTCATCGTCGTCGACGGGACCGACGAGATCCGGGCCGCGCTCACCGACGTGTATGCCGCTCTCGACCTCGAGCTCGACCCGGCCACGGTCGGCGCGATCACCGACGTCGTTCCCGGGCTGGTCATCGCCGACGTGATGGACGCGGTCATCGAGGTCTTCTCCGAGGAGTACGACCTCGTCGACGCGCCCATGGACGTCGACATCCTCGCGCGAGCACACGAGCTCGTCGCCTCGCACCGCAGCCCGGATCCCTCATGACCCTGACCCCCGCAGCGCGCGACATCACGACGACGCGTCGTGGTCACGTGCTCGAGATCCTCATCGACCGCGCGCACAAGCGCAACGCCTTCACGCTCGAGACGCTCGCGCAGTTCGCCGAGGCCTACGACGAGCTGGAGAACGACCCGGACCTCCGCGTCGGCCTGGTGCACGCTGCGGGCGACCACTTCACGGCGGGGCTGGACCTCGCCGACGTCGCACCGGCCGTGGTCGAGTCCGGGCAGGGGCTTCCGCACGCCGGTGGCGTCGACCCGTTCGCCATGTCCGGACCTGCGTGCTCCAAGCCGGTCGTCGTGGCGATCCAGGGGCTCTGCTACACGCTCGGCGTCGAGCTCGTTCTGGCCGCTGACATCACCGTCGCATCCGATGACGCGCGGTTCGTCCAGTTCGAGATCGCGCGCGGGATCATGCCGTTCGGCGGTGGAACGTTCCGCTGGCCCGCCCGGGTCGGCTGGGGCGATGCCATGCGCTGGTTGCTCACCGCAGAGCCGCTGCCCGCGGCCGAGGCCCATCGCATCGGGCTGGTCCAGGAGCTGACACCCCCGGGTGCCCAGCTCGAGGCCGCCCGAGCAATCGCTGACCGCATCGCCACCATGGCGCCGCTGGGAGTCCAGGGGACCCTTGCGAACGCTCGCCTCGCCGCACGCGACGGCGAGGCGGCGGCAACCGCGCACGCGCTGCGTCGCGCCACGGAGCTCTTCGCCACGGACGACGCCGCCGAGGGCGTGGCCTCGTTCGTCGAACGGCGCGACGCACGGTTCACAGGGCACTGATGGGCCATGTTTGGACGGCCGCTCGGACGGTCGTCGCCGCGACATGCGCGCTGTCGTTGTTGCCCGGTGCGCCCGGAACATCCGTGCCCCGGACGTCCGACAAAGCAGACAGCTTGCCCCGTAGGCTTGTCCCGACAGGATCGGACACGGACACCAATCGGAGCAGCGCATCATGTCGGCAGCGCCGTCGCTCGCACGCTCGGTCGGTCGCGCCACGGGGCGAGCACGACTGCAGGGAGCAGACCCGCTCTCCCGCGGTGAGTGGATCGCGCTGCTCGTGGTGGTCCCGATCTCGATGTTGGTCGCGGCCTCGTTCTACCGCGTGATCCTGCTGTTCTGGGTCCCCGGCGCCGACGGCGTCAACGCCGCCCTCGGGCTCTCCACGGTCCTGCATCTCGCGCTGCTGGTCCGTACCGCCTCGTTGCAGATGACGCTGCTGTCGCGAGAGCGGCGCACGCTTGACCAAGCCCCTTGGCTCGTGCGCTGAGCGATCGCTGGCCCTGCGGCGACGCTCGCCCGCTCCAGCCGACGACCGATCCTGCCGACGGGATGACGTGCGCGATCCTTGGAGACGTCTGTGTCACCTACCCCGTTGTCCCAGCCCGTCGAACGCACAGGCGTGTTCGAGCTCGAGGACTGGACCGCGGGCGACCGCCGAGTCCTCGTCGAGTTCGTGCCGGCGTCGCTGCTGCTCTCGCTCCTCTTCTACCGCTGGACCATGCTCGCCTGGCTCCCGTCGGACATCGCGTGGACCATCTCCGCGGCGCTGACCGGGGGGGTCCACCTGACGCTCTTCGCGGCAGCGCAGCGAAGTCGTCGCGTCCGCGCGGACGCCGCCACCGTGTCCGCCAGGATCTACGCCACCGACTTCGGCCGCGACCACGAGGCTCCGGCGGTCGTGTCGCAGCGTGACGCCGCCTGACGCTTCAGTCACCATCCGTCGCGCCGACGGGGACCATGACCCATCGGACGGGTCAACAGAACATCTGACACAGGGCTCTCCATGGACGGAAGCCGAGCGACCGCACCTGCCGAGACGCAGGGCGAACACGCTTCGGACAGCAGGTCGGCTCTGCCGGTCGCTGCTTCCATCCTGCGCCCCACACAACCGGCGTTCGAGGTCGAGCATCTCGCCCCGGCGGCGATCCGGCTCGGGTCGGACATGCGGATCATGTCAGCAAACGATGCGGCGACGAAGGTCCTCGGATGTCGCCGCGACCTCGTCCTCGGCATGGCTGCATCGCTGTGGCTGTGCCCGGACATCCTCGACCACATTGCCTGTGGGCCGGCCGCCGTACTCGCTCCCGGTGAGATCCGGCGCGGTGACGGCACCCGGGCCGCTGTCCTCGTCGCGATGGCACCGTTCCAGGATGTCCGCGGACTCACCGTGATGATCTACCCGGAAGTCGCGAGCGCCGTCGGGACCGTGGCCGTCGCGGCCGCACATCGGGGCGACCTCACCAGAGCCATGTCCGACCTCGCGGGTCACCCCGACGTCGACGGGGCGCTGCGGGCCATCGCCCGCAGCATCCCGGTCGTGGTCGGCGCCGACCGCGCGCTCGCGGTCACGATCCGCGAGCGGTCCATGGAGATCACGGCCGTCCACGGCCTCGAGATGCTCGAGGGCGCTGCCCTCCTGCGTGAGCTGACGCAGATGCGGCTGCCGTCTCAGCCACGGAGCGTGGAGTTCGTCGTCACCCTGGGAGGTGTGCGACACAACGCGCTCGTGGAGCCGATCGACGGCCACGAGATCGAAGCCCTCATGGTCGTCCTGCGCCCCGCTGACGTCGTGTTCACCGAAGAGGATCGACAGCTCCTCGCGGACTGCTGCATGGTCGCCCGCGGGAGCCTCGAGATGGCGGCGGCGCTGGAACGCGAAGCCGAGCACGTCCGGGAGATGACGGAGCGGAGCGACGTCCAGAACGTGTTCCTGACCGCGGTGTCGCACGAGCTCCGGACGCCGCTGACGAACGTACGAGGGATCGCGCAGACGCTCGTCTCCGGCGGCGGCCGCATCGATGACGAGACACGCGAACACCTGCTGACGAGGCTGATGGTGAACGCGGAGCGGCTCGACGCCCTGCTGCGCGACCTCCTGGACCTCGACCGACTGCGTCGCGGCACCGCCGCCGTCTACGCCCGGGACATCGATCTGCGCGCCGTCGTGTTCGGGCTGGTCGAGACCACCGACGTGATCAACCGTCGCGACGTGGCGCTGGACCTCAACGCCGTCCGCGTGCACGCCGAAGCCGGACACGTCGAGCGGATCCTCGACAACCTCATCGTCAACGCTGACCGGTACTCGCCCGCCGGAACGTCGATCGAGATCGACATCCGGACCGTTCCCGGGGGCGCTCAGATCCGCGTCAGCGACCACGGCGAAGGGGTCCGCCCCGATCTCCGCGAACGGATCTTCGAGCCCTTCACCCGCGGCGACTCCATCGTCGAACACTCCCCGGGCGTCGGGATCGGGCTCACGCTCGTTCGTCGCCTCGCCGAGCTGAACGGCGGACGTGCCTGGGTCACCGATCGGGAGGACGGCACCCCCGGTGCCTGCTTCCACGTCTACCTGCCGCGAGCCCGCACAGAAGGAGCCGACAAGCCCACGGCGCTGGAGCATCTCCACGCCGCGTGAACGCCAGCGTCCGCGGCCCCGCCCGGACGTGGACGCTCGCGTACACGACGAACGGCCGCCCTTCGGGGCGGCCGTTCTGTGGTGCGGAAGGGGGGACTTGAACCCCCACGCCTGTTAAGGCACACGGCCCTCAACCGTGCGCGTCTGCCAATTCCGCCACTTCCGCGTGACCATCGCAAACGCAGGTGCGACGCGAGAAATCGTAGCCCATCGGCCGCGAAGGTTTCATGTCGACGTGCCCCCGCCGGCCACCATCTCCCACGTTGCCGCGTCCGCGAGGCTTCCGCCCAGCCATCCGCTGGGATCGACGCCGCCGATGCGCTGCTCCGACCACGCCGTCACAGCCCCGATCTCGAAGAGCGGGAGGTCAACCCCGAGGTCGCGGAGGGATGCTTCCGCATCCAGCAGATCGGTCGACCCCGGGCCACCGGACCGTTCGTGCATGACGGCTGCGTCCACCGCCTCGGGCCTCGCGCCCGCGATGGCCCGGGCGCTCGGCCACGGGGTGAGCCGCTCCACCCGGAGCGCGGCGTCACGCTGGGTGTCACGTACGACGAGCTCAGGATCGAGGAAGACGAGCTGCACCGAGCCACCAGACCCATCGATCGCTCGCTGGAGGGTGCGTGCTGCGAACCCGGGCGCCTCCTGACCGCGCGGGACGGCGAGCGTGAACTCGCCCACGCCACGGAGGGCATTCGCCGAGATGCCCGAGGGCACCCACGGTCCCACGCCGCCGGGCACGAGGCTGGACGCGACGCGGCCCTGCACTCGAAGGAGTCCGTCGACGAACTCATCGAGCGCGACGACGTCGCCGATCCGGACCCGGGTCGCTGCGTCCGCTCCCAACCTGCCGTCCGGCCGCCACGCCAGCGTGAAGCGGGTCCCCCCGACGGGCGCACCAGCCGCGACCCCGTCGAGGTCCTCGGCCCGGTCCACGGGGTTCAGAGCCAGATGTCCGGTCACGACGTCAAGGTCATCGCGGTCGAGGAGCCCCAGCGCGGTCTCGTAGGTCGGAACCACCACGAGCTCGATGGCTTCGAGACCAGGCGGACCCAACGGACCGTCGAGGTGGGCATCAAACCTGACGGTCAGCCCCGGCGTCAGCTCGCCGATCGTGAAGGCTCCTCCCGTGATCGTAGGGGGACCAACGACGAGCTCGAGCCCCGCGCGCGCCACCTCGGCGGGCATGACCGTCTGCAGCTCCGCGAGCAGCCACGCCCATCTCGGCTCGACGTCGTCGAACCGCACCCGCACCGTCGCAGGGTCGATCGCGGTCACCTCGACGACGCCGGCCCATCGCGCCGCCTGGCTGGGCAGGACGCGCAGCGCATCGATGGTCGCCACCACGTCCTTGGCGGACACGGGCGTGCCGTCCGACCAGCTGCCGGGCCGCAGCGAGAGCTCCACGAGCGTCGGCTCGTCGGCGACGCTCACGACCCGCACCTTCCCCGCGAGCGCAGGAACGAGCTGCCCGACGGCGTCAAGGCGCAGCAGCGGCAACCCCCACAGGGCGGCGAGGTCCGTCGCGGCGACGTCGCCGGGGAGCCACGGTCCCCACGCCGCAGGCTCTCCCGGATAGCCGACCCGGGCCATGCCCCTCGGGGTTCGCGACGTCACAGGCGCTGCGTCCAGCACGACCGGACCGAAGACCGGCGCCGCAGCCTGCTCGAGCTCCGGGCTCGAGCAGGCGGCCAGCATCACCGCGAAGCAGGCCAGGAACGCAGCCAGTCGTCGCCGCCGGATCATCGAGGACCCGTGACGAACGCATCGTCGAGCACCATCCGACCGATGCCGTCGAAGCGAAGACCGCCGACATCACCATCGACGACGCGGTTGATCCGGTAGGCGAAGACCGGGGTCATGGGGAGCGCGTCGAGCACCCGGTGCTCGATCTCGCCGTAGATCCTTCGCCGTGCGGCTCCCTCGATCTCCACGGCAGCAGCTGCGAACAGGGCCTCGACCTCATCGTCGACCCAGCGGCTCACGTTCGTCCGGCCGAGCTCGGCCGCGGAGAAGAGCGCCGGCAGCACCGCACCTGCGCTCGCAACGTCCGCAGACCAGCCGAAGCGGAACATCTGAAGCCCGCTCGGCGCCCGAAGCGCTGCGGCGTAGTCCTGGAGCGGGAGCGCCTGCACGTCGACGGTGACACCGAGGTTGGCCTCCAACGAGCCACGGATCGCCTCAGCGACGCTCCCATGGACCTGGCCGGTGTTGTGGACGAAGGTGAGCTGCGCGGGGAGCAGCAGCTCGGCAACCCGGTCGCGGACCGCAGCGGGATCATGGACGCACGAGGCCGCGCACCCGCCCGGATCTCCCCCGGTGATCCCGTCGGGGACGTAGGCCCGCAACGCGACCCGGGCGTCGCGCAGGAGATCGCCCACGATCCGTTCACGGTCGATCAGCTGCGACACTGCGCGTCGGACCTCGTCCTCGTCGAACGGCGGGATCGAGGTGTTGAAGCCCACGAGGTAGGTCACGCCGGTTGCGCCGCGCATGACGCCCCGCCCGGATCGCTCGGATGAGCCGAACCGGCCCACCGCGTCGATCAGGGACGCGGACGGGACCGTCGCGACATCGACGTTGCCCGCAAGGAAGTCGGCGTACTCCGCCCGGCTCCCGGTGTCGTTGGAGTAGATCCGGAAGATGACCTCGTCGAGCCAGGGGCCCCCGTCCTCGGCGGGGCCGCGAGCGTGGCCGGCGACGCGCCGAGCCCGGATGAACTCGTTGTGCACCCACGGCTCGGCCATCCGGAACCGACCGTTGCCGACGGGTGAGGCGCCGACGTCCTCGCCACCGAAGCTGGCCGGCACGGGGGCGAGCGCCGGGTGTGAGAGCACGGTGAGGAAGTCAGCGGAGGGCCGGAAGAAGCGGAGCTCCAACGTCTCGTCGTCGATGGCGCGGACGCCCGAGAGCGCCGCGCCGCCGGCCTGCGCGACATCCCACCCGACGATCGGCTCGAGCAGCCGTGCCCAGGGCGAGGAAACGGCCGGATCAGCGATGGTCTGGAACGTGCGGACGAAGTCGGCGGCGACCACGGGGGCCCCGTCGTGGAACGCATCATCGCCGAGACGAAGGGTCAGCCGGCTGGCGACCTGTTCCGGCGTGCTTGTCGGCGCGGGAGACCCAGCCTCGTCGAGCGGCCCCCACGACCACGACACCGCGACCTCGGGAAGGACGCTGCCGGACGGACCGATGGTGACCAGCCCGTCGAACAGCGCGTCGACGACCGTGAGGTCGGTCTCCCCGACCGCGAACCTCGGGTCGATCGACCCCGGGTCGCCGCCGAGCCCGACGCGCAATGTGCCGCCGCGCCGCTCGTCAACGGACTCGCTGGCCGATCGGGAGGAGGCCAGCGGATCCGGGCGCGCGGTGTCGTCCGACCCGCCGACCTGCACCGGATCTCCGGTGCAGGCCACAACCAGTGCAGCCAGGACGACCGCGAGGGCCCGAGGGCGCTTGGTCAGGGCAGGATCTTGACGAGGACGCCATCGGTGATGAGGAAGGCGACGGCAGAGAAGACGGTGAGCCGGTCGAGGTTCTTCTCCACGACCGCCGAGCCGCCCAGGTTGCCGCCACCACCACCGAACATGTCAGACATCCCGCCGCCGGTGCCGCGGTGCAGGAGGATGAAGAGGATCATCACGCCTGCGAAGATCACGTGCATGACGAGGACGAAGGCAACCACGAGGTACTCGAATCAGGGGAAGTGGGACGTGGGCGTGCCGCGCTCAGCGGATGCGGTCACCCAGGTTGGTCAGAACGTAGACGGAGAAGCCACGGTTCCCGTCACCGACGAGCGCTCGGGCTCGGAACCGTGGCTCGTTGATCAGGTCGAGCGGGGCGACGACGACGGACGGAGTCGGCTGCCAGCGCAGCGATGACGACGGCGCCACGGGCGCGCAGACCACGTCGACACGGAAACACGCGGCCTCGGTGGCGAGGTCGTCGAGTCCGTCGGCGCGCACAGGGGTCTCGGCCGCCAAGGGGCCCAACGAGGTGCTGCGGTAGACGTCGAAGGCAACGGGCTCCCGGAAGACAGGGCGCTCGATCTGGGCATCTGCGCTGCCCAGGTACTGGAACATCACGCCCTTGGGACCGATGTCGGACATCGCCGGTGGCAGGACCGCTGCGATGGTGACGGCTCCGATGACGGCGGTCAGCAACGCGCCGGTCTCCGATGCGACCCGGAGCCGGGACGGCCTCGAGGCGTTGTCCACCAAGGCCTCGACGCGACGGACGAGGGTGCCCTCCGCGACGAACGCTGCCGCTGGGCATGACGCCGACGCCTGGTCGATGACCTTCATCAGGCCCGAGGCCAGGGCTGCAGGTCGGTTCGTCAACGCGACCGCCGCTTCGTCGGCAGCGAGCTCGCGCTCCGAGTGGAGCTGGCGCAAGGCCCACCGACCGCCGAGCGGTACGAAGAACATGATGTCGCGCACGATCCCCAACGCCAACGCGACAAGGTTGTCGCGACGACGTACGTGGGCGAGCTCGTGCGCGAGGACGCCCCGGAGCTCGTCGATGTCGAGCGACTCGAGCAGCTGCGCGTCGATGACGAGCTGCGGGCTGCGAACGCCGATGACGGCGGCGCCGCCGCTGCACGCAGGCGAGATCCATGATCGTGGGGCCGGGACGCGGGAGGCCACGGCGAGGTCGGCGATCTCCTGTCGGAGCCTGCTGGGGGCGCCGACAGCGTCGGCCAGGACCGAAGCCGAGTGGCGGTGGACGCGCCAGAGGCGCAGCCCGATCCGGGTGACGGACACCACGAACCAGGCGGACAGCAGGGCACCGACGGCCACGGGGCGGAACCACGACATGGAGATGTCGGAGAAGATCACGCCCTCGGCGCTGCCGGCTTCGCTCAGGAAGCTGGGCACCGATGAAGCACGTCCGGCGACCAGGACCGCCATCACCAGCGCGAGCGACGGGACGACGGCCGCAGCGGCTCGAACCCCTGCGGACTGCAGGCCCGTGCGAAGCAGGCTTCGTGCGAGCACGACGGCAACGACCGACGCGAGGATCGCCCGCAGGACGATCGAGTCGGTCAACAGCGTGAACTGCAGGCCTCCGTCGAGCACTCGTTCGTCAGCCCTCCTGCTCGCGCGCCCGCTCAACGGCGGAGCGCAAGGTGTCGAGCGTCATCGTGTCCACGTCCTCGACCACCTCGGCGAGGTAGGAGGCCGCCGGCTCGGGGTAACGCTCGAGCAGCCAGCTCAGGACGTTGCCGACCGTCGATCGGGCGTAGGTCTCTCGGGCGATGGCCGGCTGATAGCGGTGCGCCAGACCGTCGGTGTCCCGGCTGAGCAGGCCCTTGGCTGCCAGGCGGGTCATCGTCGTCATGACGGTCGTGTAGGCGATCTGCCGGCGGGAGGCCAGCTCGCCGTGGACATCACGGACGGTCGTGTCGCCGAGCGACCAGACCACGTCCATGACCTCCTGCTCGAGCGGACCGAGCATGCTGTCGAGGGGTTCGCTGCGACGGCTCATGGCGCGTCCTCTTCCTGGTGCGCTCGCCGAGGGAGGCATCCCTCGACCGGAACGGATCGTATCGCCGCTGACCCGCTCGGGTCAGCCTACGTTCGTCCGTGCCCTCAGCGCGTCAGGCGGAACGTCAGGCGCACGCTCCGCGGGACTCCGTCAGCGACGGTGCCCGACGATCAGGGCGAAGTCGTCGGCGTTGAGGCTTGCTCCCCCGACGAGCGCGCCGTCGATGTCCGGCTGCGCCATCAGGTCACGGATGTTGCCGGGCTTGACGCTGCCGCCGTACTGCACGCGGGTGGCCGCGGCCACCTCGGCGCCGAGCAGGTCGGCCAACGCTGTACGGACGGTCGCGCACATCGACTGCGCGTCTTCCGGGGTCGCGGTCTTGCCGGTTCCGATCGCCCAGACCGGCTCGTAGGCGAGGACCAGGTTGTCGACGTCGGCCGCCGTGAGGCCCGCGAGCGATCCGCGGAGCTGTCCGACGACAACCTGCTCGGCGTCACCGGCCTCGCGCTGCTCGAGCGTCTCCCCCACGCACAGGATCGGAGCCATCTCGTGCTTGATGACGGCCTTGACCTTGCGGTTGACGACCTCGTCGGTCTCACCGAACATCGCGCGCCGCTCCGAGTGGCCACAGATCACGTACGAGACGTTGAGGCGCTTCAGCATGGTCGGCGACACCTCGCCGGTGAACGCGCCGCTCTCCTCCCAGTGACAGTTCTGGGCACCGAGCTTGATCGCGAGGCGATCGGAGTCGATCAGGGTCTGGATCGAGCGCAGGCTGACCGGCGACGGGCAGACGACGACGTCCTGTCCCTCGTGGTCGTCCGGAGTCAGGTGGTAGGACAGCTTCTGCACCAGCTGGATGCCCTCCAGGTGGTCCTTGAACATCTTCCAGTTGCCGGCGATGATCGGTTCGCGGTCAGACATGGGTGGCTCCGGGAGTGAGCGCCGTCAGGCGGTGGGCTTGAGTAGGTCAGCGTGTAGACATGCGGTGGGGTGATCCTGTCCGAAGCGGACCTCGAGGTCCGGGTCGACGGTGAAGCAGTCCTCACGCGTCTTGAAGCAGCGCGTGTTGAAGTTGCAGCCGATCGGCGGGTTCGCGGGGCTTGGGAGATCCCCTTCGAGGAGGATCCGGTGGCTCCGGGCCTGCTCGCGCACGCTCGGGTCCGGGATCGGGGCCGCGCTGAGAAGTGCCTGCGTGTAGGGGTGCAGCGGGTTCTCGTAGATGTCGTCCTCGTTGCCGATCTCCACGATGCGGCCGAGGTACATGACGGCGACGCGGTCCGAGATGTGCCGGACGACGGACAGGTCGTGCGCGATGAACACGTACGACAGGCCGAACTCCTGCTGGATCTCGAGCAGCAGGTTCACGACCTGGGCCTGGACCGACACGTCGAGCGCGGAGACGGGCTCGTCGCAGATGATGATCCGCGGCTTGAGCGCGAGCGCCCGAGCGATCCCGATGCGTTGGCGCTGCCCGCCCGAGAACTGGTGCGGGTAGCGGTTGAGGTGGTCAGGGTTCAGGCCGACCCTGGCGAGCAGGTCGCGAGCCTCGTCGCGCCACTTGGCCTTCGGGACGACGTCCTTGTGGATGGCCCAGGCCTCGGTGATGATGTCACCAACGGTCATGCGGGGGTTCAAGGAGACGTACGGGTCCTGGTAGACGATCTGGATGTCGCGGCGGAGCTTGCGCAGCTCGGACTTGTCGAGCGCGAAGATGTCGCGGCCCTCGTACCAGGCCTCGCCCGCCGTGGCGGCGTGGAGCCGCAGGAGCGTCCGGGCAACGGTGGACTTGCCGCAGCCGGACTCGCCGACCAGGCCGAGGGTCTCGCCTTCGTAGAGGTCGAAGGACACGCCGTCCACGGCCCGGACCTGCCCGACGGTCTTCTGCAGGACGATTCCCTGCGTGATCGGGAAGTGCTTGACGAGGTTCTTGACGCGCAGAATGGGCTCGGTCACGATCCGACCTCCTCGGTGTAGAAGCAGGCAGACTTGTGCCCGGGACCCACGTCGATCAGCGGCGGGACCTCCGTGTGGCAGCGGTCTCGGACGTAGTTGCACCGCGGGTTGAAGGCGCATCCTGACGGGAGGTTCAGCAGGTCCGGCGGTGAGCCCTGGATCGGGTTGAGCACGCCCTGTCGGATGTCGACCCGCGGGATCGAGCGCAGCAAGCCCTCGGTGTAGGGGTGCTTCGGCTGGTGGTAGATCGTGTCAATCTCGGAGGTCTCGACCTCACGACCCGCGTACATCACGACCACCCGGTCGGCGACCTCGGCGACGACGGCCAGGTCGTGGGTGATGAGGACCATCCCCATGCCCGTGTCCTCCTGGAGCTCCTTGAGCAGATCCATGATCTGTGCCTGGACCGTCACGTCGAGCGCGGTCGTCGGCTCGTCGGCGATGATGATCTCCGGGTCCAGCGCCATCGCCATCGCGATCATCGCCCGCTGGCGCATCCCGCCCGAGAACTCGTGCGGGTACTGATCGACGCGCGTTCGCGCCTCCGGGATCTTGACGCGGTCGAGCAGCTCGATCGCCGCCGCCCGAGCCTGGGTCTTGCTGGTCCCGTTGTGCTGGCGAAACAGCTCGCCGATCTGCCAGCCCACGGTGAACACGGGATTCAGGGCGGTCAGCGCGTCCTGGAAGATCATCGCGATCCGGGGGCCGCGCATCACGCGACGGACCTCCTCGGACTGCTTGAGCAGGTCCACGCCGCGGAACTTCACCGTGCCTGCGGTGATGAACCCCGGCGGGGTGTCGATGATGCCCATGACCGCCTGGGCGGACACCGACTTGCCGGAGCCCGACTCGCCGAGGATCGCGACGGTCTCCCCCGCGTCCAGCGAGTAGCTGAGGCCGTTCACGGCTCGGACGATGCCGTCCGTGGTGCGGAACTCGACGTTGAGGTTGTCAACCGCGAGCAGCGGGGCGTTCGGGTCCAACGGCGTGTTGCCGAGCATGGGTGAAGCGGTGGTCTGCGACATGGGCACTCCAGCGAGACGATCAGCGAAGCTTCGGGTCAAGGGCATCGCGCAGCGCATCACCCATCAGGATGAAGCTCAGCACGGTCATCGACAGGAACAGGCCGGGGAAGAACAGCAGGTGGGGTGCCTGGCCGATCCTGCGCTGTGCGGTCGTGATGGCGATGCCCCACGAGATCGACGGTGCCTGGAGCCCGATGTTCAGGAACGTCAACGTTGCCTCGGCAGCGATGACGACACCGATGTTGATCGTGGCGACGACGATGACCGGAGCGATGGCGTTCGGCAAGATGTGCTTCAGGATGATCCTGCCGTCGCTCGCTCCGAGGGTGCGAGCCGCATCCACGAAGTCGGCCTCGCGCAGGGAGATGACCTGGGACCGGACCAATCTGGTCATGGTGGTCCATCCGAGGAGGACCAGCACGGAGACGACGGCGATCAGCGGGCGACCCCCGAACCGTGTCGTGTACGCGGTGAGCATCACCAGCGCGAAGAGCAGGAGCGGGATGCCGAGCACCACGTCGGTGACGCGTGAGATCAGGCTGTCGACCCAGCCTCCGTAATAGCCGGCGAGGGAACCGAGGAACAGCGAGATGAGGAAGGCGAAGCCAGTGACCGCGAGGCCGATCACCATCGACACGCGTGCTCCGTAGATCATCCGCGCGTAGTAGTCGCAGCCCTGGAGGTCGTAGCCGAAGATCGCCGGGTCAATGCCGTCCGGGGTGGTGGCGATGAACGACGGCCGGACCAGCGCACGCTGCGCGAGGCACTGGTTCGGGTCGACGTCCGTGAAGAGCCCCGGGAAGGCCGCCACCACGCTGAGCAGCGCGATGATCGCCAACGGGACCATGAACGTCGGCCGACCCTTGAGCTCACGCCACGCGTCAGCCCACAGACCCGCTTCGCGGTCCTTGGGAGGAGCGACGCCGGTGTTCGTCGGGGGCGGACCTCCCGGCAGCTCCGGGTCGTGGCGCTCCGTCTGCTGCAGGTCACTCATAGCGGATCCTCGGGTCGAGCACGGCGTAGAGGACGTCGACGACCAGGCTGGCCACCATGTAGACGACGACGAGGAAGGTGACGATGCCGACGACAACCGCGCCCTCCTGCCCGCCGATGGCGTCGAAGACGGCTCGGCCGATGCCGGGGACGTTGAAGATGCCCTCCGTCACGATCGCGCCGCCCATCAGCGAGCCGATGTCGATCGCGAGGTAGGTCACCACGGGGATCATCGAGTTGCGCAGCGTGTGCACGCCGATGATCCGCGACTTCTTGAGGCCCTTCGCCTTCGCGGTGCGGACGTAGTCCGCCCGGAGGTTCTCCGCGAGCGAGGTCCGGGTGAGCCGAGCGATGTAGGCCAGCGAGGTGGCCGCGAGCACATACGCCGGCATGATCAACGACAGCATCGGCTGGTTGGGGCTGTAGGACAGCGGCAGGAGATCGAGGTTGACGCCGACGACGATCTGGTTCATCAGCCCGAAGACGAAGATCGGGATCGAGATGATCGCGACGGTCGAGATGCTGACGAGCGCGTCGACGAAGGACTGGCGCTTGATGCCGGCGAGCACCCCGGCGGTGATGCCGAAGACGACCTCGAAGACGAACGCGAGCGCTGCCAGACGAGCCGTGATCGGGAGCCGCTGACCGATGATGTCGGAGACGCCACGGCCGTTGAAGTTGGTCCCGAGATCCTGGTTGACGATCAGGTTGCCCATGTACTTGGCGTACTGGATGACGAGCGGGTCGTCGAGGTTGAAGTCTGCGCGGAGCTGGGCCTGGAGCGCCGCGTCACAGGCTCGCTCGCCACAGAGCGCCCGGATCGGGTCGCCCGAGAGCGCGAACACCAGGGCGTAGATGACGAAGGTGGCGATGAAGAACACCGGCACGAAGATCAAGAGTCGTCTGACGATGTACCGGCCCATACGCCGACCTCCTCATTGCTTGTCGCCGCGACCCCGTGGACCGCTCACATTCCCGCGGCAGCCTACGTGGCGAGACGTCCTGACACACGGCAGAACAACCGTTTCCGGACAACTTCTCAGGGACACGCGTCGGGCCGCCCCGAAGCGTGGAGATGGAATCAGCTGGTGCGGCTGATACCGGTGTAGTTGATCTGCGAGAACGCGGTGACGTAGAGACCGTCAACGTTGTCGCTGGAGGCGTACTGGTTCAGCCCGAAGAACATCGGGATGACCGGCAGCTCCTCGCAGAGGATGTCCTCAGCCTGCTGGAAGAACGGGATGGCCGTCTCCAGCGAGGTGGCGTTGTTGCCCTCAGCCACCTTGGCGTCGAAGTCCGCGTTGTCGAAGAACGACGCGTTCGAGCCGTTCGGCGCCTTGTTGTAGGACGCGAACATGGGCTCGGTGTAGTTCTGCGGGTGCGGGTAGTCCATGCCCCAGCCGAGACGGAACGGCCCGGTCAGGCTGCCCGAGTCGATCACGGGCAGGTAGTCCGCGAACTGCAGCGTCTGGAACTCGAACTGGTCGGCGGAGACACCGAGGTTCTCGACCCACTGGTTCTGGACGAAGGACACCCAGTCGTCGTGACCGGCGCCGGAGTTGAACCACATCTCGATCTTGCCGTCGTACCCGCCAGCGGCGTCCCAGAGGGCCTTGGCCTCCGTGGGGTTGTACGACCAGTTGTCACACACCGAAGCGCGGTAGCCCGGGATGACGGGGTTGATCATCGAGAAGGCGGCCTTGCGGTTGCCGTTGAAGATCGGGCCGGAGACGAGGGTCTCCTGGTCGATCGCCATCGACAGCGCGCGACGGAGGTCCTTGTTCTCGTCTCCTGCGAGCCACTCGACGTACACCGGGAGACCCAGGTAGTTGATCGAGGAGGACGGGGACTCGCCGAACTTGTCTCCGAAGCGCTCACGTGCCTCGTCGATGCTCTCGCTGGGCAGCGAGTCCATGATGTCGAGGTTGCCAGCGAGCAGGTCGTTGTACGCGGTCTGCTGGTCGGCGTAGATCTTGAAGGTGAGGCCGGAGATCTGCGCCGCCTCGGAGCCGCCGTATCCGTCGAACTTGACCGTCTTGATCTCGACGTCGTGCTGCCACGAGCCGTCCATCATGAACGGACCGTTGCCGATCGGGGCCTCTTCGAACGCCGCGACGTCGTCAAACGCGACCGACGGGAGCGGGTAGAAGGAGGTGTAGCCGAGCTGGATCGGGAAGGACGGGTCCGCGGCCTTGAGCTCGATCGTGAAGGTCATCTCGTCGACGATCTTCAGACCCTCGAGCGTGTCGTGCGCGGTGTCGCCCTCGCCGTCAGCGACGAAGCCCATGATCGGCGCGAAGAAGGAGCGGGTCTGCATCGCGTTGTCGGAGTCGGCGGCGAAGTTCCACGCGTCGACGAACGAGGCAGCGGTGACCTTCTCGCCGTTGTGGAAGGTCCAGCCGTCAGCAACCTTGACCGTGTAGGTCTGGTTGTCGTCGGTCGAGATGTCCTCGGCGACCTGGTTGAAGGCCTCGGTGGTCTCGGCGTCGTAGTCGACAAGGCCCTTGAAGAGCGCGCTCAGAACCGCGCTGCCCTCGGACTCGTTGGAGTTCTGCGGGACGAGGTGCTCCGGCTCCGTGACGTAGGTGCTCAGCGGAGCAGCGTTCTCGACGGGCGTCTCGCTGCCCTCGGTGCCGGGGTCGGTGGTGTCGCCGCAAGCCGCTGCGAGAACCGCGATGGCTGCGGTGGCTGCGAACATGCGCGTGAGCTTGTTGCGCTGCACGGGTGTCTCCTGATCGTGTGTGGTGTGGTCACGACGAGCGCCCCAAGAAGGGGGCGTGCTCGCCTGTCTGTCCGGCTTGCGGTTCCGTCGCCC
>CBDTYW010000003.1:0-37843 GCA_965364735.1 uncultured Nitriliruptoria bacterium
GGTCCAGCGACGCACGGCACGGGCCGCGGCCGCGGCCGGCGGGGCGTCCGGCTCAGCGGCGTCGTTCCGGGATGCAGCGCAACGTGCGGGCACACTCGCTGCCGACGTCCGACCGGGCGTCAGGCTCTCGGCCACGGCGCCGTCTCCCGAACGCCGCGACGACGCCGACCTGCCGGGCCTCCGGCCGCCCGCGTGATCGAAGTGCGAGGATGTACACATCGCCGCCTCTGACGAGCCCATGCCGCTGATCGCAGCACCGACATCCGAGTCCACCTCCGCCACGCCGGAGGACGTCGTCGTGCTCGAGGAGACCCCGGCGGTCACGCAACGCGTGCCCACGAAGGACGAGATCCACGGCGGTCACCACGTCGACATCGCTGTGTTCGCCGGGCCGTTCGACCTGTTGCTGCACCTGATCGCGAAGCGCCAGCTCGACATCACCGAGGTCGATCTGGCCGACATCACGACCGACTTCCTCGAGCACCTCGCAGGGCTCGACGAGATCGACCTCGAGACGGCCACGCACTTCCTGGTCGTCGCGGCGACGCTCATCGAGATCAAGGCTGCCCGGCTGCTCCCGACGTCGGAGCGCTCGGAGCTCGACGACGCGCTCAGCGAGGCGCGCGACATGCTCTACGCGCGCCTGCTCGAGTACCGCGCGTTCCGTGAGGTCGCCGAGTGGATCCGTGAGCGTGCCGCCGCCGAGGCCGGTGCGTTCCCGCGGGCAGCCGTGATGGAGCCGGCCTACGCGCGCCTCATGCCGGACACCCCGCTCACCGCCTCGGCCGAGGACCTGGCCCGCTTCGCGGCGTTGGCCACCGCGCCGCGTCCCGAGCCGAAGGTCCGGCTCGACCACATCCGCCGCAGCTTCATCTCGATCCGTGACGCGGCGGTCCTGCTGCTCGACGCGCTCCCGCACCTCGGCGAGGCCCGCTCGTACCGGGCGATCGTCGAGGGGCGCACCCGCGGTGACCGCATCGTCTTCTTCCTCGCGGTCCTGGAGCTCTGCAAGCTCGGCCACGTCGACGTCGACCAGCCGACCTACGACGACGACCTCATGCTCGAGCGCAGCGCCGAGGGCCGTGACCTCGGGTCGGTGACCGAGTTCGACCTCGACGGCGGGTTCACCGCCGATCAGGCCGACGACCGGTTCGGCGACGTCGCCGAGACGGTCGTGACCGAGGTCCCCGCGCTGCCCGACCCGGTCGCGGAGCAGGTCCCCTCCCCGGCGTCACCTGTCCCGATGCCCGACGAGGCTCCCGGCGGAGCCCGCGCGATCGCCGACGCCGTCGCCGCGCTCGACGTCGAGGTCGACGACGACCGTCCATCGGCGGTCCACGGACAGCTCCGCGCCGCGAACGCGCTCCTCGACCGGCTCGCCACGGGCCTGCCTGACGTCGAGGACGTCCCCGATCCGGCTTCGGTCGAGGTCGGCGAGGACGACGCTCGGCGTCTGCTCGACACCATGCGCACCATCCGCGGCGACGCAGAGCCGGAGACACCGTGACCACGCCACTCGACCCCGCCGTCCGCCAAGGACTCGAGGCGATTCTGTTCGTCGCCGCCGAGCCCGTGGCGGTCGAGGATCTCTCTCGCGCGCTCGAGCTCGAGACCGCACAGGTCGAGACCGCGCTGATCGGGCTGGCAGCCGACCTCGTCGAGCACCCTCGCGGCTTCGTCTTGCGCAACGTCGCCGGCGGCTGGCGCTACTACTCGCACCCCGACGCGGCGCCGTACCTGGAGAGCTTCGTGCTCGAGGGCAGAACCGGCCGGCTCACGCAGGCTGCGCTCGAGACGCTCGCCGTGGTCGCCTACAAGCAGCCGATCTCGCGCCAGGGCGTTTCCGACATCCGCGGGGTCTCCGCCGACGGCGCGATCCGCTCGCTCGTCCAGCGCGGCTACGTCGTCGAGGTCGGTCGCGATGACGGGCCCGGCCAGGCCGTCCTGTTCGGCACGACCCCCCGGCTCCTCGAGCAGCTCGGGCTCGACGACCTCGAGTCGCTCCCGGACCTGGTCGACTTCCTGCCCGACGAGGCGCCCGACGAGCCGGCGCTCGGTGACCTCGCGCGTGCCCGGCGTCGGATCGCCGAGGGCGGTGTGCTGCCTGCCACGGGCGGGTCCCGCTGGGACCCCGATGCGGAGGACGACGACGAGCCGGGCACCATCCTGATCGACGCCGACGACGACAGCGACGATCTCGAGCAGCCGTCCGGTGTCCGCGACAACTCCCACACCGACGAGATGTCGCAGCTCACCCACGATCTCGACCGCGTCACCCGAGCGGCGATGGAGCAGCTGGAGGCCGCCATGGCCGCCGTCGCCCCGCCCTCGGACGACATGGACGACGATGCGCCGGCGGATTCCGGCGACCAAGGCCACGAAGATGTCTGATCAGCCCGAGCTCCAGCGCCTCCAGAAGGTGATGGCAGCCGCAGGAGTCGCCTCGCGCCGCGCCAGCGAGAACCTCATCAACGAGGGCCGCGTCACCGTCGACGGTGAGGTGGCCCACATCGGCATGAAGGTCGATGCCGGCTCCGTCGACATCCGCGTGGACGGGGAACGGATCAACGCCGACCCCGACAAGGTCTACATCATCCTCAACAAGCCCCAGGGCGTCGTGACCACGGCCGATGACCCTGAGGGCCGCCCCACGGTGATGGACCTGATCAACCTGCCGATGCGGCTGTACCCGGTCGGCCGGCTCGACATGGACACCGAAGGTCTGCTGCTGCTCACCAACGACGGCGAGCTGACCCACCAGCTCCTGCACCCGTCCTTCGAGGTGCCGCGCACCTACGTCGCCCTCGTGCCCGGTCCGGTTCGCCGGGGCCTGCAGCAGGAGCTGCGCGACGGCGTGGAGCTCGACGACGGGCACGCACGGGCGAGGTCCGTCCGCGTGGTCGAGGAGCAGCACGGCAAGGTCCTGCTCGAGCTGATCATGACCGAAGGGCGCAAGCGTGAGGTCCGTCGGATGCTCGACGCTGTCGGGCTCAACTGTGAGCGGCTCGCGCGGATCAACTACGGCGGCGTCGAGATGGGCGAGCTCCGTCAGGGCAAGTGGCGCTTCCTGACCCAGCGTGAGGTCGGGCTGCTGTTCGAGGCGGTCGGTTCCGGCCCCGTCGAGCGGGATGCGAAGAACAAGCGCCGCGCGAGCCGAAAGGCGACGTCGACCGACGAACGTCGTCGTCGCGGGCAGCAGCGCTGATCTCCATGTCCGACCTCGAGGCATCCTCCGACGCGAGCCCATCGCCACGACCGTTCCGCCGGATCGTGGTCGTCGGCTGTGGGCTGATCGGCGGATCGTTCGCGCTCGCGTCGATGGAGGTCGCGGGGGTCGACGACGTCATCGTCGTGGACACCGACCCCGAGGCCCTGAGGCTCGCAGCTGAGCTGCGGGTCGGAACGCAGCAGACCGACGATCTGCCCTCTGCCCTCGTCGGCGCGGACCTGGTCCTGCTCGCGGTCCCGGTGACGGCGCTGGTCCTGACGGCGGCCGCCATCCGTCCGCACCTCGGAGCGGCGACCGTCGTGACCGACGTCGGCAGCGTCAAGGGACGGCTCGTCGAGGAGGTCCACGACGTGGCAGGCCTCGACGGCCGCTACATCGGCGGTCACCCGATGGCGGGCTCGGAGCGCTCGGGCGTCACCGCGGCGCAGGGCCAGCTGTTCCAGGGCGCGACCTGGTTGCTGACACCGATCACCGCCTCGCACGACGCCGGGTTCGACCGGCTCGCCGCCCACCTGCGCCACATCGGCGCGCGGGTTCTCGCCGTCCCACCGGAGCTGCACGACGAGCTTGTCGCGCTGGCGAGCCACCTCCCGCAGGCGCTCGCGAGCGTGCTCATGCACACCGCAGCGGACGCCGCGGAACGAACCGGGCAGGGCCTGATGGCCGTCGCGGCCGGTGGGTTCCGTGACGTGACCCGCGTCGCTGCGTCCGACCCTGATCTCTGGGTCGGGATCCTGCGCGAGAACCGTCGCGCGTTCCTCCGGGCCCTCGATCACTTCACGGACGGCCTGGCGGCGTTGCGCTCGGAGATCGAGACCGAGGACTGGGACGGCGTGCATGCCCGCCTGACCACCGCACGAGCCGCGCGACGGTCGCTGCCACGCAAGGAGGTCCCCGGGCTCCTCGTCGACCTCATCGTCCCGATCCCGGACCACCCCGGCGCGCTGGCCGAGGTCACGACCGCGCTCGGCACGGCCGGGATCAACATCGAGGATCTGTCGCTGCGGCACGCGACCGAGGGCCGTCGCGGTGCGATGGTGATCGCGGTCGACGGAGTCGACGCCGCGGATCGCGCGATCGTGCTGCTCGCCGACCTCGGCTACCACGGCCACCGTGAAGTCCGCTGAGCACATCCACCCTGGAGCATCTCATGGTCGGCACCCCCGACGGCACCCCGTCCGACTTCCCGTCGGTCGTGCGCGTGCATCCGGGACGGCTGGCGGGACGGCTGCGCGTGCCAGGAGACAAGTCGCAGTCGCACCGCTCGCTCATCTTCGGGGCGCTGGCCGAGGGCAACGTCGACGTCACGGGGGTCCAGGCCTCCGGCGACGTCCTCGCCACCGCGCAGGCGCTGCGATCGCTCGGCGTCGACGTGCAGCTGCACGACGAGGGCGACGGCAACATGGGCGGCACGGTGTCCGGCACGCTCGGCGAGGCCGACGACGTCATCGACTGCGGGAACTCCGGCACCGGCATGCGGCTGCTCGCAGGCGCGGTCGCCGGCATCGACGGGGTCAGCGTGCTCACCGGCGACGGCTCGCTGCGCTCCCGCCCCATGGACCGGGTGGCCCTGCCGCTGCGCGCGATGGGGGTGTCGGTGGACGGACGCGACGGAGGTCGGCGCCCCCCGATCGTGATCCGCGGTGGCGCGGTCCGCGCCGTGGACTGGGTCTCCTCGGTCGCGAGCGGTCAGGTGAAGTCCTGCATCATGCTCGCCGGGCTCTCGGCGGACGGCCCGTCCACGATCACCTCGCCGCTGGTCTCGCGTGACCACACCGAGCGGATGCTGCGCCATCTCGGCGTCGACGTCACGACTGAGGTCCGCGAGGACGGCACCGAGCACGTCCGCATCGTTCCCGGTCCGGTGACGGCCGCGCCGATCGCGGTCTCCGGCGATCCGTCGAGCGCCGCCTTCTGGTTCGCCGCCGCGGGACCGGCCGGTGGCCAGGCCATCACCATCACCGACCTCTGCGTGAACCCCACCCGCACCGGCGCGATCGAGGCGCTGCGCAGGATGGGCGCGGACGTCGTCTTCGCGGATCAGCGCGAGGTCACCGGTGACGCGGTGGCCAGCGTCACCGTCTTCGCGTCCGAGCTCCAGGGCGTGCGGCTCGACGGGCGGGCGGTCGTCGACGCCATCGACGAGCTCCCCGTCCTGGCGATCGTCGGCGCGGTCGGTGGCGGCCTCGAGGTCCGCGACGCGGCCGAGCTGCGGGTCAAGGAGTCCGACCGCATCTCCGCGATGGCGCGTCTCTGTGCTGCCGTCGGGCTCGATCTCGTCGAGCACCCGGACGGGTTCGACGTGCCCGGTGGACAGACCCCGGGCCCCGGGACCGTCGACGCCGGTGGCGATCACCGCATCGCCATGACCGCCGCGATCGCCGCCACGCTCGGCTCCGGCGTCGTCGAGATCCACGGATGTGCCTCGGTCGCGACGTCCTATCCCGGCTTCTTCGACGACCTGGTGCGCCTCGGCGGCACCGTCGAGGTGGTGCGCCGCCTCGCCGACGAGCGCTGACACCGCTGCCGGACGGGGTCGATGGCTCCGATGGTCCGGCCGGTGGGGCACCCTGTGCCGAGCCGCCTCTCCGGCGTCACCTGTCACGCAAGGCCTGTACTGATGAACTCCCAGACGCCGACGTCACGCGGTGGTCCCGTCGTGGCCATCGACGGCCCCGCCGGGTCCGGCAAGTCCACGGTGGCGCAGCGCGTCGCGGACGCGCTCGGTCTCCCGCACGTCGACACCGGGGCGATCTACCGCTCGGTCACCCTCGCGCTGCTGCGTGACGGGGGCTCCCCGGACGACGCCGCCGCCGCGACCGCCGTAGCCGAGCGCATCAACGTGACCTGGGTGAACGGGCGCACCCACCTTGACGGCGACGACGTCGAGGACGAGATCCGCGACGAGGACGTCACCCGCGCCGTCAGCGCTGTCAGCGCGCACGCCGGGGTCCGCGACGCGATGCACCCGCTCCAGCAGCGTTCGGTCGCTGAGCGGGGCGGTGTCCTCGAGGGGCGCGACATCGGCACGGTCGTCTTCCCGGACGCCGAGGCCAAGATCTTCCTGACCGCCGACGTCGCGGAGCGCGCCGAGCGCCGTGCTGCGCAGACCGGCGGCGAGGTCGAGGACGTCGAGGCGGATCTCCGTGCGCGAGACGAGCAGGACGCCAGCCGCGAGATCGCGCCGATGACCGCCGCCGCGGACGCATGGGAGTTCGACACGACCGGGGTCACCCTCGATGACGTCGTCGGCGCGGTCGTCGCGTTCGTGGTCGCGCGGGTTCCGTCGCTTGCTCAGGCGGCCGAGGACTTCGCCAGCCCTCGTCGCACGACGCTGCCGAAGATCGTGGTCGTCGGGCGCCCGAACGTCGGCAAGTCCACGCTGGTCAACCGCATCGTCGGTGAGCGGGTCACGATCGTCGAGGAGAAGCCGGGCGTCACCCGTGACCGGACCGAGCACCAGGCGAACCACAACGACCGCAGCTTCGTCATCGTCGACACCGGCGGCTGGGAACACCAGGCCGAGGGCATGGCGAAGATGATCGTGCAGCAGGCCGAGGCCGCGATCGCGCTGGCCGACGTCGTGCTCTTCGTCGTCGACGTCCACGTCGGTGCGCTCGAAGACGACGTTCGCTACGCCAAGACCTTGCGGCGAGCCAACGTCCCGGTGTTCCTGCTCGCCAACAAGGCCGACGGTGTCAGCACCGCCCGGCTCATGCACGACCTCTACCCGCTGGGCCTGGGCGAACCGCTCCCGATCTCGGCGAAGCACGGTGACGGCGTCCGGGTCATGCTCGACAAGGTCCTGAAGTCCCTGCCGCGCAACGTGCCGACCACGCGCGAAGCCGACCTCGCCGCCGTCCCGCACGTCGCGCTCGTCGGCCGCCCGAACGTCGGCAAGTCCTCGCTGTTCAACCAGCTCGTGGGGGAGGAGCGCTCGATCGTCGACAGCGTCCCGCACACCACGCGGGACTCCGTCGACACCCGCATCGAGATCGACGGCGAGCCGTGGGTCTTCGTCGACACGGCCGGGATGCGACGTCGCTACCGCACCGGCGAGGACACCGAGCTCTACTCCGTCGACCGCACCCGCCGGGCCATCGAGCTCGCGGACCTCGTGCTGTTCGTCGTCGACGCGTCTGAGCCGATCGGCGAGCAGGACCAGCGCCTCGCTGCGCTCGTCCGAGACGCCGGCCGCGGCGTCATCCTCGTCTGCAACAAGTGGGACGAGGTCGACACGGAACGCCGCGTCGATCTGGAGAAGGAGCTCGACCGGCTCCTCTTCTTCGCCGCCTGGGCGCCGCGCGTCAACGTCTCGGCGCTCACGGGGCGTGGCCTCCGTCGCATCGTTCCCCAGCTGAAGGTCGTGTGGGACTCGTACCGGACACGGGTGCCCACCGGTGAGCTGAACAGGTTCCTCCGTGAGGAGATCACCACCGTCCCACCGCCCCCGGGCAAGGCGAACCGGACGGTCAAGATCCGCTACCTGACCCAGGCCGGCACGATGCCTCCGCGGTTCGTCGTCTTCGCCAACACCGACGTCCCCGAGTCCTACAAGCGGTTCCTCACCCGGCGGCTCCGTGAGCGCTACGGCTTCCCCGGTGTGCCCCTGCCGCTCGAGGATGCGAAGAGCAAGGACGATGACGGCCGCGACGACGACAGCGACTGAGCGTTTCCTGCGGGGCCCACCCTCGGGTATGGTCACCGCAGTCGCCGGGGTTGCTTGCAGCCGCGGCGCCGTTTTCGGTTCCGACCGGCCTCGCGGCCGGGAGCTACCACGGGCTGTGGCGCAGTTAGGCAGCGCACTCGACTGGGGGTCGAGGGGTCGCCGGTTCAAATCCGGCCAGCCCGACAGGTTTGGATCAAGGCCAGGTTGGTTGCAAGATCGATCAGGAGCCCACACGGTGCGTGTCTTCGACGTCGGTGCCCGCCCCGATGGGGTCGAAGAGGTCTCGGACCGGATCGTCACGGTCCCCAACGCGCTCTCGTTCATTCGGCTGCTCGCGCTGCCGATCGTCTACCTGGACCTCACCAGCGGACGGCACTTCCGGGCGCTGTGGCTGCTCGGGATCTTCTCGGCGACAGACTGGCTCGACGGCTACGTCGCGCGTCGGTTCAACCAGGTCACCAAGCTCGGCCAGGTGTTCGATCCGCTTTCCGACCGGATCCTCGTGATCGTGGTCGGCATCGGCATGGTCCAGTCGGACCTGCTGCCGTTGTGGGCCCTGCTCGTGCTGCTCGTGCGTGACGTCGCGGTGCTCGTGGGCGCAGGCTTCCTCGTCGCTCGTGGCCAGCGACCCCCGGCCACGACGAAGATCGGGAAGGCCTCCACGTTCGGCCTCATGTTCGCCCTGCCGACCTTCATCCTGGCCTCCGTGCTGGGGGCGGGAGCGACCGCTCCCCACGAGCTGACGCGCATGATCGCGTGGGCGATGTACGGCTCCGCGACCTTCCTCTACTACGTCGCGGCCGGCCAGTACGCGTGGACGGTCCTCGGTCCGGGACGCGACGATCACCCAACGCCGTCAACGACCCTCGCCCGTTCCGACGGACAGCGGTAGGGTTCGATGACACGGCACGGGAGACCTCGTGCCGACGGTGACGTGCCGCACCCGTTCGCAGGGCTGCTGCTGTCGATCCAGGAGTGCACGCGCGTGACTGACAGCCTGATCCCCGAGGACCTGAGCTACACGAAGGACCACGAATGGGTGCGTGTCGAAGACGGCCATGTCCGCGTCGGCATCACCCACTTCGCCCAGGACCAGCTCGGTGACGTCGTCTACGTCGACCTCCCGCCGCCGGGCACGCAGGTCGAGGCCGGCCAGGCCTTCGGTGAGGTGGAGTCGACGAAGTCCGTCTCCGACCTCTACGCCCCGCTGTCCGGCTCGATCGGCGAGCGCAACGACGACCTCGAGGACCGCCCGGAGCTCGTCAACGAAGCTCCCTACGCCGAAGGCTGGCTGGTCACGATCCAGATCGAGAACCTGCCGGAGGACCTGATGGACGCTGCGGCCTACCGCGCCCTCATCAGCTGACCCGGCACCACCAACACCACCACCCGCAGGCCCGCGACCAACACAGAGGAACGACCTGATGGCCGCCATCTTCTGCACCCGCTGTGGACAGTCGCTTCCCGACGACGCACGGTTCTGCTTCGCGTGTGGCGCGCAGGTCACCGACGCGGCACGGTCGGCGGCCCCGGCCCCGTCCGACGCCACGACGACGGCGGCCTTCGACGTCGGCGCCCTGGACCCGGAAGCGGCCGACGACGGCCGTTCGCGCCCGAGCTCGGGACTGGGTGTCCTGCTGGTCGTCCGCGGCCCGAACGCGGGATCGCGGTTCCTGCTCGACCGTGAGGTCACCGGCATCGGACGGCACCCGGAAGCCGACATCTTTCTCGACGACGTCACCGTCTCCCGACACCACTGCGAGGTCACCCGCCAGGACGGGCAGTTCTCCGTGCGTGACATGGGCTCGCTCAACGGCACGTACGTCAACGGGGCCCGGCTCGACGACGGTCCGCTGCTGGCCTCCGACGAGCTGCAGGTCGGGCGCTTCAAGCTGTTGCTGCTCACGGGGGACCCGGTCGCTGACCCGGACGAGCGTGGGGTTGCGTCGTGACGAAGGCGGTCAACATCGGAGAGGTCCTCAACCGGCTCAAGCCGGAGTTCGAGGACATCACCATGAGCAAGATCCGGTTCCTCGAGACGAAGGGCCTGATCCAGCCGGACCGGACGGAGGGCGGCTACCGGAAGTTCACGCCCGAAGACGTCGAGCGCCTCCGCTACATCCTCCGCGCCCAGCGGGACCGGTACCTGCCGCTGGACGTCATCAAGGATGAGCTCGACCGGATGGACACGGGCCAGCTCTCCCAGGGGCAGGCCGTGGTCGGCTCCGGCAGCGTGAGCGCCGGCTCCCCGCCGTCCCCCGGGGGACCAGTCGGACACAAGCCACCCGGTGCCCTCCGGCTCGTCCCCAGCCCCGAGCAGACGAGGGGAGTCCTCGACCGCAGCCCGCTCGAGGCCCGGCTCACCGCCGGCGACCTCGCCATGGCCACCGGCCTCATGCCCAACGACGTCGATGAGCTCCGTGACGCCGGGATCCTGTCGTCCGGCGACCCGGTCTTCGACGCCGACGATCTCGCGATCGCTCATGCAGCACAGGCGCTCGTCGACGCAGGCCTGGAGCCACGTCACCTGAAGATCTACCTCCGCTTCACCGACAACGAGGTCGCGCAGCACGCACAGCGCGTGCGCGGAAGCCTCCGGTCCCGGCGCCCGGACGCCCTCGACGAAGCTCAGGAGGAGATGGAGCGGGTCGTGCTCGCCGCGAGCGAGCTCCATCGTCTGCTGTTGGTGCGTTCGGTGCGGGCGTTGCTCGACGAATGACCCCTCACTCCTCCGGGAGGCCACGACGCCCGCACGCGGGAGTCGTCGTCGCCCTGCTCCTGACCCTCGCCGCGACCGTCGTGCCGGGGGCACACGCGCAGGTCGATCCTCGGGAGTTCGCGATCCGGACGGACACGAGCTCCGCGACGACGCTCGACGTGGGTCCCGCCGTCGCCGCGGCGCCGCTCGACGTCACGCTCTTCCCCCCGCTCGAGGCGCTGCCGGACTCCTGGCCGGTGTTGCCGGCGATCTCGGCCGAGTCGTGGCTCCTCGCCGACCTCGACACCGGACAGACCCTCGCGTCCCGGCACGCCGACGATCCGCGCCCGGTCGCCTCGACCGTCAAGATCCTCACCGCGCTGACGGTGCTCCGTCACGCCGACGTCGACGAAGAGGTGCTGATCACCCCGGCGTCGGTCGGTGTCGAGGGTGCTGGCGCAGGACTCGTCGCGGGGCGCACGGTCACGGTCGGGCAGCTGCTCGGGGTGTTGGTGGCTCGCTCCGCCAACGACGCCGCGATCGCGCTCGGCATTCACGTGGGCGGCGACCTGCCGACCTTCCTCGGCATGATGGAGCGCCTCGCCGCCGATCTTGGTCTCGATGTCCGGGTCGCCGACCCGGCCGGCCTCAGCCAGTTCACCCGCATGTCCGCGCGCGACCTCGCGGTCATCAGCCGGGTTGCCATGTCGGACCCTGACTTCCGCACCCTGGCCGCCGCGCCCGCCGTCGCGCGACCGGATGGCGTCGTCGAGCCATCACGCAACCTCCTGATCGGTGCCTACGACGGGGTGACGGGGATCAAGACCGGCTTCACCAGCGCTGCAGGTGGCGCGCTGGTCGCGTCCGCAGAACGTGACGGGGTCCACCTGATCGCCGTCATCCTCGGCGCGACCGACATCACGGCACGCTTCGACGACGCCACGTCGCTCCTCGATCTCGGCTTCGACCAGTTCGATCCCATCGACGTCGCGTCGGACACGACGCTGTTCATGCCCGACCCGTTCGCCGCCGGGGCCCGCGGGACGATCCTGCTCCCGCCCTCCGCGACTGCGGTGGTGCGATCCGGGGCGGGGTTCGTCGCCGACCTCCCGTCGACGCTGCGCCCGATCGTCGAGGTGGACGGCATCCGCGTCGCGGAGCTTGCCGCCGTCGAGCTGACCTCGGTCGCGGACGCGTCTCCGGTGACGGCGGGGAGGTGGCTGGCAGGTCGCGTCCAGTCAGCGATCCGGGTCGGTCTGGCCGAGGCAACCTTCACGCCGGAGCGCTGACCCGGCCGGCACGCAGGGCGAGTCGCTAGCATCCTCGCAGGGCAGCAACCGCACACTGGGACCCTCGGAGACAGCGTGATCGAGATGGAGCTGGTCGGCGTACGCGTCGAGCTCCCGCGCAACCAGCCGATCGTGCTGCTGCGTGAGAAGGACGGCACCCGGTACCTGCCCATCTGGATCGGTGCGGTCGAGGCCACGGCCATCGCGTTCGCGCTCCAGGGCGTCGAGACGCCGCGTCCGCTGACCCACGACCTGTTCGTTGCGGCGCTCGAGGCGCTCGAGGTCACGGTCGAGGCCGTCCATGTCACCGAGCTCCAGGACGGCACGTTCTTCGCGGAGCTGCACCTCGAGCAGAACGGCACCCGCTACCAGATCTCGGCACGTCCGTCGGATGCGCTCGCCCTGCTCAGCCGCCTCGACGGCGTCCCCGTCCGGTGCGCGCCGGAGGTCCTCGACGAGGCGGGCCTGCAGATCAACGAGGACGAGGACGAGGTCGACGTGGATCCCGAGGAGGAGGTCCGGCAGTTCCGCGACTTCCTCGACACGGTGACGCCCGAGGACTTCCTGCAGGAGTGATCCGGGCCACGACCGTGCCGTGCGGTCAGGGCCGCCTCCAGAACTCGAACCGCGCAACGCGTTGACGGTGCTCGGGGATCGTGCATACTCACGTCCATGGAGTTTCCTCACCGTCGTTCTCGCCGACGGGTACCGGAGACACCGATCCACCGGACCAGGGGTGATGATGAGCACGAGGCAGCTGTCGCTGGACGTCGGCGGACCCGCGGAGGGCTACCGCGGCCCCACGGTCTGCAAGATCGTGGGCATCACCTACCGCCAGCTCGACTACTGGGCTCGCACGGGGCTCGTGACGCCGTCGGTCCAGGAGGCGAACGGATCGGGCAGCCAGCGGCTGTACTCGTTCGAGGACGTCGTCCAGCTCCGTGTCATCAAGCGGCTGCTCGACGCCGGCGTCGCCCTCAAGAAGGTCCGCGTCGCCACCGACGAGCTGATCGCTCAGGGGCGCAACCTCGGTGAGGTCACGCTGATCGCTGACGCCCAGAGCGTGTATCTGCTGGATGACGACCGTCGCGTGATCGACCTGCTGGCACGTGGCCAGGGCGTCTTCGCCATCGCCCTCGGACCGGTCGTCGAGGAGCTGCGTGGCGAGGTCACCGCGTTCTCGACCGAAGCGGCCGACCCGGTCGTGGAGCCTCTGGAGCTGCGCCGGGAGGACCTGGCGCCGGAGGTACGTCGCGCGCTGGGAAGCTGAGCTTCAGCTGCCCGAGAGCAGGTCGGCGACCTCCGCGCGGAGCGCGTCGTCGACGCTGGACCCGTAGCGGACCTTCGTGATGTCGTCGGCGTGGGCGCGGAAGAACTCGGCGAGCTCCGGGTCGCGGTCGGCGATGCCGCTGCGGACGAGGAACTGCGGGTTGTTGTTGTTGGCGGCGTAGGAGGCCCAGGAGAGGGCGAGGCCCCACTCGGAGTCGCCGAAGGCACGAGCGACCACGATCTCACCGGTCACCTTGTCGAAGAGGGTCTCCGCGATCGACAGCGCGGTCGTGACGCGGCTGGCACCGGCGATGCGCGTTGCTCCGAGCTGGGCGACCAGTCGGTCGGACACGGCGGCAGCGCCACCGAGGACGTAGCGGGTCGCGGTCGGGTGAGCGTCGAGGAAGGCGGCGGTGGCGTCGTCGACGCGGTCGTGGCTGATGAGGACCACGGGGAGGCCGGCGCTCGCAGCTGCTGCACCGCCCGTGATGGCGTCGGGCCAGTTCCAGCCGTTGGCGATCAGGATGGCGTCGGGCTCGCCCTGCATCTCGATGACGGCGTTGGCGATGACGAGGGCGGTCGCGCGGCGCTCGGCGCCGGCAAGGCGCTCGACGGTGAGCCCGGCGTCGCGCAGCTCCTGCTCCGTCGCCGTGGACACCGCGGCGGTGCCGCCGAGGAGGTAGACCGTGCCGCCGGGGCGCAGGACGCGACCCAGCTCCTCCCGGGTGGCCGGGTTCAGGACCGGGTTGTCCTGGCCTGAAGCGATGCCGTCGGTGAAGAGGACCGGACCGCGACCGGCCGCGAGGGCGGCGCCACCGAGGGAGTCCGGGAAGTTGTCGGCGCGGCCGATGAGCACGTGGTCAGCGGAGCCGTCCGTGAAGGACTGCGTGGAGGCGAAGACGCCCTCCTCGAGCACCTGGGTCGGCGGGCGGACCGTCGGGGGCAGCGACGAGTCCCAGTCGGCGCCCATCATGAAGATCTGGGTCGTCCAGAGCACGTTGTCGGTGTCGCGGTAGACGCCGACGCCGACGTACTCGACGTTGTCCGCGAGGATGTTCGCGCGGTGGCCGGGAGAGTCCATGAAGGCGGCGTGCACGTGCTCGGCGGCGTCGCCGTACCCGTCGCAGCCGACGTTCTCACGCAGCGTCTTCCAGTTCTGGGTGACGCCGGTGTCCAGCGGGCTGCGGTGGCGCAGCGTCCCTGCCTTGTCGCCGCAGTAGCCGCCGGCGGAGGAGTCCGACGCCATGACCTTGCTGTGCTGGCGGCTCAGGTCGGTGAGCATGGGGTGCAGGGCGAGTGCGTCGAGGCCGTTGGCCGCGCGCTCCTCGTTCATCAGGCGGAGCTGGATCATCTCGTCCGATGCGAACGGTCCGGTCGTTGCCGCCGCGAAGGCGCGGCCAGAAGGCAGCAGCAGCGCGAGGACGAACGCCATCACGGCGGCAACGGCCGGACCGCGCATCGTGTGAGACATCTCGTCGCCTGAAAGTGGAGGGGAAGCTGTGACCTGAACAACGGAGCGTGGTCGGCCACTCTTGAGCCCGGAGATGCACGAATCGCACGGCTCTCGGGCCGTGCGCACGAAATCGCACGGATGTTCAAGTTCCGGCGGAGAAGCGCCGAAGCGCTCCGCCAGTCCCGCTGACCACAGAGCGTGATGTTCCGCTGTGGGGGTGCTGGCGGGTCGGAACGCGGGCCGCGCGCGCGCTCGCACGGCGGTGGCCGCGCCTCCTACGTTGCGGGTCCCCTCGTCGAACGGACCGGGACATGACCCGCGACGCCCTGCTCTCCTCGACCTTCGCGCAGCGTCACATCGGCCCACGCGCCGATGACGTGGCGCACATGCTCAGCGTCATCGGCGTGGACAGCGTCGACGAGCTCATCACCAAGGCCGTCCCGGAGGGGATCCGGGCCACCGAGGCGCTCGACCTTCCCGCCGCACGGAGCGAGCCCGCCGTCGTCGACCGTCTCCGCGAGCTCGCCGGCCGCAACCAGATCATGCGTTCCTTCATCGGGCTCGGCTACCACGGGACCCACACGCCGGGGGTCATCCAGCGCAACATCCTCGAGGATCCCTCCTGGTACACGGCCTACACGCCGTACCAGCCCGAGATCTCGCAGGGCCGTCTCGAGGCGCTGCTTGCCTTCCAGACCATGGTCACCGACCTCACGGGCATGGAGATCGCGAACTCGTCCCTGCTCGACGAGGGGACGGCTGCCGCGGAGGCCATGACGATGACGCTGCGCATGCAGCGTCGAGCCAACGGGGACGTGTTCGTCGTCGCTCCCGACGTCCACCCGCAGACGCTCGCCGTGGTCGCGACGCGGGCGAAGCCGCTCGGGATCGAGATCGTGGTCGCCGACCCCTTCACCGACGAGCTCCCGGCCGAGACGTTCGCGGTCCTCGCCCAGTACCCCGGGAGCACCGGCGAGGTCCGCGACCTCGCCCCGATGGTCGAGCGTGTGCAGGCGATGGGCGCGAAGGTCGTCGTCGCGGCGGATCTGCTCGCGCTGACGCTGCTCACCCCTCCGGGCGAGGCCGGGGTGGACGCCGTCGTCGGCACCTCCCAGCGCTTCGGTGTCCCCATGATGTACGGCGGGCCGCACGCGGCGTTCCTCGCTGCCGGCGAGGACGCGAAGCGCGTCATGCCCGGCCGGATCGTCGGGGTCAGCCGCGACACCGAGGAACGGCTCGCGCTGCGTCTGGCGCTGCAGACCCGTGAGCAGCACATCCGTCGCGAGAAGGCCACGTCCAACATCTGCACCGCTCAGGTGCTCCTGGCGGTCATCGCGGCGATGTACGCGGCCTACCACGGCCCGGAGGGCCTGACGGCGATCGCCCGCCGGACCCACGAGCACGCCGGCCGTCTCGCAGCGGGTCTTCGTGCCGCCGGGGTCGAGCTCGCGCACGATTCCTTCTTCGACACGGTCACGGCGATCGTCCCGGGCGCCGCCGACGCCGTCTGCGCAGCGGCGCTGACGCGCGGGATCAACCTTCGTCGGGTGGACGATGACCGTGTGGGCGTCTCGTTCGATGAGACGACGACCTCCGAGGACGTCGCCGACGTGCTCGCCTGCATCGTCGCTCCGTCCGGCGGTGTCGACGCCGATGCCGGTGAGCTCGCCCCGGTCGACGGCATCCCGGCCGGTCTGTGGCGCACCAGCGAGTTCATGACCGCACGGGTCTTCCACGCGTTCCGCTCCGAGACCGCGATGCTGCGTGAGCTGCGACGGCTGTCGGACCGCGACCTCGCGCTCGACCGCACCATGATCCCGCTCGGCTCCTGCACCATGAAGCTCAACGCCACCACCGAGATGGTCGCGGTGACCTGGCCGGAGTTCGCGTCGCTGCACCCGTTCGCGCCCGTCGAGCAGGCTGCGGGCACCCGCGAGCTGATCGGCGAGCTCGAGGACATGCTCGCCGAGATCACCGGCTATGACGCCGTGTCGCTGCAGCCGAACGCTGGCTCGCAGGGCGAGTTCGCGGGGCTGCTCGCCATCCGGTCGTTCCATGACGCCAACGGCGACCAGCACCGCACTGCGTGCCTGATCCCCGAGTCCGCGCACGGCACCAACGCGGCCTCCGCCGTGATGGCGGGCATGCAGGTCGTGGTGGTGGACTGCGACGAGCAGGGCAACGTCGACGTCGACGACCTCAAGCGCAAGGCGGTCGAGCACGCCGACACCCTCGCCGCGCTGATGGTCACCTACCCCTCGACCCACGGGGTCTTCGAGACGCGGATCGTGGAGATCTGCGACCTCGTCCACGAGTTCGGCGGACAGGTCTACCTGGACGGCGCCAACCTCAACGCGCTCGTGGGCGTCGCCGAGCCCGGCGAGTTCGGCTCCGACGTGAGCCACCTGAACCTGCACAAGACCTTCTGCATCCCGCATGGCGGTGGTGGTCCCGGCGTCGGCCCGATCGGGGTGCGCTCGCATCTCGCGCCCTACCTGCCGAACCACCCGCTCGTGCCCGAAGCCGGCCCTGAGACGGGGCCGGGCCCGATCAGCGCTGCTCCCTGGGGCTCGGCCGGGATCCTCCAGATCTCCTGGGCGTACATCGCGCTCATGGGCCCGAAGGGGCTCACCGACGCCACCCACACGGCGATCCTCAACGCCAACTACATCGCGAAGCGTCTCGACGAGCACTACCCGGTCCTCTACGCCGGAGAGGCTGGTCTGGTCGCCCACGAGGCCATCGTCGACCTCCGTCACCTCAAGACGCAGGCCGGCATCAGCAACGAGGACGTCGCCAAGCGGCTCATCGACTACGGGTTCCACGCGCCGACGATGAGCTTCCCGGTGGCCGGAACGCTCATGATCGAGCCGACGGAGTCCGAGTCCCTCGAGGAGATCGACCGCTTCTGCGACGCGATGATCGCGATCCGCCACGAGATCGCGAAGGTCGCCGACGGCGGCTGGCCCGCCGACGACAACCCGCTCGTGCACGCACCTCACACCGCGGAGGACCTGCTCGGAGCGACATGGGAGCGTGCCTACACCCGCGAGGAGGCCGCGTTCCCGGTCCCAGCGCTCCGCCAGGACAAGTACTGGCCGCCGGTGAGCCGGATCGACGGGGTGTTCGGGGACCGCAACCTGGTCTGCGACTGCGCCCCGCTCGATGCCTACCGCGACGCGTGAGGCCGGCGGGTGACGGAGCAGCTCCAGATCGGCAGCGACGAACCCGTCCAGGCGGACGTCGCCCGGTGGCGCGCCGAGTTCGCCCTCGCTGATGGCGTCGCCATGCTCAACCCGGGAGGGTTCGGCACGGTGCCGCGTCGCGTCACCACGGCGATCCGACGCCTGCAGGACCGCATCGAGTCGGATCCTGTTGACTTCCACGTCCGGAGGTACGCACCGGAGATGGCCGCAGCGATGGAGCCCGTCCAGCGGTTCCTCGGGGCGCCGGCTGGCTCGACCGCGTTCGTGGGCAACGCCACCATGGCCATGAACGTCGTCGCCGCAGCGATCCCGTTGCGGCTCGGGGACGAGGTGCTGGCGACGGCGGTCGAGTACGGCTCGGTCGCCGACCTGTGGCGCCGCCGCTGCACGATCGCCGGGGCACGCTGGACCGAGGTCGCCGACGACGGAGATCTCGACGGGGACCTGCTGCTCGAGCGTCTCGCGGCCGCGAAGGGCCCCCGGACCAGGCTCGTGGTGGTCAGCCAGCTGACGTCGAGCACCGCCAGCGTCCTGCCGGTCGCAGGGATCGCCGCGTGGTGCCGCTCCGAAGGATTGCTGTGCGTCGTGGACGGGGCCCACGCGCCGGGGCACCTGCCGGTTGACGTCGCAGCGATCGGTGCTGACGCGTGGCTCGGCAACCTCCACAAGTGGGCGCTGAGCGGCCGGCCCGCCGCGGTCCTGCACGTGGGGGAGCGGCTCGCCCACGTCGCGCCCGTCGTGCGCTCGTGGTTCTCGGACGACCCGGACCTGCTGACCCGATTCTCGATCCCGGGGACGATCGACCCGTCGACCTGGCTGACGGCCCGCGTGGGGCTGGAGCTGTGGGACGAGCTCGACGCCGAGGGGGCGTGGGCCCATGGTGCGGATCTGCTCGACGGGCTCGCCGTGCGGCTCCGGGAGCTGTGGGACGAGGATCGCGAGATCAACCGCGGTGCCGCGCTCGCGCCGCGGATGCGGGCGTGGTGGCTGCCTGATGCCACCGACGCCTTGCAGCTCCGGAAGGTCTGCGCGGACGAGCAGGTCGCGGTCTGGGCCGACCAGGTGCTGGGACGGCCGGTCCTGCGCGTCGGCACGTCGGCGCACACCCGTCCCCGTGACGTCGATCGCCTGGTTGCGCTCCTCCCCACCGACTGAGACGGCTTCGCTGCTCGCGTGCCACCCGCAGGCGGACGACTACCATCCCGGGCGCAGCCCGGCTGCCGTCCCCGCCACGACGACCCGCCACCGAGGTGTCTGCCATCGCCACGTACGACGACCTGGTCGCTCCGACCAACCAGTTCATCTCGTCCATCACGCCGCTGGTCCGCGGGCTGGCCGGGGGCGACCACGACCGCAACGGACGGTCGTGGAAGGACACGGTCGTCAACGAGGTCAGCGACCTCATCGCCGGGATGATCGACTCGGACGCGGTGCACACCGACGCCGAGCTGTGGGGGCTGATCCGCGCGATCGGGCCACACCTGACCACCAGCCTCGAGTTCGCGACCCCCGGCGAGCTGCGCCGCACCGGCCTCGTGGCCGGCAAGCGCACCTGGATCGAGCGCCCGAGCGCCCTGTTCGCCCTGCTCGTGGACGCCGACCGCCAGCACGGCGGCCGCCGAGCCTGGATCTACTACCGCCACGCCCTGGAGCTGGCGCACGCCGTCGCCGCGATCGACGTGCACACGTCACGCGGTGAGCTCGACGCCATCGCCCGCTTCCGGTCCATGCTGCTCGGTCGGATCGAGGCCGCCGGCATCCACCGTCCGCCGGTGGAGTTCTTCACCGGACCTCACGGCGAGCCGGAGACGCCGGGGCGGATCCCGATCGATCCCGGCACGCACGTCGAGACACCGCCGGTCCCGGGCTCGGCGCTTCCCACCGCGACGGCTGGGGTGGGCGCCCCTGCGGTTCCGGAGCTCCCTCCCGTGAAGCCCCCGCGGCCGGTCGAGGTCCTGCTCGGCGAGCTCGACAAGCTCATCGGGCTGGAGCCGGTCAAGGCCGAGGTCAAGCTCGTGACGGACCTCCTGGCCGTGCAGCGCCTCCGCGACTCCCGCGGCCTGCCCACCGTGAAGTCCTCGCGCCACCTGGTGTTCACCGGCAACCCCGGGACCGGCAAGACCACGGTCGCGCGGCTCCTCGCCGAGATCTACGCCTCGCTCGAGGTCGTCAGTCGTGGGCACCTCGTCGAGACCGACCGCTCTGCGCTGGTCGCCGGCTTCGTGGGGCAGACAGCGGCCAAGACCAAGGAGGTCTGCGAGTCCGCGATGGACGGCGTCCTGCTCATCGACGAGGCGTACGCCCTCGCCCGAGGCGGGCCGAACGACTTCGGCAAGGAGGCCATCGACACGCTCGTGAAGTTCGTCGAGGACGAGCGCGACCGGCTCGTCGTGATCGTCGCCGGATACCCCGCCGAGATGGCGGACTTCATCGCGGCGAATCCCGGGCTCGACTCGCGCTTCCCGAAGACCATCCACTTCCCGGACTACGACGTCGACGAGCTGGTGGCGATCTTCGAGATCATCACGAAGAAGAACCACTACGCGCTCTCCGAGGCAGCCAAGCACGCAGCAACCCACTGGTTCCTGACGCTGGACCGCGGCCACGGCTTCGGGAACGGCCGGGAAGCACGAAACCTCTTCGAGGCGTCGATGGCGCGACAGGCGTCGCGGATGGTGACGCTCGAGAATCCCACCGACGACGAGCTCGTCACCTTGCTCGGCATCGACGTGCTCGACGAGGGCGGCGAGGAGTACGACGAAGCGACCCCGCACGTGCCGGTGGAGGTCGACGACTCGAGCGACGACGACAGCCCCGAGGCGGACGTGGAAGCGGCAGATGACGTCCCGGGCGAGATCAAGGTGCACGAAGCACCCCCGCGCCCCTAGGCTCCGCACTCGAAACCACTCGGTCCTGGAGGGATCATGGCCAACCGGAGCAACATCTTCGTGCGCGCATGGAAGTACATGCAGGCGGCGCTCACCGGCAAGTTCAACGAAATGGCCGATCCGAAGATCCAGCTGGAGCAGGCGATCCTCGAAGCGTCGGACCAGCATCGTCGGCTCAAGGAGCAGGCGGCGAACGTGATCGCGAACCAGCGTCAGACCGAGATGAAGCTCGAGCGCAAGCTCGACGAGCTCGACAAGCTGAGCGGCAACGCGCAGCAGGCGCTGCTCATGGCCGACGACGCCCGCAAGTCCGGCAACGAGACCAAGGCGTCCGAGTTCGAGCGTGCCGCGGAGACGATCGCGACCAAGCTGATCAGCATCGAGTCCGAGGTCGACGACCTCAAGGACCTGTCGATGAAGTCGGCGCAGCAGACGGCGCAGGCGAAGACGGCGGTCGACCAGAACTCGCAGATGCTGCAGAAGAAGCTCGCCGAGAAGCAGAAGCTCCTCGGCCAGATCGACCAGGCCAAGATGGCGGAGCAGATGAACGAGGCCATGGCCTCGCTCAACGAGACCGTCGGCCGCGACGCCCCGACCTTCGACGAGGTCCGCGACAAGGTCGAGCGTCGTCTCGCCAAGGCGCAGGGAGCCACGGAGCTCTCCTCCACCGGAGTCGAGTCCCGCGTCCTCGAGATCGAGTCGGCACAGCGCAACGTCGAGGCGCAGACGCGGCTCTCGGAGCTCCGCTCGAAGCTCGGCCTCCAGGAGCCCAGCGCCGCGACCGCAGCCCCCGCCGCGACGGCGACGCCGGACGAGGGCACGACGGCGACAGCCTGAGCCCCGCATCCGTACAACGCGCCGCCCACACCTCGTGGGCGGCGCGTCGTCGTGTGGCCGGCTCGCGACGACGTAGCCTGTCGGCGTGACCACCCCGAGCCCCGCCCAGACCCCGCACGTGCATGACGACGTCGCGCCGCTCGATGATGTCCCGACGGCGGTTCCGGACGACCATGACGTCCGGGCAACCTTCCGTGCCGCTCGCGTGCGCTTCACGACGCCGCGCCGCAAGGTCTTCGAGGTGCTCCGGGACGAGGCCGCGCACCTGACCGCCGAGGAGATCGCCGACCATCTCGCGAGCGACGCCCAGCCCGTGTCGCTCGCGTCGGTCTACCGAGCGCTCCCGGTCCTCGAGGACGTCGGGCTGGCCAGGATGAGCCGCCTCGGTGAGGGACCGGCCACATGGGAGCTCGACCACGCGGACGAGGCGTTCCATCTCGTCTGTGACGGCTGCGGCGACGTGCAGCACCACCGTGGCGAGCTCGTGCGGACCGTCTCTGAGCACCTGCACGCGGACCATGCGTTCCACGCGACGAGCGTGCAGCTCGTCGTCCACGGGCGCTGCGCCTCGTGTGCGATCGACGACGAGCAGCACCGATGAGCGTCGCTGACACCCGACGCACCATCCTCGACGCGACGATGCTGGTGCTCGAGCGACACGGCGTCCAACGACTCGCGGTCGACGACGTCGCCCGCCAGGCCGACCTGTCGCGTCAGACGATCTACCGCTACTTCGGGAACCGTGAGGGCCTCCTGAACGCTGCCATCGTCCGTGAGGAAGAGGCCTTCATCGTCGCGATCGAGGCGGCGGCCAACGCCACCGATGACCTCGAGGACGCCATCCGCACCGCGTTCCGCGTCGGGCTCGAGCTCGTGGACAGCCACGCGCTCCTCCAGCGGCTCCTCGCCACCGAGCCCGAGATGCTCCTGCCGTTGCTCACGACGGGCCGTGGGCCCGTGCTCAGCGCCGCGCGCCCCCTGATGCTCCGGCTGCTCGGGAGTCACGCGGAGGGGCTCGACGCCGCGATCGACCTCGAGATCGCGGCCGACCTGGCGGCACGCATCTTCCTGAGCTACGCGACCAGCCCGTCGTGGGACCGAGAGCGAGCCGTCGAGACCGTGAGCCGAGTGATCATGCGAGGCCTGTCGTGAACTTCCCGATGTTCCCCTCCGAGGACGCGGTTCCGTCGCCTCCTTCGACCTCAGACGTCGTCGCAGCCGTGGGCCGACATCTGCAGGGATCGCGCCTCGTCGGGGTGGAGCTCGACACGAAGTTCCGCGTTGCCGCCGTGACGGTCGAGCTCGCGTCGCCGATCGGCGACGTGGACCCGGCGGACCCCCGCGTCCAGGTGCTGCTGCACCCGGTCGGGCGGACGGCAGCGAGCCTCCGGGTGGACGTCGAGGGCCGTTGGGCGCCACGCACCTTCGCCCTGGAGCAGCTTCCCGACGTGGCGGCGGCGTTCGACGGTGAGGAGCTGCACGGACCGGTCTTCGGCCGCGAGCCCGGTGCCGACTGGGGTGCCGTACGTGCCCTCGATGGTCGCGCCCAGGTCGCGGACGGTCACCTTCACCGCGCCATCTTCGAAGCCGAGGTCCCGGGGGACCGGGCGTTCGGCTTCTTCGCCACGTTCGACACCGTGGAGATCCGCGACGAGGCCCAGCGTCAGCTCGACCCGCACGGGCTCCGTGCGGTCTAGGGTGCAGCCCATGGACGAACCGCTCATCGGGAAGCTGCTGGTCGCAGCGCCGCAGCTCGAGGACCTCAACTTCGCGCGCGCCGTCGTGCTGATGATCGACCACAACGACGACGGGGCGCTCGGGCTGGTGTTGAACCGTGCGACCCAGAGCACGGTCCTCGAGGCGCTCCCGGACTGGAGCCCGCTCGTGACGCAGCCGGACGTCGTCTTCGAGGGCGGTCCGGTCGCTGGCGACGCCGTCATCGCGCTCGGACTCGCACGTATGGGCGCTGAGGGCGCCGCGCTGCAACGCGTCGTGGGGCGGGTCGGCGTCATCGACCTCAGGCTCGGCCCGGAACGGGTGGCGGCGGCGGTCGACGGCATCCGGATGCTGGTCGGCTACTCCGGGTGGAGCCCCGGACAGGTGGAGCACGAGATCGAGCGCGGGGACTGGCTGATCTGCGAGGCACGGTCCGAGGATGCCTTCGCTTCGGACCCGGACCGATTGTGGCATGCGGTCCTGAGGCGCCAGACCGGACGAACCCAGCTGCTCTCGACCTATCCCCGGGATCCGTCGACGAACTGAGCACGTGCCGCTGGCCCTGTCCGAAGGACCATGGTCGGGTGTGGTGATGGCGATCCGCTGCCCGAACGGGCAGCGGAGGACCCCGCCGTGACGCGTGGAGCGGCTTGACTGCACAGCAGCCGGGCCGACAGGTCCGAGGAGCGACGCGACGCCATGACGGTGACCGCCGCCACGAACAGAGTGATCGCCATGGGCGCAGCACAGACACTGACCAGCATGAAGGCACCCGACGAGGTCGGGGCCCTGACCGCACAGCCGGTGACCGGCGTGACCGCGACCCTCGCCGCCATCGCCTCGGCGATCGACGCGACGGAGCCGGCTGGCCTCGCAGTGCTCCGCCTCGCGGCCCAGGCAGCGCACACGCTCCATGCGGCCGGTGATGCGTCGTCGCTGCTGTCGCTGCGCGCCGTCGACGTCCTCCGCGGACTCCACGCCGACACGACCGGCTACGACGTCTGCCCGCTGGACGCCTGAGCCGACGTGTCACAGGCCCCTCGTAGGGTCGGTCCTGTCCGGATCGCACTGCCGTGGAGCCCGTCGTGCCCTCTTCTTCCGCCGTCGTCCACCGTGCAGAGGTTGCGCTCGCCGTCGCCGACGCCCCTGCCCGACGCGCCGAGCAGGCCGTCACCACCGGTCGATCCCGCATCGGTCTCGAGGACCTCAACCCCGAGCAGCGGCGCGCGGCGCTGCACGATGGCCGGTCGCTTCTCGTCGTCGCAGGTGCGGGGAGCGGGAAGACGCGGACCCTCGTCTCGCGCGTCGCCCGCCTGCTCGACGACGGGACACCCCCGGAGCGGATCCTCCTGCTCACCTTCACCCGTCGGGCGTCGAGCGAGATGCTCCGTCGGGTCCGCGCGCTCGGTCTGGACGATGCCCGGCGGGTGACCGGCGGCACCTTCCACGCAGTGGCCCATGCGACGCTGCGCCGGCAGGCAAGGGCGGTTGGCCTTCCGCCGGGCTTCACGGTCCTGGATCCGGGCGACGTCACCGATCTCATCAGCATCGTGCGCACCGAGGAGGGACTGGGGGAGCGTGGCAGCAGGTTCCCCCGTGCCCGCACCATCGCCGAGATCGGTGGCCGCGTGTCGGCTGCACAGGAGCCGCTCAGCGAGGTCGTGCTCGAGCGCTTCCCATGGTGCCGGGAACACGTGGACGGCGTCCGCACTGTGCTGCAGGGCTTCCACCAGCGCAAGCGGGCGATGGGTGTCGTCGACTTCGATGACCTCTTGCTCCTCTGGCGGGCGCTGCTCCAGCACGCGGAGGCAGGGCCGGCGCTGGCGGGGGCCTTCGATCACGTCCTCGTCGACGAGTTCCAGGACACCAACGCGGTCCAGGCGGACATCGTCGCCGCCTTGCACCGGCACGGGGCGTCGGTCACCTGCGTCGGTGACGACGCCCAGGCGATCTACGGGTTCCGCGGCGCGACGGTCGAGAACATCCGCATGCTGCCGACGCGGCTGCCGGAGACCGAGGTCATCACGCTGCACCGCAACTACCGGTCCACCCCGGAGATCCTGGCCTCGGCGAACGCGCTCCTGCGCTCGATGCCCGACGCGTTCGAAAAGGAGCTCACCAGCGTGCGCCCAACAGGGCCGAGCCCGCAGGTCGTCATCAGCGACGACGAGGGGGACCAGGCCGAGGCCATCTCGCTCGCGGTCCTCGACGCGAGGGAGCGAGGGGTCGCGCTGAAGGAGCAGGCGGTCCTGTTCCGGACGGGTCACCACGCGGATCTGCTCGAGGTCGAGCTCGGGCTGCGGGACATCCCCTTCGTGAAGTTCGGCGGGCTGAAGTTCCTCGACCGCGCCCACGTGAAGGACCTCCGTGCCGTGCTCCGGGTGCTCGACAACCCGGGGGACGAGCTCGCGTGGGACCGGATCCTGCGGCTGCTCCCCGGCGTCGGGCCAGGTCGCGCCCGAGCGGCCATGGAGGCCCTCCGCGGTGAGGGGCCCGCGCAGCAGGACGGGCCGAGCGGCGATGATCCGCTGCGGCGGTTCCTCGACGGTCGGGTCTCCCTCCCGGCATCCACAGACGTCGAGGTGGGTCTCCTCGTCGCGGCCTGGGCCTTCAGCGCTGGCGATGACGGGCGTGCGCCAGAGCCCGGCGTCCAGATCGACGCCCTGCGGCCGTTCTGTGCCCGTGTCTGGAGCGCGCTCCATGAGGATGCTCCCGCGCGGCTGTCGGACCTCGATCAGCTGGCGACCCTCGCGGGTCGGCATGGCACGCGGAGCGCCTTCCTCGGAGCTCTGACGCTGGACCCTCCCGTGAGCACCTCTGACCTCGCAGGCCCTCCGCATCTCGACGACGACCACCTCGTCCTGTCCACGATTCACTCAGCCAAGGGCGGGGAATGGAAGCATGTCCACGTCATGCACGCCGTGGACGGGGCAATCCCGTCGGACATGGCGCTGCGCAACCGTGACGAGCTCGAGGAGGAGCGGCGGCTGTTCTACGTGGCCCTCACCCGTGCTCGTGACGAGCTCACCGTGCATGTGCCGCTGCGGTTCCATCATGACGGGCCGAAGCACCACGACCGGCACAGCTACGCCCAGCCGTCACGCTTCCTGGCCCCGCTGACCGAGACCACGCAGCGTGTGGACCAGACGCGGCCGGCGGAGGCCGTTCCGAGGCTGCTCTCGGCGAGGACCGCAATCGACGACCTCGTCACGGGCTTGCTGGACGGTTGACCCTGCCGCCCAGCGACCCGCCTTGTCGACCGGGGGACTCCGCGAGCGAGCGACGGAAGCGGGGGACGAACCCGCGCACGATGAAGATCGGGAGCAGGATGACGTTGACGATCAGCCCGGCAAGTCCCAGGAACGACATCGCGTTCCAGACCATGTGGATGGCCATCGCCTGCCCGAGCGCGACGAGCACCGCACCCCAGGTCCCACCCGCATGCCTGACCAGGCCGTGGGCGTGGCCGACCCATGCGGCGACCACGCCGTGCATGACCGCGCTGCCGAACGAGCGGAGGACGATCAGGGTGGCGAGCGTCTCCGGGGCTTGATCGGCCTGCACGTTGAAGTAGAGGATGTTCTCGACGGCGGCGAAGCCGAACCCGATCGCGGCTCCGTAGACCATCCCGTCGACCGGTTCGTCGTACGCGCGGACGACGAGCCCGAACGCCAGCAGCGCGAGGAGCTTCAGCGACTCCTCGACCAACGGCGCCTCGACGACCACGCCGAGGAACGCACCGACGTCGAGGAGGCGAGCGCCGACGAACAGCGTCAGGGTGACGACCGGGACGGCGCCCAGCAGGAACGCGCCGATCACGGCGCGCCACGGCTCACGATCGTCGCGGTCACGACTACGGATGAAGAGCGTCCACAGGACCGGTGGCAGCAGGCCGGACAAGATGATCACCGCCGGCATCTGCTGGCCCCCTCGTCCGTGTGGAGCCTGAAGGCTCGCCGACGGTCGACGTTACACGTCCGGGCTCAACCGTCCGGGAGGAGCCCGGCCGCGTCGAGTCGCCGGAGCTGCCGGGCAGCCGGGTTCTGTCCGAGGATCTCCACGAGCAGTCCGTACAGGGCGGGGTGTCGATCGTGCAGCTCGATCGGCTGACCGAAGAAGGACTCGACGGCCACCGCGAAGAACTCGGCGGGGTTGGTGCCCGCGTACGGCCGCAGCAGGCTGGCGCCGTGCCGGACTGCTGCGAGCTCTCGGGTGGCAACCTCGACCCAACGGTCGTGGATGCCCCGATCGGTGATCGGGGGTGTCCCGTCCACGACGCCATCCCTCATGTCGAGCTTGTGCGCCAGCTCGTGAAGCACCACCTGATCGGCCCGCGCGTCACCGGGGTTCCTCGCACGACGGAGGCTGCGCTCGACGGCGTCCCATGCGATCAGCACCGGTCCGTGCTGCTGCGCCTGGCCGGCGAGATGACGCGGGGCCCGGGTCATCACGCCCGGCACCGACGTTGCATGCTCCCCGCCCAGGACCACGGTGCTGGGGTGGACCACGACCGCGCGGACGTCACCGAGAGCATCGATCGGATCATCCAGCCCGAGGACCAGCAGCGCGGCGTTCACGGCGATGGTGGTGGTGATGCGGGTGTCCAGCGCGAAGCCGGCGGCCGCCTCCCAGTCCCATGATGCGTGGAACCGTGCCGAGATGTGCTCCAGGAGGTCACGCTCGTCGCTGGTCAGCAGGTCGACGTGCCAGGACGCTTCGCTGAGCCCCGCAGGGGTCAGGTCTGGGGGAGGGCTGGTACGACGACGGAACACGACGGTGCCTGAGGGTGAGTTGCGACCACAACGTCGCGGACCGGCGTCAGCGTCCGGATCTGCGCGTGGGAGGAGCAGACCGCGTCAGCCGATGGCTGCCTCGGCGGCGGGGTCGGAAGCCAGGTCGTCCTCGTCAGGGAGCGCATCGACCGCCGGGAGCCACAGCAGGAAGTGGGCTCCGCGAGCTCCGTAACCCGGCTGGTCCGGAGGCGCCATCTCGAGCCGTCCTTCCATGATCTCGGCGAGCCCACGCGCGATCGCCAACCCGAGTCCGCTCCCGATGTAGTGCGCGAGGTCGTCGACGACGTTGAAGCGATCGAACACCGTCTCGCGATGGGCCTCGTCGATCCCCGGGCCGTTGTCGTGGACGTGGAGCACGATGTCGCCGCCTGCCTGCTCCCACCAGATCTGAATCGGCGGGGCGCCGTGGGCGCGCGCGTTCGAGAGCAGCGTCTCGATGATGTTGATGATCAGGTCGCGGTCGCCACGAACCCGTGCGGGAACGTGCACGGTCGTGAAGTCACAGTCGTCCTCGGCGCGGTCCAGCAGGATCGGAGCCAGATCCACGAGGATGTCCTTGGCCACGATCGTCTGCGCGTCGAAGGACGCGATCAGCGTGAGCTCGTCGGAGAGCTCTGCGAGGCGCTCTGCGCTGCGCTGCATGGAGTCGAGCATGGCGCCGACGCGTTCTGGTCCGAGGTCGGTGCTGTCCTTCAGCAGCGTCGCCCCGGAGAGCAAGATGGCGACCGGGGTCCGCAGCTCGTGCGAGGTGATGTTGACGAACGCGTTCTTGCGTCGGTCCAGCGCCTGGAGACGGGCAGACATGTCTTCCTCGGCGGAAGCGCGATCGCTCTGCTCCTGCACGACCTGACGTGCGTCGACCACGACCCGACCGACCATGAAGCCGCCGAGGACCGCCACCATCACGAGGATGATGGAGTTGTCGATGTCGGCGGGCAGGCCCCAGACGTTGCTGCGGAAGACTTCGAAGAGCGTCTGGGAGACCACGAGGCCGACTGAACCGATCGCTGCACCGCGCGTCCCGAAGCGCATCGCGCCGATGAGCGGCAGCAGGAGCCCCGGCTGTGGGGTGACGACGAGCCAGTGCGCGTTGATGGGCTTGATCGCCCCGAGCAGGACGAGGTCCAGCGCGAGGAGGATCGCGCTGGCGATCATGAACTTGCGGCCGGCCCGGACGCGCCGGAAGACGAAGTACGACGCGACGCCGATCGCCCCGATGCCGAGGTTGACCGCCTGGTCGAGGGTGTGGTTGAGGTGGGGCGCGGTGCCGGCGTCATCCCACGTCACGAGGTAGCCGATCCCCCCGCCGATGATGTGGAACCAGACGAGGAGACGCTCTGCGCGCCAGCTGAAGTCCGGGGTCGGTTCCCGTGACATGTTGCCCCTGGTTCACGAAGATCTCGATGCGACCACGATAGTGGGAGCATGTGTCGAGCGGGCCGTCTGCGGGTCAGCTCAGCTCGGCACCGCACTGGTCGCACTCGCCGTTCGAGATCGCCCGGGTGCTGGGCATCATCCAGCAGGAGGGGCAGGGTTCGGCGGGCGGCGCGGTCGGAGCCTTCGGGGTCGTGGCCCGAGCCGAGCGAGACGGCGTCTTCTTCGCGACGGCGCGCTTCTTGGGCTTGGGCTTGACGAGGCGCTTCGGCGCCGGCGGTCGGGTCCCGTGCCAGACACCGACGCACTTGGCGCGTCGCGCCGACTTCGTGACGGCCTCGCGCGCTTCGTCCTCCGAGTACCCCTGGACGATCTCGACCGTGATCGAGCCGAGCTCCTGCGCGGATCGGATCGCCGCGAGGTTGCCGGTGAAGAAGGGATCCGCGGTGTCGACGGGCCGATCCGTCTCGCGCGACTTGAGGAACTTCTTGATCGCGATCAACGCCTTGCGCGTGGTCGTGATCTTCTCGAGGGTCCCCTCGATCAGCAACGGCTTGTTCGTGGTGCTGTGACGCAAGGTCACAACGGTCCATGGGCCGGCGACGACAGCGTCGTCAGTCACGGTGAGATCCTTGCAGGTCGCGGAAGCCTCACCGTATCCCGATCACCTGCAACGGAGCACAAGCCACGGGTAGGGGTTCTCGGCGACGCCGTCGACGATCATCTCGAAGTGCACGTGCGGTGATGTCGCAGCGGCGTTCCCGGTTGTTCCGACGTATCCCAGGACGGTGCCGGCGAGCACCCCGCCGCGGACGTCGCTGTATCCGTCGAGGTGCGTGCCGTACCAGGTGACCCCGTCGATGCCCTCGAAGCGGATCTGGTAGCCGCCGACCGGTCCCTGCTCCTGGTGGGCGACGCCGTCGGTCGGGGCCCGGAAGGCTGCGCCGCGCGTCGCGAAGAGATCGATGCCGGCGTGGACGCTGCCGGAGGGCTTCACGTAGCCGAAGTCGTTGACGAAGGAGACGCCGTCGACGGGGCATGAGGTGCCGTCGAGCGACGGCGCACGACCCGGGATGACCAGCGCCTGACCGACCACGATGTGGTTGGCGTTGCGCAGGTCGTTCTCGCTGACGATCGCGCGGACGCTCACGCCGTACTTGCTCGCGATGACTCCGAGGACATCACCGCGCTCGACGACGTGGACACCCGCGACGTTGGTCTCGGGGGCCGGCGTCACCGGAGCCGCCGGCACAGGAGCGTCCGCCCCCGGGATGGTCAGGCGGTCGCCGATCCGGATCAGGTTGGCGTTCGTGATGCCGTTGGCGCCCTGGAGGCTTGACTGCGTCACGTCGTAGCGAGCGGCGATCCCGGACAACGTCTGTCCGCGGGTCACCGTATGCGTCTGTCCCGCAGCCACGATGGTTGGTGCCGGGGGAGCGGTGACGGCCTCCGCCTTGCTGAGGCGGAGGACCTGGCCGATGCGGATGTGGTCCGCGTTGCGGAGGTCGTTGAGCTTCACGAGCGCGCTGACGGTCGTGTCGTTGCGCAGCGCGATGTGGCTGAGGGTCTCGCCAGGAAGCACCGTGTGCTGATCAGCGTTCTGGGACACCCGCGTGACCGGTCCGAGCGCGGCGACGGCAGGCTGCGCCGCGAGCAGCGCAGCGACCGCAGACGACAGGGCCAAGCGTCGCAGGAGGAACCCGCGTGCAGGCCGTGCGGACGCAGAAAGGTGGGCAGCGATGAACACTCGGGCGACTTCCGCTCGTGGAACAACGATCCTGTCAGACGCGACGACCTGACGGCCATGGCCGTTCGGACACTGAATCGCCCTCCGCGGGTGGGTCTACAGCCCACGTCGGTCGGTGCCGACAACCAAAGGGTGCGCCGTCGCGAGACCGCGGCGGCCTGCACAACCGCATGCTGACGGATCGGCACGAGCGTGCACCGCAACGACCACGTCCGAACGACCACGCCCCTCGCGGGGCGTGGCGGCGGCATGTCTGGTCGCGTGCACGCTGACGACGGGATGACGCTGACCGAGATGCTCGTGGCGATGCTGATCATCGGGGTCGCCATGACCGCTCTGGCCGGGTCACTGACGAGCTCCTTGCGCAGCCTCAGCAACGCCGAGCGCGAGACGGTCGCGACAGCGACGGTCATGCAGCTGCTCGAGCAGCGTCAGTCGACGTCGTGGGACGAGGCCGGGGTCTACGAAGCAGACCAGACCGGTACGGGCGGCACGGACCCTGCGCGCTGGGCGGCTCGCCTCGACGGCAGTGGGAAGTACGACGGCATGGACATCGTCACGATCCTCGACCCACCCACGCCGGCGGATCGCGATCCGCTCGTCCGGGAGCCATGGTTCACCGAGACCCGTCAGGGCGCCGAGTTCACCGTCGACGTCTACCCGGTGTGGGTCGACCTCTCCGGTGACGGGGTTTCCGACGCGAAGCGCTTCATCGCCGTGGCTGCCTGGACGAACCGGTTCGGCGGGTCGCGCGAGCTCGTGACGGTCTCGGACCGCTCGCCGACGCAGTCCGAAGCCGTCTCCACGGGATCGGGAAGCCGCATCCTGCAGACCAGCATCGTGCCAGCGGTCGTGTACCTCGACGAGGACGGCTACGTCACGGAGGACGTGACGATCTCCGTGCTCTTCAACACCGGCATCACGCTGCCGAAGGTCGAGTTCGAGGACATCGCCTACAGCTACGCGCACCAGGACCACTTCCACGTCTTCGGTGACGACACCACGCTCAACATGACGGTGTCGGCGCCAGCGACCGGCGGCGGATACACGCGCGCCACGGTCGTGCTGCCCGCAGACACCTACCGCTTCATCAACGGGACCATCGAGTTCGAGATCACCGCGACCGACGGAGTCGGGGACCCCGTCGTCGGGTCGACGTCGTTCGTGACCGCAGGTGGCCCTTGGGACGAGTACGGCAACACCGACGGCGTCGAGCCGACACCCGACCCCGGCGGCTACGCAGGTCCGGTCTCGCTGTCGACAACCCCGTCGGTCACCTCGATCTGCGTGTCCAACTCGCAGTGGCGCCTCACGTCGGACGTCACGGTCACGGTGAGCGTGAGCAACCTGGACGACAGCAACGGCACCGTGAACCTGTCCTACCCCTATTGGTCCCAGAAGAGGAACAACGACCCCGGCGCGCCCGACCAGGTTGGCACGGTCTCCGGGAACCAGACCTCCGCGAGCAGCCCGAACTCGACGTGGTCGATGGTCATGTCGTCGGGTAGTACCCACAAGTTCGCCCCGGGGGAGAGCATCGACTTCACGATCGTCGCGACCCGCGAGGACGGGTCGTCTGACTCGACCACGACCATCAGCCAGACGATCTCGACATGCTGAGGCCGAGGCGCGTGCGTACGCGCGAGCACCGAGCCGAGCACGGCTTCACCATGATCGAGCTCCTCATCGTCATGACGATGATGGGCGTCGTGAGCGCGATGATGGTGAACGCCTACGTCGCAGCAGCGCGTGCGACCACGACGGGAGCCGCTCGCGCAGAGGGGCTCGAGGACATCCGCCCCGCGATCCAGCGGATGACCCGCGAGCTCAGAGCTGCCGACCCGATCGTGCTGTCGTCGACCAACGACTTCGACACGGAGCTCGGCGCGATCATCAGCCGTGGCGGGAACACGTTTCGTCACAACTACGAGGTTCGCGACGATTCCGGTGACGGGGACTTCGAGCTCTGGGAGGGCGTCGTGCAGCTGAACCCGGACGGTTCAGAGACCTTCGTGCGTGACTTCGAGCTCGTCCTGCTCGTCGACAACGGGACGCTGAACCCGGTCTTCCGCTACTTCGACGACTACGGCGCCGAGATCACCTGCGACGACCTCGATCTGTCGGTCTCGGCCGACGCCACGCAGTGTGCGTCCCGCCTGGTCACCGCGTCGCAGATCGGGCTGTCCGTCACCCGCTACATCGTTGGCAGCAGCACGCCGCTGACCATCGAGACCGCGGTGAACATCCGCAACATGAGGTACTCGTCATGACGCAGACACGACGCGACGACGAGGGCTCGATCCTGATCGCGATGCTCGCGGTCCTGATGGTGACCGGCCTCGTGATGGTGCTCTACTCAACGACCATCTCCTCGATCCGCCAGACCGCGTCGGATCGGGAGTTCCAGACCTCGATCCTGGCGGCGGACGCTGGGGTCCAGCAGGCACTTGCCGAGATCTCCTTCGAGGTCGGTTCCACCGAGTCGACGCTCTCCGGCTCGGGGACCATCGGCGGAGTCGACTACACATGGACAGCCGACCGCGTCGGCAATCGCTGGGACGTCACGTCGAACGGGGGGACCGGTTCCCGAGCCCGCCTCATCGAGTCCGAGATCACCAAGTCGTCACGGTTCCTCATCGGGGCGTTCGCGGATGTCGCCTTCGTCATGAGGGGCAGCAACGTCGCGGACTCCTACTCTGCGGCGTCGGGCCTCACCAACACCGGATACGGCTCGATCGGCTCGAACGGCACCGTCGACATCGTCGGCGGCGCCTTCGCTGACCTGATCTACCTGTACGGCGACGCCGCGTGCTTCAAGGCCGGCTGCACCAACTCCGGGACGAGCGTCGTCGGCGAGGACACACCCTTCGACATCGATGCCTACACCCAGGACATCGAGGACGAGATCGCAGCCGAGTGCGGCACGTCCTTCACAGGCTGGACCGCTTCGACGGGAACGTCGCTCTCCGGTGGCAACATCTACTGCTTCAACTCGATGAACTTCGACACCGACGTGACGCTCTCGGGCGCCAGCGCTTCGACTCCGGTGATCATCTACGTCACCGGTGACATCGACAGCTCGAACGGGGTGGCGATCAACTGCGCGAGCTGCACCTCGTCGAGCACGCCGGCTGCGTCCGCCTTGCAGATCTACTCGTCGGGTTCGAGCATCACCCTCGGCAACCACCTCGAGATCGCTGCAGCGATCGCAGCGCCGCGCGCGGCGTGTCAAGGGTCGCCCTCGAACGCGCAGGCGCAGATCTTCGGCGCGATGGTCTGCCGAGACCTCTCGAACCAGGGGGGGTGGAACTTCCACTTCGACACGTCGCTGCTGGACCTCAGCAACGGTCAGTGGGACGTCACCGGCTGGCGCGAGGAGCAGTCCTGAGTCAGCCAGCGCACCGAACAATCCGCCGATAACGTCCGGCGGCATGAGCCATCTGCCTGCCGACATCACCGCGTTCATGGACGCGTTCGTCGCGGCTTGGGCGAACGCCGACGTCGACGGGGTCGTGTCGTCATTCAACGACGATGCCGTCTACCACAACGTCCCGATGGCTCCGTGCGTCGGCATCGAGGAGATCCGCGCGTTCGTCGGCGGGTTCCTCGGAGCCGGCACGGGCATCGAGTTCGAGATCGTCGCGCAGGTCATCGGCGACGACATCGTGATGAACGAGCGCATCGACACGCTGCAGCTGGGCGGCACGCCCGTTGCGCTGCCGGTCATGGGGACCTTCGTGTTCCGCGACGGCCGCATCCAGCGCTGGTCGGACTACTTCGACATGGCGACCTTCACCGGCGGCTGATCGATGGTGTCAGTTCCATCGATGGTGTCCAGGTGACGACATGCCGCCACATGGACACCATGGATGACTTTGGCACCATGGATTCAGCACAACTTTACGTAATGTTGATTATCGGCGCGCAGTGGCGGGCCCCCGACCGGCCTTGCATCTGCGAAATGACAGCGCGGTCGAGGACGCTGGTGGATACCTGTGCGAGTTCCACAACTCTCCGCCGGCGTAGGAACTCGGTGATGGCACTCAATTGTGGTTCGAAGGCGGCGAGGTGACCGGACGACGCGCCGTCCATCTGCTCCCAGCCTTCGTCAACGCCGAGCACCTTCAACGACCAACTTTGCCAAGGGTTGTGGAGATGCGGCTTAGAACTCCAGTTCTTTCAACCGAGCCATGAGTCTGCTCTCGCGCTCTTGTGCCTGGTCCTCTTGCCACATCCCGAGCGACAGGGAGTCGACCACCAGCCCGTCCCGGAGGTAGATGACCCGGTCACCACGAGCCGCAACGGCGGAGTCATGCGTCACCATCACGATGGTCGTCCCGCCAGCGTGCACGTCGGTCAGCGCGTCCATCACGTCGTTCGACATGCTGCTGTTGAGCGCCCCAGTGGGCTCGTCGGCGAACAATACCGACGGCTCTGAGGCAAGCGCACGACAAATGGATGCCCGCTGAAGTTGGCCTCCCGAAATCTCCGTGATGCCGTGCCTCTTGACGTGATCGATTCCGAACCGCTCCATAAGGGCGTCGACGCGCTCGATGGCAGCGTCCTTCTGCCGGGGGGCGGCCTTCATTGCGGGCAGAAGAATGTTGTCCCGTGTGTTCAGATTCCCGAGGAAGTACCCCTGCTGGAAGATGAAGCCCATCTGCGTCAGCCTGATCTGGCTCATCTCGGTGTCGCTGAGCGACGTCAGGTCCCGTCCCTCGAGGGAGACGCTCCCACCGGTAGGACGGTCCATCCCACTGATGCAGTAGAGCAGCGTCGACTTCCCCGAGCCGGATGCGCCCATGATGACCAGAAATTCGCCGGATTCAACCGTGAGGTCAATCCCGTTGAGAACTTGGGTCGGTGGATCTGTTGAGTAGAAGGTCTTCGTCAGGCCCCGGCACTCGAGCGTTGCGTGAGCAGGCTTCAACATGCTTGTTCTCCTGTCACCCTCTGAGCCAAGTGCTCTTGTCTGCGACGCGCAGGCGTCGTGTGATTATCATTGCGCCCGCGTATCCGGCTGCGATCAGGACCGCCGGATAGACCACGTACACGAGCCACGGGTTCGGGATGAAGTGCAGGCTGGAGATCCCGAGCCCGGCCAACGCGATAGCGCCTCCGACGAGCGACTCGCCGATCGTGGCCGCGCCAATGACACCTGCGACCGTTCCGACCGTGACCGTGAGCAAAACCTTGAACGTGACCTGAGAGGCAATCTCTCGTGAGGAGAAACCGACGGCGGTCAGGACCCCCATCCTGGTTCGTTCCCGCGTGAGGCGGAGCCCCAGGAACAGGCTCGTGATGAGCAGGGCGACCCCGACCCCAAAGGCACCCGCCAAGACTGCGGCGCTGCGGAATGCACTCGTGACGTAGGACAGAGTCTGCTCCACGTACGCCTGCATCGGAATGACCGTCGCCGTGGGGTATTGGCCGCTGTACTCGTTCGCAAGCTCTGCCGGAATGACATCGTCGACAACATTGGCGTAGATCACGTATCCGACGGCACCGGCGGTCACCTCGCCCTGCAGTTTCGCGGTGTAGCCGCCACTCGTGACGTCCTGGTAGACCCCGCTCACCACGAGGCACTCGATCGCGTCCATCCCACGGCGGCGGATGGACATCTCGTCGCCCGGTGACAGCCGATACTGCTCGGCGTTCATGACCGAGAGCGCGATCTCACCGTCACCCGGCGTCCCGCCCTGCAGGAAGTCGACGCTGCCGGCGGAATAGTCGCCCACCTCGACGCGCAAGGTTTCCCAACCCTCCTCGCCGGGAGTCTCGTATTGGACGTTCGCAAAGTCTCTGACGTCGATGACGCGGTCATCGTTCTCCAACACCGTGAGCACCTGCTGATGGACCGCATCCACGTCGTCCGAGTAGTGCAGGTCGGCCCGCAGGTCGCTCTCTGGGGCACCCATGTAGGTCACGAAACGAGGGCTACTGAACGTGGTGAGCAGGTTCGTGGGAATGATCATGAGGAATGCTGACAACGCGAAGACCACGGGGACCAGGATCCATTGGCCACCGTCTGCCCTGAGGTCGAGTAGCGCCAGCCGCCGATTCATGCTCCTGCCGGGGGCGTTGTCCAGATCGGTGCGTCGTGCCCGTCGAGCACGACGTTTGGCCCGTCGTGCAGTCTGCTTTTCGTCCAGGATGCTGCCGTGGACCAGTGCGCCGACAACCTCGACCCGACGCACGCCGCGGAGCACCCCGCGACACATGGCCATCACGAGGAGGTAGACGAGGAGCAGCGCCACCCCAGGCACGAGGAAGGTCGTGAGCCCCACCGTGGCCGCTGCATAGTTCACCTGGACGCTGCGTGTCAGGAAGCGGGTGGCGGTGACGGCCAGGGCACCGCCTACGACGCAGGCCAGCAAGGTCATGACGCTGTACTTGGCTGAATACAGCCGCGTGATTGTTCTGTTGGGAAGTCCGATGGCCTTCATGACGCCGATCTCGCGGACCTCGTCCTCCAACGTGCCTTGAATCACGAAACGCAGGTTGAGCATCGCAATGACCATGAGCAACCCACTCACGAAGACGAGGGCCACCGCGGCCAGGCCGTCGCTGAAGGCATTGATCAGTCGGATCATCCCATAGGTGACCGCCTGGCCATTGCTTGGCAGCGAGTCGTCCGACTCGTAGGCCTTCTGGAACTGCGATGTCAGCGCGGTG
>CBDTYW010000004.1:0-37795 GCA_965364735.1 uncultured Nitriliruptoria bacterium
ACGCGCGCAACCGTGCCGCCGAGCTCGACGATCTCGTCCGCGATCGCCGCAGCGGTCTCGAACCGTGTGGCACCGGCGAGCCTCACGACGTCGAGGTCTGCGAGCGACGTGGCGACCGCGGGGCTCAGCGCTGCCTCGCCCCCGAGCAGGTAGACCTTCGTGACGCCGAGCCGGTCGAGCTCCGCCCGGACATCGTCGGGCAGCGCGCTCGGTCGGCTGAGCAGGATCGGGCCGCCCGCCTCGACCGCCAGCGTGTTGCCGGCGAGCGCGTCGGGGAAGAGGTCGTGCCGCGCGATCAACGCCGTCGTCGCGGTGGTGAAGGCGTCCTGCGACAGCGCGATGGCCGTGGCGATGCGGTCCTCACCGGCGACGCGGCGGATCGACTCGACGTCAGCTGGCTGATCCTCGACTGACACGACGAACGTGTCCGTCGCCGACGCCCCGTGCTCGTCGGTCGCGATCACGGTGACCGTGAAGTCGCCGACCTCCGACCAGGTGTGCACCGCGCTCGTCCCGGTCGCGCTCTCCGAGTCGTCACCGAAGTCCCAGACGACGCTCACCACGTCGCCCTCCCGGTCCGCGACCTCAGCGGTCAGGCTGACGGCCGTGTCGACGTCCACGGTCCGGTCATCGCCCGCGTCCACGACCGGCGCGAGGTTCGGGGCGACGTCCACGATGCGGGTCGTCTCGTCCGTCCCGCCGTTGCCGTCATCGACGGTGAGGGACACGACGAAGATGCCAGCGATATCGTAGTCGTGTGAAGGAGACGCCTCGGTGGAGGTGCCGCTGCCGTCGCCGAAGTCCCAGACGTGGGTCAGCGCGTCGCCCTCGGGATCGGTCGACGTCGTCCCGTCGAACGTCACGGCGTCGTACTGCCCCGAGGTCACCGGTCCGACGATGCGCGCGATCGGCGCGGTGTTCACGCTGCTCACCACGACGTCGCGCGTGACCTCCGAGATCAGCGTGTCCGCATCGGTGACGCGGAGCGCGATCGGGAAGGTGCCGTCCGCGTCGAAGGTGCGGGTGAAGGTCAGAGCGGTCTCGTCGTCGAACGCCCCGTCGTCGTCGAGGTCCCACGCGGAGGTGAGTCCCGGCGCGTCGTCGAACGATGCGCTTGCGTCGAACGTGACAACCTGCCCCGGCCGGGGTGCCGTCGGCGTGAACGAGAACCGGGCGGTGGGACCGCTGTTCCCGGAGAGCACGTGAGCGTGGAAGCCTTCCGCCGTCTCGCCGACGAACGTGATGACGTCGCCGTCCGCTTCCGGCCAGCCGGCGTACCGCGTCGTTGCCGTGAGCTCCACCGGGGCGGTGAAGGTTGCTCCGCCGTCGATCGTGGACGCGCTGACCAGCTGCCACGTCGGGTCGGTGGCGTCCTGCCAGACGACGTCGAACGACGCGGGGCCATCGCGGACGATGATCGTCGGCTGATAGCGGAACCTCGCGTCGGGTGGAGCGACGGGTGTCGCGCTCGACCAGGTGGTCCCCGCATCGCGCGAGATCTGGACCCAGATGTCGTCGTGCACCGAGGCGTTGTCACGCTGGTAGGCGAGCGCGATCGTGCCATCACCGAGCACTGCGGTGTCCACGTTGCGCGCCGGGAAGCCTTCGACGCCCTCCGGCTCGCCGTTGTCCACGCGGAGCAGCCGCTCGGTGACCCGCGCATCCGCCGAGAACGTGACCCCGCCGTCCGTCGAGACCGCGGCCCAGACCTCGACGTCGTCGGGCGTTCCGGACCGGCCCGGCGTCGGGTCATCGCGGTTGTCCTGCCACGAGACGACCACGGTGTCGCCGTTCACCGCGACGTCCGGCTGACCGGCGTAGGGAACCCAGCGGATGGTTCGAGGCGGCGTCGCGTACTGCGTCCTCGGCCCGTCGGTGGCCTCAGCGGTGGACAGCTGCTCCTGCGTCGACCACACGCCGTCGCGCCGGACAGCGTGCTGGACCGACCAGACCTCGCCGTCGACGGCTTCGAGCCAGACGAGGTGATCGGCGTCCACGGTCGACGCGAGCTCGGCCCGCCACGTCGGCCCGGCCGCCAGGACTGCCGGCGCGGTGAACGTCACGCCGCCATCCGCAGAGGTCGCCTCGACGAGTGCCCCACCGAGGCCGCTCGGGTCATGGTCCTCCCAGACCACCGTCACGCGGTCGCCCGAACGCGACGCCTTCGGGAGGCGCGCGTCGTCCGACGTCGACAGCACCACCGGCGCGGACCACGTCCGACCCGTGTCAAGGGAGCGCGCGACGACGACCTCGTTGATGCTGTCGCGTCGCTGCTGCCAGACCGCGACCACGTCGGCGCCGTCGGTGGCGAGGTCCGGGAAGCCGGACCAAGAGGTGTCCGTTCCCGAGAGCCGTGACAGCGCGCGAGCGGTCGGTGACGTGGGGTCAGCTGCGGTGGTCGCGGGCGGAGCTGACGTCCAGACCGGCGTCGCCACGCCTTGATGGGTGTCGATGTAGTCGAGCGGGTCCGGCAGACCAGGACGCAGGAGCTCCTGCGTCGTGACCGTCGCGAACCAGAAGTCCGAGGCCGCGGGAACGTCGACGGTCACCGTCTGGTCCGGTGCTGCGACCGGCTGCTCCGACACGATCGTGCCGGTGTCATCGATGATCTGGACCCAGGTACCGGATCCGGTCGTGACGCGGACGCCGACGCGGACGGTGTCGCCGGTCGGCGCGGCCCAGCCCCCCATGATCGCGTCCCAGGATCCGTCGAGGTCGACGTCGAGCAGCGTCGTGAGGCGCGCGTTGACGCTCGTCCATCCGCCGGACGTGCGGCCTGCGAGGACCGCGTCGATGAAGCCGACCTCCGTCGGGGTGGTGACGAGCGCGTGTGTCGAGGATCCTCCCGGACCTGCCGGACCCGCGCCCCACACCTGCTTGAAGTGGTTGTCGGATCCGTTGACCGCGGGAATCCGCATGCCTGCCTGGAGCGAGGCGAGGTACCACGCGGTGTTGGAACCGTTCGAGTCCGCGAGCTGGGCTTCCTGGACGATCCCGTCGCCACCCCGGACGGCTTCGACGTGGCTCACGGGCCAGTTGGCTCCGCCCTCGAACGAGAGGCTGCAGCTGCCGTCGTAGAAGTCCTTCGGGTGCGCGACCCCGAGCAGCCCGCCCTGCGCCGCGGCCTCCATCGACATCGCCGCCAGCCCGCACTCCTCCAGCGACGGGTCGTGCTGGAGCACCTCGACCAGACCGAACGCCGTGCCGTGCCGTGCGCTCCCCCACTCCTCGCCGGTCATCAACACGGTGTCGTCGGTGACGCGGAAGTCGGGATCGAAGTGCTGGTCGAAGGTGCGATGGTCGGTGAAGGCAACCCCGTCCATCTGCAGGCGGATCGCCTGGTCACGCTGCTCGTCGAGGAAGGTGTCGTGGGACTCCGGCGTGTCGAACTCCTGATGCGGCAGGCCCGCGTCGCTGGAGTGATCGGTGTGCAGGTGCATGTCGACGGCGAACGACTGCAGGTCATCGAGCGTCGGGCCAGCCGCCTGGGCGACCGCGGCAGGCGGCGTGCCGACGGCCGTCAGCAACGCGGCGACCAACGCCGCAGCGGTCGTCGACGACACCGTCCCATGACGCGGCGATCCGACCCTCTTCGCATCCATGCACAGGCTCCCGGCTGCTCCCGCGGAACGGTAGCCGTGCCTCAGCGCCGAACGCCGCCGTAGATGAGGCGATGCGTGAGCACCGGGTAGAGGACCCTGCGCGTGAACGACGGGGTGAGCCGGACCTGCCGGCCGCGGGGCGTGTGGATCCGCAGGCCGTCGGACTGCAGCCCGGTGATGGACCCCCAGCGGTGACGGGGGGGCCGGAACGCGCGCATCTGTTCGGGCCGGCCGTCGAGCATCCGCTGGACGTTGGCAGCGAGCAGGCGGTGCGCGAAGTTGCGGGCGCTGCTGCGCATGGGGTCCGTGGCGGCGACGTCGCCGATGGCGAAGACCTCGTCGGTCCCGCGGACACGCAGGCTCGGCTCGACCTCGACGAAGCCCGCGTGGTCGAGCATCGTTGGAGGCAGGAAGGACGTGCTCGGCTGGACCTCTCCAGTGGCCCAGACGATCACGTCGGCTGCGACCTTCGCCTGCCCGCTCGTGAACGTGATCGTCCCCGACCCGAGCGAGGCGCCCGCCCCTTCGGGGACGACAGCACGACGTTGCGGCAGGCGCCGGACTCCCTGCGTGTGCAGGTGCGCGACGACGCGGCGCCGCGTGCGCCGGTGGTAGCCAGGGAGCGGGAGGTCACCGCTGTGCACGAGGGTCACGTCGACACCGCGATGCGCGTCGGCGATCTGGCTGGCGACGCTGACCCCGGACGGCCCTCCCCCGACGACCGCGACCGTGGACTCCCCGTCGATCCGCCCGGCTGCCGAACGCAGCTGCGCTTCCACGGTCTCGCGCGACGCGACCTCGCAGGTCCGCCAGAACCCGTTCGTCGTCCCTGTGGCGATCACGAGGGCGTCGTAGGTCTCGCGGCGCACGATGCCGTCGGCCTCCCCGATCACGACGCCTCGTGCCTCGACCTCCACCGCGCTCAGCGCACCATGGACGAGGTCCACACCGTCGAGGAGGCGGAGGTCGGCGAACTCGTGGAGGTAGTCGCGACGCCAGTCAGCAGTCCGGGCGAGCCGCGCCCCCAGCTCCTGGCCACTCACGAACATGGGCTTCGTCGAGACCGCGAGGACGTCGTGCCGTCGGGCAAGCAGGCCGGCGACGAGCACGCCGGTGTCGCCCATCCCGGCGACGACCACCCGCTTGCGAGACGACATCCATGACTCCTGTTCCCCCGAGTCAAGCAGCGCGCCGATCGATCCGGGAAGATGTCGCCGCGACCAACGGGAGAACCACATGAGCAACGGACAACGGCGGAGCGCGACGCAGCCCGGACGGGCCGCGTCGTTCGTGATCGTGACGGCCACCTACGTGGTCGCGCTCGCCGTGTTCCCGATCGTCATGACGATCATGGATGCACACCCGCTGACCGAGGTCATCGTCGCGGACCTCGTCGCCACCCTGGTGGTGTTCGCCGCGAGCGTGGCGACGGACAACTCCTCGATGTACGACGCGTTCTGGAGCGTCATCCCGATCGCCGTCGTGGTCGCGCTCGCGACGGAGTCGGTGCCCGGCGTCCCGGGCCTGCGTCAGGGGCTGGTGATCTTCGGGGTGTCCGCATGGGGTGTGCGGCTCACCTACAACTGGGCGCGTGGCTGGTCGGGGCTCGACCACGAGGACTGGCGATACGCGAAGCAGCGCGGCACCGCAGCGCCGTACTGGCTCCAGTCGTTCGCTGGCTTCCACATGTTCCCGACCGTCGTCGTGTTCCTCTGTCTGCTCGCGGCCGAGCCCGCCGTGCGCAGCGGCACCGCATCGATCAACGCGCTGGACTTCGTCGCGCTGGCGGTCATGCTGACCGGCACGGCGCTGGAGGGCGTCGCGGACGAACAGCTTCGGGCGTTCAACGCGACGAAGAAGCCGGGCGACATCTGCACGGTCGGGCTGTGGGCCTGGTGCCGTCACCCGAACTACCTGGGCGAGATGACGTTCTGGTGGGGTCTCTGGCTCGCCGGGGTCGCCGCCGATCCATCGTGGTGGTGGACCGTCGTCGGCCCCATCGCGATCACGACGATGTTCCGCTTCGTGAGCATCCCGATGATCGACCAGCGCGGCGTCGACCGCCGCCCGGGCTACGGCGAGCACATGGCGTCGACCTCGATGGTCCTGCCACGGCGCCCCACGGCGACCACGTGATGTCCTGCGGTCACCCGCAGCGGGCAATGCTCCTCGCCGACTGGCTCCGCACGGAGTTCCCATGACGACCATGCGCTCGACGGTCATCTCGGCGCTGGCCGCGGTCGCGCTGCTGGGCATCGGCGGGTGTCAGCCGGAGCCGGTGGCAGTGACGCTGGAAGAGCTCGCGGATGCGCAGGATGTCTACGACGGCCAGAACGTGATCGCCGAGGGGCTGGTCCAGACGTTCGATGATCCGCGGCACTTCTGGATCGAAGATCCGCAGCAGCATCGGGTCGAGCTGCTGCCGATGAGCCTCGTCGAGGACTTCGTCGGCCAACGGCTTCGGGTCACCGGCACCTTCACCTTCCGCGATGACGAGGGCCGGCGCATCCAGATCTCGGAGCTCCACCTGCTCGATCCCTGAAGCGGCCGGTGTCCGGACGGCCCGGTCCCCCCTCGCACCGGGCAGCGGTCCCTGCAACGACGATGGCCCCCTCACATGGAGGGGGCCATCGTTCGGGGGTGCTCGGCGTCAGCGGACGTCGAAGCGGTCGTTCATCATGACGTGATCCCACGCGGCGACGAACGTCGCGAGGAAGTCGTCGGTCGCCGGGTCCGCCGCGAACTCCTCGGCGATCGCGCGGAGCTGCGAGTTCGACCCGAACACGAGGTCGACACGCGTCGCCGTCCACCTGACGTCGCCGGTCGCGCGGCTACGAGCCTCGAAGACGTCCTCGCCCTCGCCGACGGGCTGCCAGACCTGGCCCATGTCGAGCAGGTTCACGAAGAAGTCCTGCGTGAGCTGACCCGGACGGTCGGTGAAGACGCCGTGGGTGTTGTCGTCGCCAGCGTTGGCGCCGAGGACGCGCAGACCACCGACGAGCGCGGTCATCTGCGGGGCGGTGAGCCCGAGCAGGAACGCCTTGTCGATCAGCAGGTGCTCGGAGGGAACGCCGCCACCCTTCTGCAGGTAGTTGCGGAACCCGTCCGCACGCGGCTCGAGGTACGAGGTCGCGTCGATGTCCGTCTGTTCCTGCGTCGCGTCGGTGCGACCCGGGGTGAACGGGACGCTCACGTCGTGACCGGCAGCCGTGGCTCCCTGCTCGACGCCGACCACACCGCCGAGGACGATCATGTCCGCGAGCGAGATGTTCGTGCCGGACGCCTGACGCAGCTCGTCGAGCTTCGCCACGGCCGGGCCGACACCGGAGCGGACGTTGACGTCCCAACCGGCCTGCGGCTCGAGGCGGACGCGCGCACCGTTGGCGCCACCCTTGAAGTCCGTCGAGCGGAACGTGGATGCAGACGCCCACGCGGCCGAGACCAGCTGCGCGACCGTGAGGTCGGAGCCGGCGATCGCCTGCTTGAGCGTCGCGATCTCCGCGTCGCCGACGAGCGCACCCTCGTGCGCCGGGACCGGGTCCTGCCAGATCAGATCCTCGGACGGAACGATCGGCCCGAGGTAGCGGTCCTTCGGACCCATGTCGCGGTGGGTCAGCTTGAACCACGCCCGAGAGAACGCCTCCGCGAGCTGGTCCGGGTTGGCCTGGAACCGGGTCGTGATCTCGAGGTACGCGGGGTCGGTGATCATGGCGATGTCGGCAGTGGACATCACCGGCTTGTTCATCTTCCCGTCCACGTGCGCATCGGGGACCATGAAGCCCTCGCGGACCTCCTTCGGCTCCCACTGGTTGGCGCCAGCCGGGCTCTTGACGAGCTCCCACTGGTGACCGAACAGGGTGTCGAGGTAGGAGTTGTCCCAGGTCGTGGGCGTGGGCGTCCATGCGCCCTCGAGGCCCGAGGTGATGGTGAACTCACCGAGCCCGGACTCGTGCTTGCTGAGCCAGCCGAGCCCTTGGTCGTGCATGAGGCCGCCCTCAGGTGCCTCGCCGACTGCATCTGCCGGGCCGTTGCCGTGCATCTTGCCGAAGGTGTGACCGCCGACGGTGAGCGCGACCGTCTCCTCGTCGTTCATCGCCATGCGCGCGAAGGTCTCGCGGATGTCCTGCGCCGAGCCCAGCGCATCCGGGACGCCGTTCGGGCCTTCGGGGTTGACGTAGATGAGCCCCATCTGGACCGCGGCGAGCGGGTTCGCGAGATCCCGCTCACCCGAGTAGCGCTCGTCGCCCAGCCACGTCGTCTCCGGGCCCCAGTAGATGTCGTCCTCGGGCGCCCAGATGTCCGCGCGACCAAAGCCGAAGCCGAACGTGCGGAAGCCCATGGTCTCGAGGGCACGGTTGCCCGTGTAGAGGAACAGGTCGGCCCACGAGATGGCCTTGCCGTACTTCTTCTTGATCGGCAGCAGGAGGCGGCGCGCCTTGTCGAGGTTGCCGTTGTCCGGCCACGAGTTGAGCGGGGCGAAGCGCTGGGCTCCGGTGCCGCCGCCTCCGCGACCATCGGTGATCCGGTAGGTGCCGGCTGCGTGCCAGGCCATGCGGATGAAGAACGGGCCGTAGTGACCCCAGTCGGCCGGCCACCACTCCTGCGAGTCGGTCATGACGGCGTCGACGTCGGCCGTCAGCGCCTCGACGTCGAGCGTCGCGAAGGCCTCGGAGTAGTCGAAGTCCGCACCGTGCGGGTTGGTCCCGGGGTGCGACTGGTGGAGAACGTTGAGGCTGAGCTGGTTGGGCCACCAGTTGGCGTTGCCCTGGGCCTCGGACGACGTACGGCCGCCCCACTCGGGGCGCTTGGTCGGGCTGTCTTGCACGTGGTGCTCCTGATGCATCGCGGAGTGTGAGGGGACTGGCGGGGCGGTCGGCATCCCGGCCGACGGCACGGGCCACACTATCCCGAAGCCCCTGCGACGGCGATGGCGACACCATCTTCACGACGGCCGTCTGATTCGCTGCGACCCCCTCCAGAAGTGCTCGACAATGATCCTTGACCGCATCATCCAGCGCCCGATGACCGTGACGGACTCCGTCGTGGTGGACGCCACACCCGTCGATGTGTGGGAGCTCGTCGCCGACCCGACGCGCATCGCGTCGTTCAGCCCCGAGAACACCGGCGCAGACTCACCCCACGACGGGCCGCTCTCCGTCGGTCAGCGGTTCGTCGGGCACAACCGGCGCGGGAAGATGACCTGGAGCACGTCGTGCGAGGTCACCGAGAGCGAGCCCGGCCGGAGCTTCGCGTTCAAGGTCACCGGCTGGGGCACGTCGCGGTTCCGCGTCCCCGTCCCGATCGCGACCTGGCGCTTCGAGATGACCGAGCACCCGGAGGGCACGGTCGTCACCGAGACGTGGACCGACGATCGACGCTGGCCGGACCTGCTCACGGGCCCGTTCGACCGCGCGGCGACCGGCGGCCAGAGCTTCGCCGACTTCCAGACCCGGAACATCCGACGTTCGCTGGACCAGCTGGCCGCGGTCCTCGCCGGCTGAGGCTCACACTCGGGCGTAGACGATCGCGTTGCCGGCCTTGTCGACCTGCTGGATCGCCCCGGCACGGACGAGGCAGTACGCCATCTGCTGCGCGAGCCTGCGCGGACGCTTGACGCCGGCCGAGAGGTCGGCGGTCGTGAACTCCGCGGGCAGGTCCACGGGCAGCAGGGCAGAAACCGCCTCGAGCGTGCTGAGCTCGACGTGGTCGCGGACCTCGACGAGCCGGCGTTCCTGGATCACCCAGCCCTGTCGCCGCCACGCCTTGCCGGGCTCGTGCATCCGGATCTCCTCCTCGGTCGTCAGCACGACGACCAGCGAGAAGCGCTCGTGCGCGATCAGCTCCGGGAAGCTGACCAGCTCGGAGAAGACGTCGACGGTCCGCCCACGTTTCGGCGACTTCCGGCGAGAGAGGATCTCGCCGGTGTCCTCGAGCTTGATGATGTGTCGCTCCACCGCGACCGGGTGGATGACGCGGACGTGGTGGGTTTCCAGCAGCGCATGGAGCTTCCGCTTCATCGAGGAGAACCCACGCGTCTGGATCTCGATGAGCAGGTCGCCACGGACGACGTCGATCACGAACCCGTCGACGGGCTGCTCGAAGAGGTCGCCGGGCTCGGAGGCCCACAGCTTCAGGTCAGCGTGCAGCGGCTTCTCACGAAGCGTCCCGACGTGGGGTTGGACCATCGACGCGTCCGGTGGTGGTCGGTGTGCGGACCACCACCTTGCCACGTCAGCACCCGTCGCTCTGCGACACTGGGCTCATGGATGTCGACCCGGCCCTGGTCCGCGCGGTGCAGCGTGGTGAGCCCGGCGCGATGGAGGACCTGATCCGGGCCACCTACGCGCAGGTCCATCGGCGCTGCCTCCGCCTGCTCGGCAACCCGTCGGACGCCGCGGACGCGACGCAGGAGGTCTTTCTGCGCGTCAGCCGATCGATCATGGCGTTCCGCGGCGAGGCGGCGTTCACCACGTGGCTGCACCGCGTCACCGCGAACGTCTGCTCCACCGCCCTACGACGACGCGGTGATCTCAACGCACGCGGCCAGACCGCCGGCCACCACGCGTTCGCGGTGCCCGACGGGGCCTGGGACCTCGCCGCCGACGGCGACGACCCGCAGGAGGTCATCGAGAACCGGGATGCCGCCCGGCGCGTCGCTGCCGCGATGGCTGAGCTCTCCCCAGAGGACCGATCCGTGATCGTCCTGCGCGATCTCGAGGGGTTCTCGACGAAGGAAGCCGCCGATCTGCTCGGGATCACCACGTCCGCGGCCAAGGTGCGGTTGCATCGGGCCCACGCCCGGCTCCGCAAGGCGGTGGCTGCATGACCGACGACCACGACCACGACCAGTCCAGGCGCTGCGCCATGGTCCAACGGATGTTGCCGGCCCACGTCGACGGGCGGCTGTCCGCGCCGTCACGCAAGCTCGTGGAGCACCACGTCGCCGGGTGCACGCGCTGCGCCGACGAGCTCGACGGGCAGCGTCTGGTCGACGCTGACCTCGAGGATCTCGCGGAGGTGCTGGACTCGGCATCCTCCGGCGTCGAGGTCCCCGAGGATCTCCTCGACGTGTTGCTCGCCCAGTCGCGTGGGGAAGACCTCCGCGCACGCGTGGCTGGCCCGGTGCGAGGCGCGATCAGCGGGCAGCGTCCGGCCCTGACCTTCTCCCTGGCGTTGGCGTTGCTCGCGATCGTTGGCGCGGCCGGCTGGGCTGGCTGGCGACTCGGCGGCTTGCTGCAGCGCAACCGGGACTGATCGGGCTTCAGCCGTCGGCGAGGATCTGGTTGGCCGCGGGTGAGGACCAGAACGCGGCGAGCCGGCGACGCAGGACGGGGGCGAGGACGTCGGCCGAGACCAACCCGTCGACGAGACGCGGCGCGTGCCGCCCGACGAGGTCGTCGAGCATGGCGTCGTCGATGCCGAGTTGATCGAGCAGCTCACCGACGGCCACGTCCGCGTAGCGGTCGAAGAACGCCTCGATCCCTGCTCCGACGACCGCAGCGACCCACGGGGTGGCGAGGACCTGTGCAAGCACGCCATGTACGCCCACGGCGATGTCGTCGACCTCGTCCTCCGCGACGTACGCGCGGAGCGAGGCGATCGGATCGTCGGCGTGGAGGTCCCACAGCTCCATGACCACGGCGCGGATCGCGTCCCCGTCGACGATGTCGAACATCGCCCGGGTGACCCGCTCCGTCGCGACCTGCGCGCCCTTGTCGGCGGCGCCGCCGATCGCCTGCTCGAGGCCCTTTGGTGCGAGGCCGCGTGCCTGCCGTGCTGCGAAGTCCCCAACGCCGAACAGCGACTTCACGCCGGGGACGCGCTCGGCACGTTCACGGTTCTGCTGAACGGCGTCCCCGACGAGTGCCGTGACGAACCGCATGGCGATCTGGGCGAGGGTCGGGCTCTCGCCGAGCCGACGGAGCACCTCCTCACGGAGCTGCTCGGACCCTGCCAGCTCATCGACCACCGCAGCCACCGAGGCACGGTCGACGAGGTCGGCGAGCCGATGGTCCTCGTTGGACGACAGATCGCGGATGACCGACGGGAACGCGGACATCAGCTCCCGGAGTGCGGTCGATCCGGCGGCGGCGGGCAGCAGCGACACGACCGTCGCGCGCGCTTCGTCACGATCGATCAGCGCGCTGACCCGCACGTCCCGGATGGCTTCGAGGAGATGACGGAGCTCGGTCGCGACGAGCTCCGTGGCGGCCGGTCCCGTGAGCTCGGCCACGAGATGTGCGACCTGGGCGTCCAGGAGTCGGGCAGCAGTGGGATGCAGGTGGTCGGTCATGATGGTCCTCGTCAGCGATTCGCGGCGAGGGTGGCCCCTTGAGCCGGCGCGCTCGTCATCGAACCCGGCCGAGCGAAGGGTGGCCGCTCAGACAGAGACGGCTTCAGGGACCGGCGCCGGATCCGTGACGTCGATCGTCGCCCGCCGGGCGAACGCGACGCGGAGGATCCCCGCGACGAAGACCGAGCAGCCGACGGCGTAGGGCAGGCTGCCGATCGGGGTTCCGCTCGTCGTGATCCCGTCGGTGGCGCCGAGGTACTCGGGCAGCGCTGCTGCCCATGCGATCGCGAGCGCCCCGAGGAAGATCGAGACGTGGATGCGCAGGTACGACCGGGAGTCGGCGTCGTCGGGCTCGGTGGTCCGGCTGCGGTACGCGTCGAGGAGCGCGTGGACGCCGACGACGCCCGAGACGGCCAGGATCCCCCAGTACGCCCATGCCTGACCCGTGCGGTTGATCTCCTCACCGAACGTGAAGACCGTTGCCGGCATCCCGCCGAGAACCAGGCCCAAGGGCATCAGGATCCCGACCAGCGCGCTGCGACCGATCAGGGTCTTGCTCGTCATGGGCGTGGCGTCCTGCCTGGCGCGTCGACCGACGAGGACGAGCACCAGGAACGCGAACGCGGCCGGTCCGGCCACCGCGAAGTTCACCATGCTCGAGATCGGCACCGACGCGAGCAGCGGCTCGTTCGTCGGGGCAGTCGGGTTCCAGATCCACCAGCGCAGCTGCGGTCCGACGTGGTCGAAGATCTCGTAGAACACGTGGTAGACGAAGCCGACGGTGAGCGCGGACGCGACCGGTCCGCGACGCTCGAACACACCCGCGAACCGGACGAGCTCGTAGGTCATGAACGCGAGCACCGGGTAGATCGCGATGATGTAGAGCGGCAGGCGGCCCCACAGGAACTGGAACGTGAACTCGTTGTGGACGAAGATCAGCCCGACGTGCTCGTCGAGACCGAAGTTCTGGGGGAAGTAGAGCGCCGGCTCGACCATGACCAGATAGACCAACGCCGCGATCCAGAGCGCGAGGCCGGTCGGATCGCCGGCTCGACGTCGACGGATCGCGTGACGCAGCGCGAGCCCGGCTCCGACGACCGTCGCGACCTCGATGACCAGCATCGTCCAATGGTCGAGGCCGAACGGGTTGTGGAGGTTCACGACGGCGTTCTGGCCGGCACAGGCGAACTCGCCGAGCTCCTGCGCGAGGCGCTCGAAGTCTGCGGAGCAGGGACCGGCCATCAGGCGACCTCCGCCGTCTGGAGCTGGCGGGATCTCTTGACCGCCGCGCTCGACGCGTACCAGGTCGAGACGTCGACGCCTGCGCGGTATCCCTCGTGCCACTCGTCCGCGAACGCCGGGAGCGGCTGGTGGGTCGGGTCGTGCCCCGGGATCTGCGAGCCGATCAGGCCCTTGAGCATCACGGCCATCTCGAAGGTGCTCGCGCACTGGAACGCGGTGACATGGCTGCTGCGCTTCACGAGCCGGTTGACGAACGGGAGCCGGACGCCGATCTCACGCAGCCACATGCGCGACGGCAGGACGCGGCCGATGTCGATGACCTGGTCCTCGGCCGGGATGACCTCGGCGAAGCTGCGCAGCGAGGCGTTGAGCACCCCGACGACGTGCGCCCCGATCTCCGGGAACTTCCGGAACCGGTACGCCTCGCTGCCGACGATGTCGCGGTAGATGTAGAGCGCGGAGCTGCGGTGCTCGACCTCCTCGACGAAGTGCCACATGAACAGCGATGCGACGCGGTCGTCGCCCGGCTTGTAGAGCGTCTCGTGGTGGTCGAGGAAGAGCTTGAAGATCGCGGTGAACGTCGCCTCGAGATCCGCGGTGTAGGCGAGGTTGAACTCGATGGGCTTCGTGGCGAGCAGGTGGTCGAACGAGGCGACGGCCTCGTCGAGCGTGTCCTGCACCCCGGGATAGCGCTTGACCAGCGCGGCGATGTGCTTGCGGTGCATGCGAGAGTGCTGACCCTCCTGGCGGGTGAAGTCCCGAGCCTCGTCGAGGATCTCGGGGTCCGTGATCATCGGCATGGCCGTGGCCATCGTCGCGACGACGAACTTCTCGAACGCGATCGCGAGGATCCCGATGGCGTTGCACATGATCGCGAACTCGGGGTTCTCCGGGTTCCAGACGAACGGCACGTCCTCGGTCTCGAAGTCGAACGGGATCTTGCGGATCTCGAGGTCGCTCACGTGCGGTTCTCCCAGGGTCTGATGCCGCGTCTCCGCAGCCGTCGATCTCAACAGACCATACAACAGTGCCTGAGGTGTATGGTCATCGTCTGGACGCTCCTCGCAGCCCGACCGAAGCCCGGAAATGCGCACCCACGGATGGTCCGGCTCACCGCCGGCCGACGACGCCGAGGCACGGCAGCGCATCCTGGCCGCGGCGACGGTCTGCGTCGACCGCGACGGCGCGACGGAGACGTCGATCTCTGCGGTGGCGACCGAGATCGGCGTCACCCGCCAGACGATCTACCGATACTTCTCCTCGACCGAGCTGCTGTTCGCGGCGCTTGCCGAAGAGGCCGCCGAAGAGTTCATCGGCCGCATCGCGGCGCGCATGGCGCCGTTCGACGACCCGGCCGAGGCGATGGTGGAGGGCCTCGTGTTCACGATCGGCGCCATCCCCGGCGAGCGTTACCTCGCGCTGCTGCTGCGCAGCGGCGACGCCTTCACCCGCGGGATCATCTCCGACGCGGCCATGCGCTTCGGCCGCGAGATGCTCCGCCGGACCCACGTCGACTGGGCCGCGCTCGGCTACGTCGACGACGAGCTCGACGGGTTCGTCGAGTTCCAGCTCCGCCTCATCCAGTCGCTCGCGGTGACGCCGACCGGACCATCCGGAGCGCCACGCGGGCCCGACGAGCTCCGCGCATTCCTGCGCCGCTGGGTCGCGCCGGCAATCCGCCCGGAGGTTTGACGACGTGCACGGGGCGCCTCGGCTCCTCGAGGAGCTCGTGACTCCGTGCGCGCTCGAACGCGTACCCCGCGATTCGCTCCACGTGCAGGTCATCATGCGGCGGCAGGCGCGATGGGCGATCCTCCAAGTGGCAGCGCACACGGGGACGGGAGCGCCAGTGGAAGACATGTGGTCATGTGAGGAGTCGGCCAACGGCGAGATCATCGAGCTCGACCGACTCCCGAACGTCGACGTGGGCGGGAAGGCCGACGGTCTCGCCCGGCTGATCGCGATGGGCCTGCGCGTTCCGCCCGCGTTCGTGATCCGCAACGCCGTCGCCGGCACGGTGCCGGCTGGGCTCGGCGCACGACGCGACGCCCTCGGCCCGGGTCCCGTCGCGGTGCGTTCCTCGGCCTCAGGCGAGGACGGCGCCGAGGCCTCGTTCGCCGGCCAGTACGAGACCGTGCTCGACGTCGACGGAGCAGCCCAGCTGCGAGATGCGATCGACCGGTGCGTCGCCTCGGCCAGATCTGGCCGAGCATCGAGCTACCGCCAGACCCACGACGCCCCCGACGCCGACGACGAGCCCGCGACGATGCACGTGGTCGTCCAGCTGATGGTCGACGCAGCCTGCGCAGGAGTGGTGTTCACCGCCGACCCGGTCAGCGCGCGCCGCGACCTGCTGGTGATCGACGTCGTCGCCGGGCTCGGCGAGGCGCTCGTCAGCGGCGAGACGACGCCCGATCACTTCGCGGTCGACGATCGCGGCGAGATCGTGCGCCGGCACCTGGTCGGCGAGAACGCCCTGCTCACCGACCCCCAGATCCTGACGATCGCCGAGCAGGCGCGGGCCGCCGCCGACCACGAGGGACGTCCGCTGGATCTCGAGTGGGCGATCGACCAGCACGGTGAGCTCTTCTGGCTGCAGGCCCGCCCGATCACGACGCTTCCCTCGGACCTCGCCGAGCTCGACACCGTGCTCCCGCGCCCTGACGACGTCCTGACGATCAGCAACATCGGCGAGATGATGCCCGGTGCGGTCTGCCCGCTGACGGCGTCGTTCACCGGCGGGGGGATCGACCACGGGCTGCAGCACATGCAGGTCGCCGTTGGTGCCCGCGACTGGATCGATGAGCGCTGGCAGATCACCGCGGTGGCGTCGGGCCACCTGTTCCTCAACCTCACGGGCAACATCGTGATGGCGGCCGGGACGCTCGGATCGAGCGCCCAACAGACGGCGATGACCTTGTGCGGACGGATCGTCGACGAGCTCGACGACCTGCCACCGCTGCCGATGTGGCGACGGATCGTGAACTCCGGGCGTCTGCTCCGCTACTGCGTCACCGCACCGGCCGTGGTCGCTGAGTTCGGCGCCGACCTCGACGCGTTCACGATCGACCGGCACGCCAACGCCGCTGCCTCGTCGGCGGAGATCGCGTCGAAGCTGTGGTTCTTCGACCACGCGATGGCGGTGCACATCCAGTCGTCCGCGCTGTCGGGGCTCCTGTGTGCCCTCGTCGAGAACATCGTCGCCGAGCGCCGTGCTGACAGCACGATCGCCGAGCAGGCCGAGGCCGTCCGGCTGCTTGCTGGTGCGACCGACGTCGAGAGCGCCATGATCCTCGACGAGCTGGACCTCCTGGTCGACGCGATCGCCGAGGCGCCCGACGCCGACCAGCGCTTCGTCGGCGCCGAGGTCGACGCGGCCCGAGCATGGCTCGATGCCACGCCGGCCCTCGCCGCAGGCTTCGCGGACTTCCTCGCACGGCACGGACATCGTGGGTACCGCGAGCTGTGCGTGCGCGACCCGTCGTGGGGCGACGATCCGGCACACCTGATCCGCAGCATGCAGGCGTCGGTGCGGGCACGGCTCGTGACGGGCGTCCGGGAGCAGCAGACGTCTGCGCCGATCGACATCGCGGCGCTCTCGAGCGGGCTGCGCCGCATCCTCCCGAATGCGCATCGCGCGATCCGCCGGCGGGAGCACACCAAGTCGCAGCTCGTCGATCTCGCGCACCGGTTCCAGCTGGCGTTTCGCGACCTCGGCGCGCAGATGGCTGGCGCGGGGCTCATCCCCGACCCCGACCTCGTCTGCTTCTTCACCATCGATGAGATCGGTGAGTTCATCGCGAACCCGTCGCCGGGCGCCGTCGATCATGCGCTCGACCGCAGGCGCGCGCTGGACCATCAACAGCTGCTGCGGTTCCCGGAGATCTCCGTCGGCGTGCCGCGTCCACGCGAGCCGGAGCCGGTTGCGTTGACCGACGGCGTGCTGCACGGACGTCCGGCGTCGCGTGGTGTCGTCGAAGGCTTGGTTCGCGTCGCGGTGACGCTCGACGAGGCTGCCGCGCTGCTGCCGGGCGAGATCCTCGTGACGCCGATCACCGACATCGGCTGGACGCCGTACTTCGGCATGATCGGTGGACTCGTCACCGACCTCGGCAGCTCGGTCTCCCACGGCGCGGTCGTGGCGCGCGAGTACGGGCTGCCCTGCGTCGTCAACGCGCGCACCGCCACACGCGTGCTCCACGACGGTGATCGCGTCCGCCTCGACGGCGACACCGGCACGGTCACCGTGCTCACCTGACTCGCCGTGGGTGTGTCGTCCCCGGGTCCAAAGCGGGATCACGGACCCCTTCGACGACCTCGGATGCCGATGACTGCGGAGGAGATCACCGACGCGGCGCCCGCCGAGATCATCGAAGACCGGAGCCAGATGAAACACCGTCGACACATGGACGGAATCGTCCGGTTTCACGCGCGGTCTTCACTCGGGCTCGCCGATCCACGACGGACGCGCCCACGCGCGAGCTGGAGCCTGCATGACCCCGACCGCCCACGCCTCCGTGGTGCACGCGCCCACGCCCCGACGGTGGCTGCGCAGAGCGGTCGTCGGCGCAGCGATCGCTGTGCTGCCCGTGCACGCGTTCGCGTTGACGGCGCACCACGACGAGGCGGGCGCACCACCACACAGCCACGGCGGCGAGCTCGCCGGCGGGCTCGCCGCGACGCTGTCGGCCGAGGTCCCCGCGACGTTCTGGATCACGCCGTTCTACGCGTGCACCGGTGCTCCTTCGATCACCAGCATCTCCGCTCCGGCGAGCTGCGACGACGTCGAGCCGTTCACGTGGACCCTGGAGATCGACGACGTCGGCCAACAGCTCCGCGTCGACTTCGACCAGGCGTTCCGTCAGGACGACGTCGTCCTCACCGTGACCGACCCCGACGGATCGTCGACGTCGCACGCATCGAGCAACACCTACTCCGGCGGCGTCCGCGTCGACGATCCGATCCCGGGCACGTGGACGGTGGAGCTCGCGCCCGTGCGCACCGACGGCACCAAGGTCCGCATGCGCGCGGGGCTCGTGAGCGATGCGTCGTCGAGCGATGACATGTTGCTCCCGAACCTGCGAGTGACCCCGCCGTTCGAGTTCGGCTTCGTCGCCCCGGCCAGCCCGCTCAACCCGCTGTTCCTCGCCGGCGACGACCAGAACCCGCCGCTGACGATCGGCGGCGAGTCGGTCAACTCCTGTGCCGTCGACGAGGTCGTCGAGGCCGGTGACGCGACCCGGCAGGACGACCCGGTCCTGCTGACCCGCTGCCTGCGGTTCACGACGGGGCCGCACAACGTCGGGGCAGGCCACTTCGACGTCCGCTTCCCGATCGTCGATCGCGCGCTCGCCGATCAGGACCGGATCGAGGAGATGACGCAGTTCGTCCACCACGCCGACGGGTCGACCACCGAGCGGGAGGCCGGCACCTACGAGTACCACGTGACCCACGCGCACTGGCACTACCTGGACATCCTCTTCTACGAGGCGTGGGAGGTCACCGACCTCGAGGCCGGGACGCTCACCTCGGCAGGCGTCGGGCGCAAGTCCGGCTTCTGCCCGGCCGACCAGGGCTACGGCGCGTGGACCACGTTCGAGCAGGGGCCGAGGGGTGCGGTCGGGGAGCAGCAGGGAGCGAGCTGCTTCGCGACCTCCGGCAACGGAGCGATGGGGCTGTCTCAGGGCTGGGGCGACTTCTATCGCTGGCAGCGGTCCGGTCAGTACATCGACTTCAGCGGCGTGGGCGACGGCGTCTACGTCGTCCGCGCAACGGTCGACGTCCTCGAGAACGTCCTGGAGGAAGACGAGACCGACAACAGCAGCTACGCGCTGCTCTGCATCGAGGGCAACGACATCGTCGTCGCCGAGCGCGGCTACGGCTCCGACCCGTGGGACCCCACGGCCATCGTCGCGACCGACAACCGTGCTGCGGCCGAGGACTGCACCGGCAGGCAGGCGGTCGCGGTCGAGCAGGCAGTCGAAGGACCGGACGACGACGCCACCCCCGCGCCGGACGACGCCACGTTCGTGACGACCGACGAGCTCCCCGCAACCGGCGGTGGCGCCACCGCCGTGGCGCTGCTCGTCCTTGCGACGGCCGTCGCGGCACGTCGCCGGCGACGGTGAGCCACCGGCGGCCTGATGACGCACCTGCGATGTCCCGCGATGTCGAGATCGTCCGGCGCAGAGAATCAGTCAGGTGAGCGGTGGGGAACAGGAGGGAGTGTCGGCGGACGTCCTGAGACCGACCTTCACGTCAACGACGGACGAAGAACAGCTGGATCTCCACCGGCCCGTGGTCCTCGACGGAGACGACGATCCGCGACGACGGCACGGTGATGCCGTAGTCGGCGAAGGTGACGTCGAAGCTGCTGGTGACGACGATCGTCCCGCCGACGAGCTGGGCCGAGAGCGGGACGGTGACGGCCCGCGTGACGCCGTGGATCGTGAGCTCACCGACCGCGTCAACGGTGATCACCGCGCCGGTGGCCGCGGCGTCTCCGAGGTCGACGGGAGACGTGAGCACGAAGGTCGCCGTCGGGAACTCGGCGATCTCGAGCGCGTCCTGGATCTCGTCCTCACGGCGCGAGTCGTTGCTGACGATGCCGGTCACGTCGGCGGTGAACGCGGCGGACTCGAGCGTCGTCCCGACGATCACGATGCTCCCGGTGACCTCGGGGGTGCGGCCAACGGCGTCGACCTCACCGACCCCGGTGAGGACCTCGGCGATCCGGAACCCGACGAACGTCCCGGTCGTCGCATCGACGTCGAAGACCACCGTCTCGGCGGACACGGTCCAGGTGCCGGCGACATCGCCGGCCGTCGCGGGCTGTGTGCCCGCTTCCACCTGCTGGGCTGCATCGACGATCGACACCTCCGAAGGTGCCCCTCGGCTGAGCAACCACGCGACGACGGCGACCACGATCACCAGCGCGATCCCGGCCCAGATGCGGAGGATTCGTCGCTTCGCGACGGGCTGGTCGTCGACTGCGGGGCGAGTCTCTGTCTGCATCGTTCGTTCCTGGCTCAGCGGCGGGTGAAGTCGATGCGGCTGATGATGGGAGCCGATCCTGAGAGGACGCTGTGAGCAGCGTCAGCTGCTCACGTTCGACGGAGTACCGTCGCGACGAGCGACGACGGAGCGGCGAGTGAAGAAGCGGTGGGCTGCCCTGGGCGCCGGGGTCGCGGTGCTCGGTGGCGTCGGGCTGTACCTGCGGCCGATCGCGCCGATCGCGACCGGGTACGCCGCGAAGACCGTCTGCTCCGGCCACTTCATCTCGGGCCGGGCGCTCGATGATGTGCGTGACGACCTCCCCGGCAACCCGCTCGTGCCGTTCCTCGCCGTCGACGTCGACGAGGTGGCGGGCACCTCGACCGCGACGTTGTTCCGGGTCTGGTCCTCCACCGCCTGGCACACCGATGGGCTCGGCTGCACGCTCGCCGACGACGAGACGAGCTTCTCGCCGGTGGCCGCCGCCTCGAAGGACCCATGGCCATCGCAGGCGACCGACGTCCCGTCCGGCGTCACCGACGCCATCGACGCAGCGTTCGCCGAGGACCGTGCCGACGGTCTGCTCCGCAACACCCGTGCGGTCGTCGTCCTGCGGGCCGGCGAGCTCGTCGCCGAGCGCTACGCCGACGGGTTCGATTCCGACACGCCGTTGCTCGGCTGGTCGATGACCAAGTCCGTCGCCAACACCATGGTCGGCCGGCTCGTGATGGACGGCCGGCTCGATGTCGACGCTGATCGGCTCCGCCCCGAATGGAACGACGGGCGCGCCGACATCCGGCTGCGCGATCTGCTGTCGATGTCGAGCGGACTGGACTTCGAGGAGGTCTACGACCCGGGAACCGACGCCACGGCGATGCTCTTCACGCCACAGGACACCGGCGCGTACGCGGCCTCCAAGCCGTCGACCTCGACGCCCGGCGAGGTGTGGTCCTACTCGTCGGGAACCACGAACATCATCTGCGACGAGGTGCACGAAGCCTCCGGGCTCGGGCCCGAGGCCGCCGCCGAGCTGATCTTCCGACCGCTCGGGATGACCTCCGCGGTGCTGGAGCCCGACGTGCACGGCGACATGGTCTGCTCATCGTTCATGTACGCCACCGCTCGGGACTGGGCGCGCTTCGGGCAGTGGGTGCTCCAGGACGGAGTCTGGGACGGCGAGCGGCTCCTCCCGGAAGCCTGGATCGCTGACTCGACAACACCCGTCGATCTCGACACCGACGGAACGCCGTACGGCTGGCAGTGGTGGCTCAATACCGGCGCAGGCGGGGACATGCGGATGCCGAGCGTGCCTGCCGACGCGTTCTGGGCATCCGGCAACGAGGGCCAGCAGGTGGTCGTCATCCCGTCGGAGGATCTCGTGGTCGTCCGGCTCGGGCTCACGCAGGATCTCGGCGGCATCGAATGGGGCCTCGAGGCGCTGCTCGCCGACGTGATCGCCGCGTACGGCTGATCATCGCGCTGGCCGCACGACGGACTCCGCGGATCCGTGATCACGCGTAGTGTCCGAGCGCGTGGCGAGGCGCCACGATCACCACGCTCGGAGTTCACGTGGAGGCAGTCCAAGGCGCACGGCAGTTCCAGGTCCCGGGGTCGGCATACGACGGATTCATGGGCCGGTACTCCCGCCTGCTGGCGACGCAGTTCGCTGACGCGGCGGATGTGCAGCCCGGCCATCAGGTCCTCGACGTTGGCTGCGGCCCCGGTGCGCTGACCATCGAGCTGGTCCGCCGCGTCGGGTCCGGGTCCGTGCGCGCGGTCGATCCCTCGGAGCCGTTCGTGGCCGAGTGCACGGCCCGTCATCCGGGGGTCGACGTCCGGCTCGGGCGCGCCGAGGCCATCCCGTTCAAGGATGCGTCGTTCGACCGGGTGCTGTCCCAGCTGGTCCTCCACTTCGTCAGCGACGCGGACCAGACCGCTCGGGAGTTCCACCGGCTGCTCCGCCCCGGAGGTGTCGCAGCCGCCTGCGTCTGGGACTTCGCCGAGGGCATGGAGATGCTGCGCGCCTTCTGGGACGCCGCGCTCACGGTCAAGCCGGACGCACCGGACGAGGCGATGACGCTGCGGTTCGGTGGGGCCGGCGAGATCGCCATGCTCTTCGAGCAGGCGGGCTTCCTCGAGGTCCAGGAGCACCTGCTCACGGTCCGAAGCACCTACGAGAGCTTCGACGAGCTGTGGGCCGGGTTCCTCGCGGGCATCGGCCCCGCCGGCGCGTTCACGCTCGGTCTGGACGAGGCCGACCGCGCGGCCGTCCGGTCAGAGCTCCATGCCACCCTCGGCGCACCGAGCGGTGAGCTCACCCTCAGCGCGGTGGCGAGATCCGTCCGCGGCCGCACGGCCGGATGACGTCACGGCTGAGCTGCTTGCTGGACGGGAACCGCTTCCCCGCACCGCGGGCAGTAGCGGGCCGACGCGGCGAGCGGGGCGAGCCCGCACCGTGAGCAGGCCGATCGACCGGTCCCCCGGCCGCCTGATCCCGAGGCCATCTCGGCCGAGACGATCCCGGTCGGCACGGCGATGACCGAGTAGCCGAGGATCATGAGCGCGCCCGCGAGCACCTGACCGAGTCCGGTCTGCGGTGCGATGTCACCGAAGCCGACGGTGCTCATCGTCACGATCGACCAGTAGACGCCGCGGAACATCGAGTCGTACCCGGCCTCCGCACCCTCGATGACGTACATCGTCGAGCCGACCACGACGTTGATCAGCAGGACCGTCAGCAGGAAGACGAGGATCTTGGTGCTCGAGGACTTCAGCGCCGAGAGCAGGTAGTTCGCCTGTCCGAGCCAGTGGGCCATCTTGAAGACCCGGAAGACGCGCAGCAGGCGGAGCGAGCGGACGACGAGCAGTCCCTGGGCCCCCGGGACGGCGAGCGAGACGATGACCGGCAGGATCGACATCAGGTCGATGAGGCCGAAGAAGCTGCGGGCGTAGGCACGCGGATCCTCCGACGTCCAGAGCCGCGCCGCGTACTCGAAGGTGAAGATCGCGGTCACCGCGATCTCGAGCACGAAGAACCGCGTGCTGTACGCGTCGGACAGCGTCGGGATCGACTCGAACATCACCAGCAGCACGCTGAAGAGGATCAACGCGAGCAACACGACGTCGAACGCCTTGCCGCCCGGCGTGTCCGCCTCGAAGATGATCGTGCGCCACCGCTGTCTTCGGCTCATCCCTGCTGCTCCGTTCCCGAGCTGAGATCGGAACCAGCCTGCCTGCTCAGCGTTCCCTCATTGCGGAACCCCCGCAGCCGAGCCCCGAAGGCGCGACCCCGACGAAGGATCACGAGGCTCGCGCGATGTTCGGAACGTTTCGACGTCGCGACCTGCCCCACTTCGCTTCACTCCTGGCGACGCTGCACGTCACGGAGGACATGCCGATGCCGCAACGCGACCACATCGAGGTCAGGGGCGCGAGCCAGAACAACCTCGCCGGCATCGACGTGGACATCCCCAAGCGCAAGCTCGTGGTGTTCACCGGCGTCTCGGGCTCGGGGAAGTCCTCGCTCGTCTTCGGGACGATCGCCGCGGAGTCGCAGCGGCTGATCAACGAGACCTACAGCGCGTTCCTTCAAGGTCTGATGCCGTCGATGGCACGTCCCGACGTGGACGTCCTCGAGGGGATCACCGCAGCGATCATCGTCGACCAGGAACGGATGGGCGCGAACTCCCGCTCGACCGTCGGGACCGCGACCGACGTCAACGCGATGCTGCGGATCATCTTCAGCCGGCTCGGCTCCCCCAGCATCGGCTCGCCCAAGGCGTTCGCGTTCAACATCCCGTCGGTCTCCGGCTCGGGGATGATGAAGACGGCGAAGGGCAAGGCGGTCAAGAAGACCTTCTCGATCACCGGCGGAATGTGCCCCAGCTGCGAGGGCCTCGGACGCGTTTCCGACATCGACCTCACCCAGCTCTACGACGAGACGAAGTCGCTCGCCGACGGCGCGGTCACGATCCCCGGGTACGGCGTCGACGGCTGGGGCGTCCGGCTGTACCGGCTCTCCGGCGTGCTCGACGAGAACAAGCCGATCACGAAGTACACGAAGAAGGAGCTCCACGAGTTCCTGCACGGCGAGGCGCGCAAGGTCAAGGTGGAGGGCATCAACCTCACGTACGAAGGACTGCTCACGCGCCTGCACAAGTCGATGTTCTCGAAGGACCCTGACGCGCTGCAACCACACATCCGCACGTTCGTCGAGCGCGCCGTCACGTTCGCGGCCTGCCCCGAATGCGACGGGACCCGCCTCGCCGAGGGCGCACGCTCGTCCAAGATCCGGGGCGTCAGCATCGCCGACGTCTGCCGCCTGCAGATCACCGACCTGGCCGACTGGGTCCGCGAGCTCGACGAACCCACGATGGCGCCGCTGCTGCAGTCGCTCCAGTCCTCGCTGGACGCCTTCGTCGAGATCGGCCTCGGCTACCTGTCCCTCGACCGCGCCACCGGCACGCTCTCGGGAGGCGAGTCGCAGCGCGTCAAGATGATCCGCCACCTCGGCTCAGCGCTGACCGACGTGACCTACATCTTCGACGAACCGACGGTCGGCCTGCACGCCCATGACGTCGCCCGCATGATCGAGCTGCTCGGCCAGCTCCGTGACAAGGGCAACACCGTCCTGGTCGTCGAGCACGAGCCCGACATCATCCTCAACGCCGACCACGTCATCGACCTCGGCCCTGGTGCCGGACCAGCAGGAGGACAGCTCGTCTTCCAGGGCGACGTCGACGCGCTCCGGGCCTCGGGAACCCGCACCGGAGATCACCTCGACGTCCGCGTCCCGATCCGCACAGACGTCCGCACCGCGACCGGGAAGATCCGGATCGTCGAAGCGTCGAAGCACAACCTGAAGAACGTCACCGTCGACATCCCGCTCGGCGTCCTGACCGTCATCACCGGCGTCGCCGGTTCCGGCAAGAGCTCGCTCATCCACGGCTGCCTTCCGCGCGGGGACAACATGGTCTTCGTCGACCAGTCCCCGATTCGCGGTTCCCGTCGTTCGAACCCCGCGACCTACACGGGGATGCTCGACCACATCCGCAAGGCCTTCGCGAAGACCAACAAGGTCAAGCCCGCGCTGTTCAGCTCGAACTCCGAGGGAGCGTGCCCCGAGTGCAAGGGACTCGGCAACATCACCACCGACATCGCCGCGATGGCCGACGTCGTCAGCGTCTGCGACGTCTGCGAAGGGCGCAGGTTCACCGAGGACGTCCTCGGCTACGACCTCCGCGGGAAGAACATCAGCGAGGTGCTGTCGATGCCCGTCGAGGAGGCGGTCAAGTACTTCACCGAGAAGCCGGTGCTCAAGATGCTCACGTCGATGCACGACGTCGGGCTCGGCTACCTGACCCTCGGACAGGCGCTGACGACGCTCTCCGGTGGCGAGCGTCAGCGGCTTCGGCTCGCGATCGAGATGTCCGGCGACGCCGACTTCTACGTCCTTGACGAGCCCTCGAGCGGTCTGCACATGGCAGACGTCGACCGGCTCGTCGAGTTGCTCGACCGGCTCGTCGAAGAGGGCCGCACGGTCGTCGTCGTCGAGCACAACCTGGACATCGTCGCCCGCGCCGACTGGGTCATCGACCTCGGGCCGGGAGCTGGCCACGACGGCGGCACGGTCGTCTTCGAAGGCCCGCCCGCAGAGCTCGCGAAGGACCCGACCTCGCTCACCGGCACGCACCTCGGCACCGGCCGCGAGCTCGATCCGTCGTCCGCCTGAGGCGACCCACCGCCGCGGAGCCGCGCCGCGTCGGTCCACGGAAATCCGCCGCCGCCGCGGTGCCGACAGGAGTAGGGTCGGATCTCCAACCGCCCAGCAGGAGCGGACGTGGCCAAGAACATCGTGTTGTGCCTCGACGGCACCGGGAACCAGCTGAAAGCCACGGCCAACACCAACGTGGTCCGGCTGTTCCAGATGCTGGACCTCGAGGACCCGAGCCAGCAGGTCGCGTTCTACGACCCGGGAGTCGGGACGTCCCCTGCGCCTCATGCGCGCAGCTGGGTTTCCCGGAAGTGGACGAAGCTGCTTGGTCTTGCGCTCGGACACGGGATCAAGCAGAACGTGGCCGACGCCTACACCTTCCTCATGGCGAACTACGTGCCAGGCGATCAGGTCTTCCTGTTCGGGTTCAGTCGCGGCTCGTACACGGCGCGCGGCGTCGCGGGGATCACGTACCGCGCCGGGCTGATGCGACCGGGACAGGAGCACCTCGTCAAGGAGCTCGTCGGCGCCTACGCGAAGGGCGACAGCTGGAGCGATGACGACTGGGACCGCATCGACGAGTTCGCGAAGACCTTCTCCGTGCGTCACGGCCGCAGCCTCGCGCTGCCAATCCACTTCGTCGGGCTGTGGGACTCGGTCAAGGCGCTCGGGGTCCTTCGCTGGGATCCCAAGTGGCCGTACACGCGTCAGCTCCCCAACGCCCGGACCATCCGACACGCGGTCTCGATCAACGAGAACCGGCGCCCGTACGCCGAGTACCTCGCAGAGCCCAAGAAGCCGGACCGCCTCTCGGAGTCATGGTTCGCCGGCGTGCACAGCGACGTCGGTGGCGCGTTCGCAGACGACATGCGGCTCGGCCGGATCACGCTCAAGTGGATGCTCGACGGCGCCTTGGAGGCCGGCCTGCTGCTGCGTCCCGGGGCCTACGCGCGAGAGTGCACCGTGACGCGGGACGATGCCACGGGGCAGATCCACCGGATGGGCCGCGTCTGGGCCGTGCTGACCTACCGGACCAGACCCATCCCCGCGGGAGCCCGCGTGCACGCCAGCGTGTCCGACCGCGGGATCGAGGACCCTGGCCTGACCGTGGAGATCAACCAGAGCGACGTCGTCACCGACGACGTGGACTGGACCGTCGCGAGCCCTCGGGCCACCTGACACGAGGAGCGGGCATGGTCGACACGGTCGTCCACGACAGCGGCACCGACAGTCCGTCGACCCATGTGCTCGTCATCGGCGTCGGCCGCTACCCACACCTGCTCGGCGGCCCGGACCCGACGCCCGACCCCGACGGCATGGGCCAGCTCACCTCCCCGCCGGTGTCCGCGCGGGCCTTCGCGGCGTGGTGCATCTCGGAGCTGCACTCACCAGACGCGCCGCTCGGGACCGTGGCGTTGCTGCTCAGCGAGGAGGACAGCGCACCGTTCACGCACCCGACGAGCGGTGATGAGCTCGCGGTGCAGGAGGCGACCTCGGAGCACGTGGCCGAGGCGATCCGGCAGTGGAAGGCGCGTGGCGACGGAGGCGATGACGACGCCGCGCACGGCAACCAGCTGATCCTCTACTTCTGCGGCCATGGAACGTCGCAGGGCGACGACATGGCGCTGCTCCTGTCGGACTTCGGCGGCGACCACGACAACCCGCTGAACGGTGCGATCGACCTACGGCGACTCAACGGTGGACTTCGCCGATGCCGGGCCACACGGCAGATGTTCATCATCGACGCGTGCCGTACGAACTCCGACCAGCTGATCGGCAACTCCGAGGGCTTCGCCGGCCGCGTCCCGCTGATGCCGGGCCGACCCCAGCTCGGCTGGCCGCAGCGGCTCGACGTCACGTACTACGCGACCCTCTCCGGGATGAAGGCCTTCGCTCGTCCCGGCGAGCCGAGCGTGTTCACCCAGGCCCTGCTGCGCAGCCTCAAGGGCGCCGCGAGCGACGACTCAGAGGGAGACTGGCGCGTCAACACCGCCCGCCTCCAGGAGTCGGTGACCCACTTCATGCGCGAGGAGGTCTTCGCCGGCGAGGTCGCCGGGGTGCAGGTCCCGGTCGCCGGCAACCTGCCGGTGTTCGAGCTGCACCGGCTGCGGTCAGATCCCGTCGTCCCGGTCTACGTGGGCTGTGAGCACGCCGACGACAACGCCGTGGCGACGTTCCGGTGCGCGCAGGACGGCGCCACCGTTCACGAGCGCCCCCCCGGCGATGCCGACCTGAACGACCCCGAGCTGCCATGGGTCGTGGACCTGGCGTTCGGCCGGTACGACTTCAGCGTGGAGATCGACGGCCAACCGCCGCGCACAGCGGAAGTCAGCTTCGACATCCGCCCCGTGTTCCGTCGCGTGAAGCTCGCGACATGAGGACCCTCCACGTCTCGGTCGAGGCCTCGCTGTACGACACCGACAGCGTCGGCGGGACGACGCTGATCGGCAACATCTACGCGACCGCCGGACCCGGCGGCCTGCGTGACGTGCTCATCCCGGTCGGCCCCGGGGTGACGCCCGCCGTGTTCGACCTCGCTCCCGGTCCCTACATGGTGGAGGTGCTCCTGCCGTCCGGGCTCCTCCTGACCGAGGATGTCGAGGTCACCGACGACGACGACCACAACGAGGTCATCATCGGTGCCGCGGACTCCCCGCACGAGAGCCACGCCTGGCAGTACCTCGCCGGCAACCTCGAGCCGGCGAAGGTCTACCGCTCACCGACGGAGGTCCCGGTCCCGCGGTCGCGCTCGTCACGCGCGGTCGCGATGGCGATGAGGACGGTGACGCGGAGCGACGCCGGCGAGCTGCCGATGTCCGCGCCCGGCGACTTCGACCTCGATGTCGAGCTCGACATGGAACTCGAGATCGACGAGCCGACATCGGCTGGTGCGCTTCCTCGCCCCGCGATCGGCGAGATCGGCTGGTTCCCGGATCCCGACCCCGCAGCCCTCGGGTGGGCCTCGGCTGACTCCCTCCGCCGCATCGGCGCGACGCCGACGATCGGGGACGTCGCCGACGCGCTCGGCCTCGGTTCGTGGTTGGACCTGACCGAGCCGACCCAGAGCGACGGGATCTCGCACCTGTACCGCTTCGCCGGGGACGGCCCGGTCGACAGCCCAGCGTCCGCCGCGACGGGGCTCCGCCAGTTCGCGTGGGTGGACATCGGTGAGCGGCCGCACCTCGTCACGTTGCCCCTGCCGTGGACGGACCCAGACCAGAACGACGTCGTCGTCGAGATGATGGTCAGCGAACGCCAGCACCCCTCGGGCAGCTCGGTCGCCGTGACCGTCCGCGACCGCCGGCTCGGACCGGCACTCGCCTACCTCGCCAACGGGTCCTTCACCGGAGCGCGCGCGATGTTCTCCAGCGTCGAGGATCTCCTGTTCGGCAAGGTCATGAACCAGCTCGCGGCTGCCGCCGGCGGGTACGTCATGGTCGGTGCGAGCGCGGCCGACGACGGCGCCGAACGGTGGCATGGCTGGATCGAGAACCTGAGCAGCTGGTTCTCGTGGTTGCCGGACGGCGCGATCCTCCTCGCGACGCTTCGTCTGCGGCAGGCCCGTACGCAGACCGACCTCGACACCGCCAGGGAGACCCTGCTCGAGGCGTGGGATCGCGGCCTGCCCGTCTACACGCTCGGGCTGCGATGGCTGATCGACGGGCTCCAGCAGTTCGAGTTCGACGATGACGGCGACGTCGACGCGGAGATCCAGCAGCGCCTCGACCTCGTGCGGCGCGTCGCGTGGAGCGCGGACATGCGCCAGCCGTTCCTCGTGCTCCGCCTCGGAGAGGGTTCCACATGATCAGGTTGACGATGCTGCCCGGGGAGGACGGCGACTGCCTGCTTCTGGAGTGGGGCGATGAAGCCGCCGTCCATCGGATGCTCATCGACGGCGGACGCGCAGGGAGCTACGACCGCGTCAAGGAGTACCTGGCCACCCACGTCGGCGACGCCGGCCTCGACGTCGTCGTGCTCACCCACGTCGATCAGGACCACATCCTCGGCGTGCTCAAGCTGTTCGACGACCCCGACCGCGTCCCGGTGCGCGACGTCTGGTTCAACGGCTTCAACCACCTCACCGACACGCCGTTCGAGTCCTTCGGCGGTGCGGACGGGGAGCTGCTGACCACCCACCTCCTGACCGGACAGATCCCGTGGAACCGGGCGTTCGGAACCCGCGCCATCGAGATCGGGCGGACACCGATCGCGATCGACGACGAGACCAAGATCACGATCCTCTCTCCCACCCGCGAGCTGCTGGAGGGCCTGGTCCCGAGCTGGGAGGCCAACTGCCTCAAGCACGGCCTGCTGCCCGGTCAGGATCCGAAGGAACCCGGCCCCGCGGGCTTCGAGGCGTTCGGTGACGATGTCGAGGACGTCTCCGAGCTCGACATCGTCGCCCTCGCTGACGAGAGGTTCACCCGGGACTCCTCCCGCGCCAACCGGAGCAGCATCGCGTTCCTGTTCGAGCACCACGGGATCCGGCTGCTGTTCACCGGCGACGCGGACGACCCGCAGCTGGTCACCGCGGTGACGGAGCTGCTCGGCGACGGGGAGGCGCGGCTTCGGCTCGACACGATGAAGGTCGCCCACCACGGTTCCCGCAAGAACCTCTCCCGAGAGCTGCTCGATCTCGTCGCCTGTGACTGCTACCTCATCTCGACGTCGGGAGCCCGCCACAGCCATCCCGACCCGGTGGCGATGGCGCGCATCCTCGTCCACGGAGGCGATGACAAGGATGTCGTCTTCAACTATCGAGAGCGCGCCGAGCTCTGGGACGACGAGGCCCTGCGGGCTGCACACGGGTATCGCGTCATCGGCCCGGACGGCGAGGACGGCATCACGACGTTGGAGTGGCGTCCGGCTCGGACGTCCGGGCGAAGCCCGGGCTGAGCGCGCAGAGCTCTCACGACGGCGCGACACCGTGCCGTTCGGCCCGGTCGGCGTGGGCCGTCCGGCGATACCGCAGGCGCGAGCGCGACGGTTCGCTGTCTCCATGCACACGAACCAGCTCAACACGCTCTCCCGCGACGAGTGCCTGCGGATGCTTCGCACCGGCTACGTCGGCCGCGTGGGCTATGTCGAACAGGGCCGCCCGGTCATCGTCACGGTCAACTTCGCCGTGACGCGGGACGGCACCGTCGGGCTCTGGTCAGGTGAGGGCAGGAAGCTCGAGGCGGCCAGGGCCGGAGAACCGCTGTGTCTACAGGCCGACGGCGTCGACGGCGACTACAAGACCGGGTGGTGCGTGAACGTGACCGGCGTCGCCGACGTGCTCGAGGGCGAAGCCGCCCGAGCCGCAGCCAAGCCGCTGATGCTGCGTCCGTGGGTGCGCGACGTCGAGCGGTCCAGCCTCATCATGATCCGGCCGGATCTCGTCGAGGGTCGTCGGCTCCAGAACTGATCACGGCCGCTCGGACGCTCGGGCGAAGCGCAGGGTGAGGGCAGCGTGGAAGGCCCGGGCGAGCTCCTGGTCCGGGTGCCGCTGGATCGCCGTGAAGTACCACGCGTGCGCATAGCCCGGGATGAGCCGCCGACGGTTCCCCGACGTGACCCCGACGTCGCGGACACCCGTCCCGAACAGCGGGCCCAGCGGGCCCCCGAACCAGTCGCCGAAGAACAGCCATCGGCTCGGGAACCACAGGTTCGTCCAGCGCGTGATCGCGAACGGGGCAGCGTCGTGCAGGACACGGCGGCCCTTCGACTCCCAGCTCCAGCGTGGATCACGATCGACGCGCTGCGTGGCGCGGGTCGTCACCACGTCCTCGACGGGCGGGCACGTCGGGAACTCGTGGCGTGCCACCCGAGCCTCGAACTCGGGTCGGCTGGACGTGTAGATCTGGTCGGCCAGATACATCGGTGACCCGAGCGTCACCAGGTCGGTGACGTGCCATGCGTGCCCTTCCGCCTTCAGCCCGCGCCGCAACGCCCCCTGCGCCGCGCGCCACACCGCGAGCGGATCGTCGGCGAGGGTGGTGTCGTCGCGCAGGGCACGGCCAGCGGCCTCCGCGTCAGCAAGCCCGGCAGGGATCTGGCCGCCGGCAGGTGGGTCCTGGGGAGGATCCGTGGCGTACGTGCGATGGACCTCCCCCCACAGGAACCGGATCGCGTCGTAGGCGATGTAGGAGCCGAGGCTGTGCGCGACGACGATGACACGGTCGTAGCGCTCGTTGAGCTCCTCGAGCATCTCGATCGCGCCGGACCGGATCTCCCGCCGGACCGCGTAGGACCGCGGCGAGGTGTCGAGGTACCGGACGACGTCGACGAAGCTGCCTGTGATCCACGAGGGCAGCATCCGGGTGATGACGTACAGGAGCAGGCTGCCCACCGCGCCCGCCCCGACGAGGACGGCGACGAGCTCGGTGAACCCGGGCAACCCGTCGAACTGCTCGGAGAGCGGGCCGACGGTCAGCGCCCAGACGGTCAGCGCGATCGCGCCCCACAGCACGACCCAGAGACCGCGGATGCCGCCGGGGACCCGCCACGGCGGCTGGAGCATGATGCGGCGCATCGTCCCGGCCAGGTCGTCGATCCGGTTGCCGGTCATCAGATGCGACCAGTGGTACTCGAACAGCTCGGTCTGGGGCCGGAAGTCGGGGTCGTCCTCGTCGTAGATCGGCGGGATGATGTAGCGGCGTGCTTCGAACGAGCCGCTCGCGCGGTCCGGGTGCGAGTAGTACGCACGGTTGCCCTCGGCGAACTGCGACACCACCGCGCCGACGAACCCGTCCAGGGTCTCGAGCGGCCGCTGCTCCCCCATGCCGTGGATGACGAGGACCGCCTGCCGCGGGCTCATGAGGGCCCCTCTCCGGGGCCGGGAGGTCGCAGGATCGGCGGCCGGGCCGGAGACCCCGGCCGAAGCGGCGGACGCGGGATCGGCCGCGGCGAGATCGGCGGCCGAAGGATCGGCGGACGGACGACCGGAGGTCGGGCTGGACGCTCCTCGACGACGATGTCCGGGAGCTCGATCAGGGGCTCGTCTCGGAGGTCCTCGACGACGAGGTCTTCGAGCGGCACGTCCCAGCGCCCCGACGCCGCGAGCGACCCAAGCACCCCGTGCCGTCCGCCGTTGTCGTCGCTGTCGTCGTCGGCTGTGCCCGACGAGGATCCCGAGGCTCGCGACACGAGCTCTTCGAGCGCGACCTCGCGGATCGCACGCACCCGTCCCGCGCCTCCAGGCAGCAGGTCCTCGCGATCTCGCAGCAGCCCGGCGAGGTCGGGGAAGCCGTCCGCCATGAAGTCCGCTTCCGGACAGTCGCAGTCGCATGCGGAGGGGACGTTCGCGCGGATGGTCTGCAGCCGGGTCAGGTTCCAGCTCAGCCGTTGCCCGCCGTCGACCCAGCCGCTCGCGTCGTGACGGTGGTGACGGACGACCTCGACCGACGTCCCCCGTCGGAACGAGACCGCGTCCACGTGGTGTGGCCGCCAGCCAGCGGCGATCGACTCCGACAAGGTCACGAGGAAGGCGTCCTCGGCCGGCGCACGATCCGTGGCGACCCGGTCGGCGAACTGGTCGAGGAGATCGTCGCGATCGCCGGCGGACTCACTGTCGGACTCGTAGACGGCGGCCGCCAAGGAGATGAAGCCGAACTGCTCTGGGATCCTGACCGAGCTGAAGCGCAGGATGTCGCGGCGGTCGCCGGTGTCCACGTTCGAGTACGGCCCGGTGCGCCAGGCGATCTGGTCCTCGTCGGTCCCGTGCGGGATCACGAGCCCGAGCACGAACGGCTCATCGGACGACGTTCCCCGATCCCAGTCCGACTCCTTCTCGCAGATCAGCTCACCGAACCCGACCATGTACTCCCGCCACGGGATGCCGTCTCGGACGCCGGTGACGTTGGTCTTCGAGACCGAACCGGTGATCCGGTAGCGACCCTCGGAGCGGCCGTCACACGTCAGGGCGAAGGACCGCGACGCCCCGACCGCCATCGCGCGCAGGGTCGACGCCTCGATCGCGACGTGGTCGCTGCCGACGAAGTCCGCGTGGTAGCCGACGAGGAACAGGAAGAAGTCGCGGATGCTCTCGAGCACCCCGACGATCGCGTCGAGCACGGCCTCGACGGCCGCGAGCAGGACGTCCCCGGCGGTCGGCGCATCGTTGAGCAGCTCGACGCGGGACGGCCGCGTGCGCAGCGGCCCGATGATGTACGAGGCCACGGTCCCACGCTCGAAGTCGTCGTAGCCGAGCGCAGCCCGAAGCGCGGACAGCTCCGGTGCGTCCCCGGACTCCCGGACGCGACCGCCCGGTCCGTGGTCGAGCGGCGGCATCCGGACCCCGTCGATCACCGGAACGATGTCGGCGTTGGTGCCGGCATGCCCCACGTCCGCGGTCGCGATGGTCAGCCGCAGGTACCACGCCTCGTCGTCAGCGATCTCCCCGACCGGGTAGTCGCCGGCCGAGATGAAGCGGTACGGCAGGAGGGACAGATCCTCCCACGGCGCGACGTCGCGCTTGTAGTCACGCCGGATGACCCCGTTGCGCTTCACGGAGTCCCAGAAGCTCGACTGGCCCGCGTCGTCCATCAGATGCTCGAGCGCGTGCAACCACTGGCACGACTGGCGCAGCGCGAGCGCGTACGCGGTGCGGAAGGCCGTCTCGCCGTCGAGGTCCGGGACCGCCCGGGTGTGCGCACCGATGTCGGCCATCCACCGGCTGTCCACGTTGATGCCCGGCTTCACGAAGACCAGGCTGTCGCGGAGGAACTCGGGGACGAACGCCTGGAGGTCCGCGGGTACGGGGATGGCGACCGCGTCATCACACGCGTTCAGCGCCTGGCACAGCGCGCCCCCGGACAGCGGGGACGCCGCGTGACACGCGAGGCGCAGCAGTCCGCGTGCGAAGCCCCCGAGGTTGTTGATCACGGTGCAGGCGTAGAGGTAGTCACCGTGGGGCTTCACCCCAAGGTGGTCGTCCTCCTCGTACGAACCGGTCCACAGGCTCAGGCGTGAACGTTCCTGCCGTGTGAGGTCGAACCATGTGACGTCGCGACGTGCCGGATCGTCGATCCAGTTCGAGTGCGAGTAGAAGTCCTGCAGCGCGTGGAGCGACGCGCCGACAAGGTTGTGGGCCATCGACACGCGGACGCGCTCCTCGTGACCGGAGGTCGCGATCCACAGCAGCCCGGCCACGGTTCCTGCGAGGTAGCGGTGCCAGACGTCGCGGACCTGCTCGGGGTGGAAGAGGTCGTCGAAGTGCAGCCTGACGAGATCGTCGTGGCTGGACATCACCACCCGGAGCCGGTCCTTGCCGCCCCCGTTCGTGACGTCGAACCACCAGAGCGGGTTGTAGAGGTACGAGTCGAGGTAGTCCGCGTGGAACGCGAGCGCGTTCTCCGCGTGCGCTCCCCACCCGGCCGCGCGGGCTGCCTTCCGGGTCAACCCTTCGTGGTGCCAGTTGTCCTCGTTCGGTGCACCGCCCAGGGGGTTCTCTCCCCCGAAGGCCGGCATGACCGCGTGCAGCATCGGCAACGCCGTCAGCGCCACGAACCCCAGCCCGCCGCCGCGTCGCGGCCGCAGCCGCCCGCCCCGTCGCAGCCCTGCTTCCACGAACCGTCGCATCTGGTCTCCGCTCTGCGGTCGCCGACCACCATGCTCCTCCGAACCCGGCACCGACATGGATGTCCGCGTCTCCGCCCACTGCCGCGCGGGAGAGCGGGCACTCCTGACGACACGGCCGCGTGGTCACGTCCGGTGTGACGATGTCCGAGTGCCGGACGACGGAGGACTGCGCGAAGACGGCTGTGGAGCGTCTGGGTGCGGGGCGTCGCTGACCGGACGCCGAGCCCCAGGCCCCGAGGGGCCGGACCAACGGCGAGACGGCCACCGCGTCCCGGCCGAGAGGACGGCCGACGGTCGGCAGGGCGGGATCGACGCGCGACGTGGCGCACCACGCCAGTCGCGCACACGCAACGGTCGTAGGTTCCGCGTGAGATCTCGCGGCGTCGATGACGTCGGGGCGGGCGGAGTGACGGGAGTGATGCGTTGGTACGCGGCATCAGCCTCCTCGACCTGCTGGCTCCCGTTCCGGGGGTCTCCGGGATCCTGCCCGACGCCATCGCCCGACAGCTCGAACGCCTCGCCGTCGTCGAGCACCACGCAGCCGACACCCCCTCCTCCTTCGTGCATCGCGGCGTCGTCCGGCCGCTCGTGGGAACCGCGATGGACGCCCTCGGGCTCCCCGCGATCGGTGACTGGCCCATCGAGGCACCGGGCATCACGACCGGTCTTCCGTTCACGCTGACGCGTCTGCGCGTCGCTCGGGAGGCTGGGGACACGATCGAGCCGGCGGCCGCCGTGGCGACGCTCGACCTGCACCTGGAACGGGTGAGCATCCTGGTCCCCGGCCTCGTGCCCGCGCTGCGTGTCGGCGAGGCATCCGGCGACGCGACCGCGACCCATCTCGCCCCGGACCCCAGCGGAGGGTCGGTCCGCATCGTCGGGACCGCCGTCCTGCGCATCGACCTGCGTGGGGACGGTGCCGTCGCACGACTCGTCCATGCACCCGACCCGTTCGACGCGCTCGCCAGCACGGGGCTCGTCGTCCGGGCGACGTTCGAGCCGCCCCACTTCATGATCGGCTCCACGGGCTACGGGCTGACCGTGGACCGGCTCCTCTACGACGCGTCCGAGGACATCTCACCCGCGGAGGTGCTCGCACGAGGACAGGACGCGAGCTTCGTGGGCCTTGCGATCGCGGAGGCAACCCTCTACCTGCCACAGGACGCCCCGTTGGTCGGGGATCTCTCCGTCGGCGTCAAGGACCTGCTCCTCGGCCGGCCGTTCGGGATGCAGGGCGAGCTGCACGTGGAGTTCGGACGCACGCCGATCGACCCGGCGGTCCTGGGGTTCGTGCAGACGATCGACGGCACGAACCACCCGCTCGCACCGACCCTCGACGGCCGGACCGGCGTCGTTCCCCTCGTCACGGATGCCGGCCCCGACGGCGTCGTCAGCGCGACGCTCGATCCGGCCACGGCAGCGCTGCCGTCACGTCCCGAGTTCACCTTCACGCTCCCGGACGAGAGCACGCAGTCCGGTTCCAGCGTCGGTCCCTTCGCGGTCCGCGCAGGCCAGACGTTGCGCGCCACACCGATCGAGACCGACGTCGACACCGGGACCGTGGTGCACGGCGAAGAGCTGACCTGGACGTTCCGGGAGGACACGGGCGACCCCCAGCACGCCCCCCAGGTCCGATGGGATCGTCCCGACGGCAGCGTGAACAACGGTGTCGTGCACATCGCGGGCACCGCGAGCGACGTCGCCGGGATCGTGCTCGGCGTGACGACGCCCGCGGCCGACGCGACCTACCGCTGGACGCTCGGCAGCGGCGTGGACGCCGACGTGCGAACCGGGACGTCGTTCACGCTCGCCGCAGGGCTGAGCGTGGGACGCCACGACGTGAAGCTCACCGACCCGGCCGGCCACGTCCGGCGCGTCCGCGTCGAGGTGCTGGCGGCCGGGAAGCTGTTCGTCGGGTGCACGGAGGGCGTCGTCGACGCAAACGGCGTCGTCCAGCGACCGCGCGCCGTGCTGTCCAGCCACGACCTCAGCGCGTTCCATGAGGCGGGCGCCACCCTGCGTCCTGGCCCTGCCGTCACGCTCGACGCGAGCCAGCGAGGCGTCGTGACACCCCCGGGTGCGCTGGCGACGGTGGCGCTCGAAGTCGGCGCGGTCGAGGACCCCGACATCGTCCCTCCACCCGTCCCGGAGACCCTCGAGATCCGACGGCTCCAGGTCTGGTTCTCCTACAACGAGACGCGCGTGAGCCGCTGGGGACCTGGGCTGCGTCCCGCAGGCGTCGCCGTCGACGCGCTCGACAACGCGACCGCCGCCCGCGAGGTCGCCCGCTGGAGCGCCGGGTTCAGCGGCGCGCAGTTCGTCGTCGTCGGTCGCTGCTGCGACATCGGGCGTGATGGCCCGCAGGCCGACCTCGCGCGCCGTCGCGCGGCG
>CBDTYW010000005.1:0-36082 GCA_965364735.1 uncultured Nitriliruptoria bacterium
CAGAAAGCTCCGGTGCCGACGCCGGGGTCGGTCCGCTGCCCGGGTCGGGCGTGGCGGGATCGGCCGGGACGGCGACGAGGCTCCACGCACGGAGCCCAGGGCGGACGACGAGCCGGGACGTGCACCCGGACGGTCCCTCTGGGCCGCGCGCTCGGCCGCGGTGGTCGGCGGGACGATCACCCGCTCGGCGCTGCCATCGCCCGCGAGCGGCGTGCTCCGGGAATCCGTGGACGCCGAGGTGCTCGGCGTCGGCGTCTGTGCCCGCACGGGGGTCGGTGCTGCGTCGCTGGTCGTTGACGCGGGCGTCGAGGACGCGGACGTCGAGGACGGCATGGCTGCCGCCGGTGTCCGAGGAGGCGTCGAGGCGGCTGGTACGACGGGCTGGGACGGGACGACCGGCGTGGGCGTGGTCGGCGTGAGCTTCGGGCGCAGGGCAGGTGCCGGCTCCACCGGCTCCACCGGCGTGCGGGGCGTGTCGACCATCGTGGCGGAGCGGCGCTGACGCGCAGCCTCGGTCCGCTCGTTCGACACGGACGCGCTCGTCGTCGAGCTGCCCGCGACCGCCTCGCCGAGCTCATCGTCGACCGTCATCGCGATACCGCCGGTGAGGTCGAAGATCAGGTTGAGCAGGAACGCCAAGAACACCATCACGCCCGTCAGGACCAGCACGGACACGAGGCCGAGGCCGGCGCTCTGCCGGAACAGCTCGCCACCGTCGATCCCACACGTCTCGAGGCTCGCGATCGTGGTCGCCGTGTCGCAGACACGCTCGATGATCTCGAGCCGACGGATGACGAACCACACGATGCGGCCCGCGAGGAGCAGCATCCCGAGAAGGGCGATGTTGAAGATGAGTCCGAACTTCAACACCGACCAGGGGTCGATGCGCCGGAGGGTGAGTCGGCGTCTGGTCACGCTCGACCTTTCAGATCGTGTCGAAGTTCAAGGCAGGGACGCCGGACGATGCCCGACAGTCTAGGACTCAGTCGGGTCGCTGTTGGATGCGTCCTCGTCCGCTGGACCATCGGTCGCCGCCTCCGCGTCCTCAGCGGTGTCGGTGTCGGTGACGGTGTCGTCCGGGACGAGATCGCTCGGCGCGATCTCCGGGGTGACCGCATCGTCCTCGCCGTCGTCCTCGACGACCCGGGCAACCCCGATCACCTGTGCCCCGGAGCGGGTGTTCATGATGCGTACGCCCTGAGTGTTGCGACCCTGGGGCTTCACGTCATCGGTCGAGGTCCGGATGACGGTGCCGCCGGAGCCGATGACGAGGATCTCGTCGCCCACGCCGACCACGACCGCACCGGCGAGCTGTCCGGTCTTGCCGGTCAGCTTCTGGCTCGTCACGCCCTTGCCGCCACGCTTGTGGGTCGGGTACTCCGCGATCGGGGTGCGCTTGCCGAGCCCCTCCTCGGAGATGACCAGCAGGTAGGAACCGGCCTCGTCGGCGACCGGTGCCATCGCGAGCACCTCGTCGTCGTCGGAGAGCCGCAGGCCGATCACGCCACCGGCGCTGCGCCCCATGGTGCGAGCGTCGTCGACGGCAAACCGGATGGCCTGGGCGTTGCGCGAGACGATCAGCACGTCGTCGGTGTCCTCGACGAGGTCGACGCCGATGAGCTCGTCGTCCTCTCGCAGGTTGATCGCGATGAGGACGGAGCGGGGCGAGTCGTACTCGGTGAGCTTCGTGCGCTTGACGATCCCCTTGCGGGTCGCGAACAGCAGCGAGCGGCTGTCGTCGTCCTTGAACTCGCGCAGGTCGAGCACTGCGGCGACCTTCTCGTCCTCCTCCAGGGTGAGCCCGGGAACGTTCGCGAGGTAGACGCCGCGCGAGGCGCGGGCCTTCTCCGGCACCTGGTAGGCCTTGATCCGGTAGACGCGGCCCTGGTTGGTGAAGAAGAGCAGGTAGTCGTGCGACGAGCAGGTCAGCAGGACGCTGACGATGTCGTCCTCCTTCATGGCGGCGCCCTTGACGCCGACCCCACCGCGGCGCTGCGCGCGGAACTCGGACTGCGAGGTGCGCTTCACGTAGCCGCCACGCGTGATCGTGATGACCACGTTCTCCTCAGGAATGAGGTCCTCGACGGACATGTCGCCGTCGTAGGCCACGACCTTGGAGCGTCGGGCGTCGCCGTAGCGATCGCCGACCGCGGTCATCTCCTCCTTGATGATGTCCAGCACCCGCTGCGGGTCCGCGAGGATCGCGCGCAGCTCGGTGATGATCTCCATGAGCTTGTCGTACTCGTCCTGGATGCGCTGACGCTCCAGGGCCGCGAGGCGACGCAGCTGCATGTCGAGGATCGCCTGCGCCTGGATGTCGGACAGGTCGAAGCGCGTCATCAGCTGGCCGCGGGCCGCGTCGGCGGACTCCGAGGCGCGGATCAACGCGATGATCTCGTCGATGTGGTCCAGCGCGACGAGCAGGCCCTCGAGGACGTGGGCGCGCTCCTCGGACTTGCGCAGGCGGTAGGCGGTGCGGCGGGTGATGACCTCGACCTGGTGGTCGATGTAGTGGCGGAGGCACTGATCCAGCGTCAGGGTCTTCGGCACCCCGTCGACGAGGGCGAGGAGGTTGACCCCGAACGAGTCCTGCAGCTGGGTGTGCTTGAACAGCTGGTTGAGGACGACCTGGCCGTTGTGGCCACGCTTGATGTCAACGACGACCCGCATGCCCTCGCGCGACGACTCGTCGCGCAGATCTGAGATCCCCTCGATGACCTTGTCGCCGACGAGCGAGGCGATCTTGATGATCAGGTTGGCCTTGTTGACCATGAACGGGATCTCGGTGACGACGATCCGCTCGCGGTTGTTGTTGATCTCCTCGATCTCACAGACCGCGCGGACCTTCACCGAGCCGCGACCGGTGGTGTAGGCGTCGTAGCAGCCGGCCTGGCCGAGGATGAGGCCCCCGGTCGGGAAGTCCGGTGCGGGGACGTACTGCATCAGGTCGACGGCGGTCAGCGACGGGTCGTCGATGAGCGCGATGGTCGCCTGGATGAGCTCGGTGAGGTTGTGCGGCGGGATGTTGGTCGCCATGCCGACGGCGATTCCCGTCGAGCCGTTGGCGAGCAGATTCGGGAACCGGGCCGGCAGGACGACCGGCTCCTGTTCGTAGCCGTCGTAGTTCTCCTTGAAGTCGACGGTGTCCTCGTCGATGTCACGGAGCAGCTCCATGGAGAGGCGGCTGAGACGCGACTCGGTGTAACGCATCGCCGCCGCGCGGTCGCCGTCGACGGAGCCGAAGTTGCCGTGCCCGTCGATGAGCTCGTAGCGGATCGAGAAGTCCTGACCCATGCGGACCAGCGCGTCGTAGATCGAGCTGTCACCGTGCGGGTGGTACTTCTTCATGACGTCGCCGACCGCGGACGCGCACTTGCGGTACGGGCGGTCGGGACGCAGGTTCGACTCGAACATCGAGAACAGGATCCGTCGGTGGACGGGCTTGAGCCCGTCACGGACGTCCGGCAGGGCACGTCCGACGATGACCGACATCGCGTAGTCGAGGTACGACGAACGCATCTCGTCTTCGATGATGACCGGCTCGACGCGTGCGGTCAGCGTCGAGGCGTCGGGGGCGACGTCGTCGTCGAGCCCGTCGTCGTTGACGTCGTCGGGGCCCTCGGGGGGCATCTGGTCGCTCACGCGTGGTCCTCAGGGTGGTTCGTGGTGCCCGGATCGGTCATCGCGCGCGTCGCCTGCTCGCGGGTGGCCATCGGAGTGGGGTCGAAGGTGGCGGCGCGCTTGGAGGCCGCCAGCAGCAGGCCCGCGAACGCGAGGCCCATGAACAGGCCGATGCCGAACGCGATCGGCGCGGGGACGCCCATGAACGCGAGGAGCCCGCCGATGAAGAGCAGGCCGATCAGCAGGGCGAGCCCGGCAGCGCGCCTGGTACGGGCACGTTCACCGGCAGGTGTGGGAGTGGGGAGGTCGTTCACAGCGGTTCCGTCCGGGCTCAGACGTCGAGCGTCGCGTAGCGGGCGTTGGCCTGGATGAAGTTGCGGCGCGACTCGACGTCGTCACCCATGAGGATCGAGAACATCTCGTCCGCGGCGGCCGCGTCGTCGAGGCGCACCTGCTTGAGCGTGCGCTTCTCCGGATCCATCGTGGTGTGCCACAGCTGATCGGGGTCCATCTCTCCGAGGCCCTTGAAGCGCTGCGTGTCGACCTTCTCGCGCTTCTCGGGCGTGAGGTCCCACGAGCTGATGACCGCTTCCTTCTGGGCGTCGGAAAAGGCGTACTCGACGACCTTCTTGCGCGTCGGGTGCTTGAGCTGGAACAGCGGAGGCTGAGCGATGTAGACGTAGCCGGCATCGATCAACGGGCGCATGTGACGGAACAGGAACGTCAGCAGCAACGTCCGGATGTGCGAGCCATCAACGTCAGCATCCGCCATCAGGATGAGCTTGTGGTAGCGGCTCTTGCTGACGTCGAAGTCCTCCGCGAACCCGGTGCCCATCGCCGTGATCAGCGTCTGGACCTCGTTGTTCTTCAGCGTCTTGGTGAGGTTCGCCTTCTCGACGTTGATGATCTTGCCGCGGATCGGCAAGATCGCCTGGATGCGGCGGTCGCGGGCCATCTTCGCGGAGCCACCGGCGGAGTCACCCTCGACGATGTAGAGCTCGGACTCGGCCGGGTCGCGTGACTGGCAGTCGCTGAGCTTGCCGGGAAGCCCACCGGACTCGAACGCGCTCTTGCGTCGCGTCAGGTCGCGGGCCTTGCGCGCCGCGATACGAGCCTGTGCCTCGCCTTCGGCCTTGTAGATGATCGCCTTGGCCTCGCCGGGGTGCTCCTCGAGCCAGCCCTGCAGGTGTGCGTAGGTGGCCTTCTGAACGAAGCCCTTCATCTCGGTGTTGCCGAGCTTGGTCTTGGTCTGGCCTTCGAACTGCGGGTCCGAGATCTTCGCCGAGATGATGGCGATGAGGCCGGAACGCAGGTCGTCGCCGGTGAGCGCTTCGACGTCCTTGGACTTGAGCAGCCCCTTGTCGCGTGCATGCTTGTTGAACACCGACGTGACGGCGGTGCGGTAGCCCTCTTCGTGCACGCCACCCTCGTGGGTGTTGATCGTGTTCGCGAAGCTCAGGATCGAGTCGTTGTAGTCCTGGATCCACTGGAAGGCGATCTCGACGCTCATCGCGGAGCCGTCGGCGGCGATGTCCTCGGTCTCGAAGTGGATGACCTCGTGCAGGCCGTCCTTCGCCTTGGTGCTGCGGAGGTGGTCGACGAAGTCCTTCAGCCCGCCCGGGGCGTGGAACTCGTACTCGCGCGGGGCGATGTCCTCCTGGGCAGCGTCGCGCGGGCGCGAGTCCGTCAGGTGGATCTTGAGGCCGGCGGTGAGGAACGCGGTGTCACGCAGACGCCGGACGATCGTGTCGATCGTGAAGTCGGTGGCCTCGAAGATCTGCGGGTCCGGCCAGAACGAGATCGTCGTGCCGTGGCCGTCGGTGTCGCCGGTGATCTCCAGCGGCGCCGCAGGAGCACCGCGGTGGTAGGTCTGCTCGTGGATGTGACCATCGCGGTGGATCTCGACCTTCAGGGTCTCGGACAGCGCGTTGACCACGGACACGCCGACGCCGTGCAGGCCCCCGGAGACCGCGTAGGCCTTGTTGTCGAACTTCCCACCCGCATGCAGGACGGTCAGGACGACCTCGACGGCCGGGCGACCCTCGGTCTTGTGGATGTCGACGGGGATGCCGGAGCCGTCGTCGGAGACGCGCACGCCGCCGTCGGCGGTGAGCTCGACCCAGATCTCGGAGCAGCGTCCCGCCAGGGCCTCGTCGACGCTGTTGTCCACGACCTCCCAGATCAGGTGGTGCAGCCCTCGCGGGCCGGTCGAGCCGATGTACATGCCGGGACGCTTGCGGACGGCTTCGAGCCCTTCGAGGACCGTGATGCTCGAGGCGTCGTAGTTCCCGCTCTTCCCGTCGGCGATCGGCTTCCCGTCCACCTCCGCCAGTGGCGTGAGCTCGTCGTCGAGGGGCGGGGTGAGGGCATCGTCAGCCACGTGCAGTCCTGGGTCGGCGGCCGTCACGGCCAGACGTGCATGCACCCGGGTCCGGGCGCTGTCGGAGTGCGTTCGAGGTCGCTCGCGGGAGCGGTGGACACCAAGGTCCCACCTCGACGATCTGACAGAGATCCTAGTCGATCAGCCCCCCGCTGACACCAACGCAGAGCGCGTCTGTGGAGAACAACCCCCGCTCAGCCACCTGACCTCTCCTCTGAGGTCCACGCGCGCAGCGGCGTTCTGCGTCGCGCGACCCAGTTGGTCGGGAGCGTGCGATACGCGCCGACCGGCGCGCGCGGAGCCGCGCGACCTGCCATGCTCGTCGACCCGGCCCGTCCTCTCCCAGCGAGGCAGCATGAGCACGCCCGACGCGATCGCCGACGCCACCCTGAAGGCGCTCGGCGACCACCTCCTGGTCGACGGGTTCCCGATGGTCATGGACCCCGTCGCCTCACAGGGCTCCTGGCTGGTCGACACCACCGGTCAGCGCTGGCTGGACCTGTTCACCTTTTACGCCTCGAACGCGCTCGGGATGAACCACCCGGGCCTCGTCGACGACGACGCATTCCGCGAGGAGCTGCTCGCGGTCGCGATGAACAAGCCGTCGAACTCCGACGTCTACACGCCGCAGCAGGCTCGCTTCGTCGCCACGCTTGCCCGGGTCCTCGGAGACCCGGAGCTGCCGCGCTACCTGTTCATCGAGGGCGGCTCGGTCGCGGTCGGCAACGCCGTGAAGCTCGCGTTCGACTGGAAGTCGCAGCGCAACGAGCAGGCTGGGCGATCACGCGACCTCGGGATGCAGGTCATGCACCTGCGCCATGCCTTCCACGGCCGCACCGGGTACGCGCTGTCGCTGACGAACACCGATCCGATCAAGACCGACCGGTTCCCGAAGTTCGCATGGCCGCGGATCTCCTCCCCCGCCGTCACCTTCCCGATCGTCGACCACCTCGACGCGATCGTCGCAGCCGAGGAGCAGGCGCTCGACGAGGCCCGCGCGGCGTTCGCCGCGAACCCACACGACATCGCGTGCTTCCTCGCCGAGCCGATCCAGTGTGAGGGTGGCGACCGCCACCTTCGGCCGGAGTTCCTCCAGGCGATGCAGGCGCTCTGCGTCGAGCACGACGCGCTCTTCATCCTCGACGAGGTGCAGACCGGCGCAGGGATGACGGGCTCGCCGTGGGCCTATCAGCAGCTCGGCCTCGAACCGGACGTGATCGCGTTCGGCAAGAAGCTGCATGTCTGCGGGATCATGGCCGGACGCCGGGTCAACGAGGTCGAGACCAACGCCCTGGCCGTCTCCTCGCGGCTCAACTCGACGTTCGGCGGCAACCTGACCGATCAGGTCCGGGCCACCAAGATCCTCGAGATCATCGAGCGCGACGACCTGATGACCAACGCCTCCACCCAGGGAGCTTGGCTCGTCGATCAGCTCACCGCCCTCGCTGCCGAGCACCCCACGCTGGTGTCCAACGTCCGGGGACGCGGCCTGATCGTGTCGTTCGACCTGCCCACCAAGGCTGTCCGCAACGACGTGACAGGACGGCTCTTCCGAGAGGAACACACCATCCTGCTGGGCTGCGGCGAGCGCAGCGTGCGGTTCCGACCTTCGCTCGCGATCACCCGCGAGGACCTCACCGAAGGCCTCGCGCGCCTCACCCGGGTGCTGCGCACCACGACCACCTGAACACCCGAGCGTCTGACCCTACGACATCCGCATCGTCTGGAGCTTCCCATGGTCCGCACCGTCCAGTCCGTCATCAACGGCCAGCCCGTCACCGACGCTCCCGGGGGCATCGTCACCACGGTGAACCCTGCCGACACGAGCGTCGAGATCGCCCGCGTCGAGCTCGGCGACGCCGACACCTTCGTCGCCGCGTGCAGGGCCGCGAAGGACGCCCAGGCCGGATGGGCCGCGACACCGGCGCCGGTCCGCGGCCGCGTCATCCAACAGATGGGCCGCATCGTCGAGGCCAACAAGGAGGCGCTCGCCCGCCTCGTCACCGCCGAGATCGGCAAGCCGTACGCCGAGTCACTCGGCGAGGTCCAGGAGATCATCGACACCTGTGACTTCTTCCTCGGTGAGGGACGACGCCTCTACGGCATGACCGTTCCATCGGAGATGCCGGACAAGCAGCTGTTCACGTTCCGCAAGCCCGTCGGAGTGGTCGCCGTGATCACTGCCGGCAACTTCCCCGTCGCGGTCCCGGCTTGGTACATCGTCCCCGCCCTGCTCTGCGGCAACACCTGCGTGTGGAAGCCTGCGGAGTACTCCGCCGCCATCGCGGATGCGTTCTTCCAGATCATGGCGCGCGCCGGTGCGCCGGCCGGGGCGATCCAGATCGTGCACACGGACGGCCAGACCACCTCCGCGGGGCTCGAGGCCGCGCTCGAAGCCGGCGTCGTCGACAAGATCGGCTTCACCGGCTCGTCCGTCGTCGGGCGCAAGATCGGTGAGCTCGCCGGACGTCACCTCCAGGTCCCGTGCCTGGAGCTCGGCGGCAAGAACCCGATGGTCGTCATGCCCGACGCGAACATGGACCTCGCGGTCGAAGGCGCGCTGTTCTCCGCGTTCGGCACCGCCGGACAGCGGTGCACGTCGCTCGGGACCGCGTTCATCCACGACTCCATCCACGACGAGTTCGTGGAGAAGTTCGCCGCAGCAGCAGCCGGCGCGGCCATGGGTGACCCGATGCACGACGTCGTCCTCGGACCGCTGATGAACCAGCGCTTCGCGGACAGCTGGATGCGCCACTTCGACCACGTCGAGGCGGGCAAGCACGAGATCCTCGGCTCCGACCATGTCGGGATGGTCACCACCGACGCTCCCCGTTCGGGCTTCGTCGGTGACCCCTCAAACGGCCTGTACGGCCACCCCGCGATCGTCACGGGCATCACCGCTGATGACTGGCTGTACCGCGAAGAGACCTTCGGGCCGCTCTGTGGGGTGGGTCGCTTCGGGGACCTCGACGAGGCGATCGAGCTCGCGAACGGCCACGGCTACGGGCTCTCGTCGTCGATCTACACGACCGACCCGACCTCCGCGTTCAGGTTCCGCGAGCGCATCAGCGCCGGGATGCTGTCGATCAACAACTCCACGTCCGGCGCCGAGGCGCACCTGCCGTTCGGTGGCAACGGCCGCTCCGGCAACGGCTCACGGCAGTCCGGCGTCTGGGTGCTCGATCAGTTCACCCGCTGGCAGTCCGTCAACTGGGACTTCGCCGGAAAGCTCCAGAAGGCACAGATGGACGTCATCGACGTCTCGGCGGACCTGGACTTCCGTCTCGGCTGACGCCCAAGGGTTGACAAGCCCGACCTACTCGAGCTCCTCGATGTTCGTCGGCCAGTCGTCCTTGAGCAGCCGCGAGAGGCTCCGGTCTGCGAGCACCTTCCCGCCGGTCTGGCAGGTCGCGCAGTAGTTCGTCTCGTTGCTGGCGTACTGGATGCGCTGGATCGGGCTGTGCTCGTCGCACTGCGGGCACGGCTCGCCGTACTTCCCGTGCGCCGCGAAGTCCGTGCGGAACGCGGTGACGTTGGTCGGGAAGCCGTCGCCCGTCTCCGCACGCAGGATCGCGGTCCACTCGTTGAGGACGTCCTGCATGGCCAGGTGCAGCGCGGCGATCTCGTCATCCGTCAGCTGCTTGGTGCGCTTGACCGGGGACAGCCGGGCGCGCAGCAGGATCTCGTCGCTGAACGCGTTGCCGATCCCGGACAGCTTGCGCTGGTCCGTGAGCGCGCGCTTCATCGTGCGGTTCTCGGACCGCAGCACGTCGGCGAAGGTGTCCAGGTCGATGGTGAGCGGCTCGATCCCACCGCGATCGTGCTCAGCCAGCGCCGCCTCGCCACGTTCCACGTGAAACCGTGCCCGCTTCTTGGTGCTTGCCTCGGTGAGGATGAGCGTGCCGTGGGCGAAGTGGAACGCGGCGACGCCGATCTTGCCCGGAGGCTTGGCAGCAACCTGGTCGACCCACTTCAGCCGTCCCGCGATCATCAGGTGAAGGACGCCGAACAGCCGGTCCTCGTCACCGCGCTCGGTGCCGTCGGGATCGCGGCCGAAGACGAACACGAGCCGCTTGCCGATCCGGCGGATGTCCGTCACCTCCTGACCCTCCAGCGCGTGGAGCGGCGGGTCGTAGGACCGCAGCAGCGAGATCCCCTTGACGAGCACCTTCTGCAGCTCGTGCCCGACGATGCGTGCCCGGAGCGCCGCGCGATAGTCCTCGATGTCTGGCAGCTCGGGCATCGCTCACTCCTCCCGCTGGGTCAGGTGCAGGTACTGGAGCGGGCCGACGACGACGTTGATCTCCGTGACCTCGAAGGTCAGCGTGGCGCGAGTGTTCACCAGGCCACGGAGCTGGCGGGACTGCATCTTGACCTCCGTCGCCCAGATGCTCGTGGTCACGCGAACCACCAGGATGGTGCCGCGGACGGTCGCAGGCTCCGACCTGCCGGCCAGCGCATCCCCGACGATGTCCGGCCACGTCCGGCGCAACGAGACCAGCGCGAGCGGACCAGCCCAGCCGGACTGGCGGACCAAGGCATGCAGCGGCCCGCCGACGGTGGCCGGTGGCGGGACCCCGCGGACGCGTTCACCGTCACCGATCCCGAGGTCCTCGCCCTGTGCACCTTCCGGGATGCCCTGTCGTCGCAGCGCACCGCGCCGACGACGGTGCTGTGCGCGGAGGCGAGCGAGCTGGCGCTCCTCCTCATGCATCCGCGACCCCTTCCGCAGCGTGGTGATCGCCATCAACCCGACGGATCGTCGAGACCGCATCGACCAGTGTGACCTCGTAGCGGACCCCTCGCAGCGGCACGTCGCTCGGTACCGCCGCGGTGACGATCACCTGATCGAAGGTCTCGGCCTGGGCTGCGAGTCGTGCCCGACGGGTCGCGTCGAGCTCGGAGAACACGTCGTCGAGCACCACGACCGGCCGGTCACCGACCTGGTGGAGCACGTCGTGGGTCCCGAGCTTGAGCGCCAGCGCGAGCGACCACGCCTCTCCCTGACTCGCGTGGGTCCGTGCCGGGAGCGGGCCGATCATCAGCTCGAGATCGTCACGGTGCGGCCCCACCAGGGTGACCCCGCGGCGGCGCTCCTCATCGGCATGCAGACGGACCTGTTCAGTCAGCTTGTCGTGCAGCTCAGCGAGATCCGGGACCCCGGACGTCTCGGTGCCGACGATCCCCTCCTGCCACGACAGGCGGTACGTCAGCTCGACCTGCTCGGGGCGGTCGGCGAGCTGGCGGTAGGCCCGGTCGACGGGTCCGGCGAGGGCGTGGACCGCGGCGATGCGCGCCGCGGTCAGCGTCGCCGCGTGACGGACGAGCTGTTCGTCCCAGTCCTCGAGCGTGTCGCCCGCCCCCCGGCCCTGGCCGCCACGGAGCTGCTTGAGGAGATGGTTGCGCTGCCGCAGGACCTTCTCGTACTCGGCGCGCGCTGCGCCGTACGCCGGGCGTCGCTGACCGAGGAGATCGTCGAGGTAACGACGGCGCTCCGACGGCGTCCCGCGCACGATCGCGAGGTCCTCGGGCGCGAACACCACGATCCGGACCACCCCGAGCGCATCGGAGGAGCGCTTGACGTCGTTGCCGTCCACCCGGGTGCGCGGGCGACTCCCGCCGAGCTGCACGTCCAGGGTGCGCCGTCGGCCGTGATCGGTGCGGGCCTCGATCTGCACCAGCGCCTGGTCCGCACCGACCCGCACCAGCGGCCCGTCGCCGGCAACCCGATGGCTCCCGCCGGTGGCAGCCCGGATGACGGCCTCGACGACGTTGGTCTTGCCCATCCCGTTCGCCCCGAGCAGGATGCTGCACCCGGGACCGAACGCGACGTCGGCCCGGGCGTAGGACCGGAAGTCGGTCAGCTGGACCCGGACCAGATGCACGTCGTGCCTCGTCCGTCGGTCAGCTCAGGCGCATCGGCATGAGCAGGTAGGTGAAGTCGTCGACCGCGACGTCAGCACCCTCCTCAGCAGCGACATGCGGACGGAGGACAGCCGGCTTGAGACCACCACGCAGCTCGACACGGACCTCCTCGGTCCCCATCGCGTCGAGGCCCGAGAGCACGTAGTCCGGGTTGAAGGCGATCTTCAGGCCCTCACCGTCGACCTTCGCGGTCAGCGACTCGTTGGCCTCGCCGTACTCCTGGTTCGCCGCGGCGAGCGTCACGGAGTCCTCGTCGAACTGCAGCGTCAGCGGCGCGTTGGCCATGCCGAGCGACACGACCGCGACGCGCTGCAGTGCATCGATGAGCTCTTGGCGCGAGACGATCACGAGGGTCTCGAAGCCGTCCGGCAGCAGCGCGCGGACGTCGGGGAAGGATCCCTCGACGAGCGTGGTCGACAGCTGACGGTCGCCGAGCAGGAACGTTACACGCGCCTCCTCGAACACGATCGTGACGGCGCCACCAGCGTGTCCCGTGGCCTTCGCGGCCTCCTGGAGCGCCTTGGCGGGCACGAGCGCGGTTGCCTCGACGCCACCGTCCCAGGCGAGCGTGCGGACCGCGAGCCGGTACGAGTCCGTCGCGGCGGCGGACAGGCCGTCCTTGGTCGCGATGAGCTGCACGCCGGTGAGCACGGGGCGGCTGTCGTCGGTGCCGGCGGCGCGGGCGACCTGGGCGACGAGACGCTGGAAAGCGTCGGACTTGATCACGCCACGCGGGGCGTCGTCGGCCGGACGGGGCATCGCCGGGAAGTCCTCGGCGTCCATCCCGCGAACCTCGTAGGTCGCACGGCCGCAGCGGATCGTGAGGTTGTCGCCGGTGCCCTCGAGGTGCACCGGCGCGTCCGGCAGCCGGCTGACGATCTGGCTCAGGAGCCGACCGGGCAGCACGACGCGGCCGGGCTCGTCGACGTGGACCGGCAGGCTGACCTCGGCCGACGTGGCCAGGTCCGTGGCGCGGCACACGAGGCGTCCGTCGTGTGCCTCCAGCAGGACCCCGGCGAGGACACGCAGCGCCGGACGGGCGCTGGTGGTGCGTGTGGCCCAGGCCACGGCGTCGGCGAAATCGGCTCGTTCTGCTCGGAGCTTCACGTCAGGTGTCTCCCGGATTCGGTGGTGCGTGGCGATGCCACGTCGTGCTGGTGCTGGCTGCTGGTGTGGCTGGTGAAGGCGTGTGCTGGGTCGTGCTGTGGTCGTGCGTGGCGTTGGGCGTCTGCGGGCTGTTCCCCCACATGGTTGATCAGTTCTTGGAGAGAAGAGAGAGAACCAATCATCACCATCAAGGCTGTGGGTTCGGTGGAGAACTGGGTGTTTCTGCTGGTCAGCGCCGAAGTGTGTCGGTGGAGTGCGATGGGACAAGTGCGCCAGTCTTCCACATCTCTCCCCATGACACAGATGTAGTTCCCCGAGTTCGACACCGGGAGGTCGAGTTGCCCCGTGTCAGGTCCACACGAAGGGCACAGCGGTTGTCCCCCGTGCTGTCCACACCTTGTGCCCGGCTCGTCCACCGCCCGTCCACCGCTCGGCGTGGCCGTCGGACGATCAGGGCGTCGACACCGGACATGCGTCGCCCCCGGCCTCGGTGGCCGGGGACGTGCGTGGTGGTGTCCAGAGGCGTCACACACGCTCCTGGGACTTGATGCGGTTGGTGAGCTCCTGGACCTGGCTGAAGGTCGTGGTGTCGCTCTGCATCAGCAGGGCGATCTTGTCCTTCGCGGCCATCACCGTCGTGTGGTCGCGTTTGCCGAACGCCTCGCCGATGCGGGGCAGCGACATCTCGGTGAGCTCGCGAACGAGGTACATCGCGACGTGACGTGCGGTCACGAGGTGCTTGCTGCGTGACCGCGAGGTCAGGTCGTCGACGGTGAGCCCGTAGTAGCCGGCCACCTCGTCCATGATCGCGGGGCAGGTGATCTGCTGGTGCCCGGTGGTGTTGAGCATGCCCTTGAGCGCGACGTCGACGGTGCTCACGTCGATCGGGACGCGGTCGACCGAGGACTGCGCCACGACGCGGATCAGCGCGCCCTCGAGCTCGCGGATGTTGGACTGCACGAGCGTGGCCATGTGCTCGAGGACGTCGCGGGAGATCGACAGACCCTCGGCCTGGACCTTCTTGCTCAGGATCGCGATGCGGGTCTCGAGCTCCGGCGGCTGGATGTCGGTGAGCAGGCCCCACGCGAAGCGACTGCGGAGACGGTCCTCGAGCCGAGCGATCTGCTTCGGCGGCCGGTCGCTCGTGATGACGATCTGCTTCTCGGCGTTGTAGAGCGAGTTGAACGTGTGGAAGAACTCTTCCTGCGTCTGCTGCTTGCCCTCGAGGAACTGGATGTCATCGATCAGGAGCACGTCGGCCTGGCGATACTGGCGCTGGAACGCCGCGTTGTCGCCACCGCGGATCGAGTTGATGAACTCGTTGGTGAACTGCTCGGTCGTCACGTAGCAGACCCGCAGCCGGGGGTAGAGGTCCTTCGCGTAGTGCCCGACCGCGTGCAGGAGGTGGGTCTTTCCCAGACCGGACCCGCCGTAGATGAAGAGCGGGTTGTAGGAGTTGGCGGGGGACTCGGCGACCGCGATGGCCGCGGCGTGGGCCAGGCGGTTGGACGAGCCGACGACGAAGCTCTCGAAGCGGTAGTCCGCGTTGAGCTTGGACTCGAACTCATCGGCCTCTCGGGGAGGGCGACGGGGAGGGAGGACGGCGCTCGGCCCCGGCGGTCGCGGACTCGGAGTGACGTGGTGGCCGTTCGCGGGAGGCTGCGGCGGGAACGTCGGTGCCGGCGGCATCGGGCTGCCCGACGTCAGGTCGATGACGTTGCTCGCCTCGGGCGGAGGCGGTGCGAGGCCTTCCGAGAGGGTGGGCTCCGGGCTCGGGATCGGGGTGGCAGCGTCGGGAGACGGCGGACGGACCAGGATCACGAGGTTCAGCGCCTCGCCGACGGCGTTGCTGAAACCGTCCTGGAGACGTGCATGGTGATGCTTCGTCAGCCACTCCATGGCAAAGCTGTGCGTCGTGGCGACGTACACGATCCCGTCGCTGCATCCGACGCATGTGGTCGTGTCGAGGAACCGGGCCTCCGCCGGGGAGACATCGCTCAGCACGTTGGCACGCACATCCGCCCAGAGCTGCGCCAGGTCAAGACCTTGGGACATCGTCAACACCCTGCTCCTACCCCCGAATCCGCGGTTCGGGTGTGTTCCAACCCACGGCAACGCCGAGGGAAAACGTACGAGGATCCCACTCGTTGTGACGAGTTCTCCACAGGTTCACCACAAGGTGTGGAGACCGAGGAACGAAGATCCTTGCGGGGGAAGGACCACGATGAGGCGTCTGGCACAGGGCCGACGGTCATGTGGACAGCGGTGGCGGACTCTAGAAGGGTCGGCATGATCACCGCAAGCGAAGTTTCCACAGGGCGCTCGAACGTCTGTTCAGTTCTGACACGGCAAGACGCGATGCTGGGCCCTGAAGGGGGTCTGGCGAACTTCGAGATGGATCTCGGAGCTGTCGTCCGCCGGGCCGCCACCCGCGCAGGTGCTGCCCACCGTGCGCACACCGCAGCCCGGCTGCCCGTCTGCGGTTGCCGAGGAGGCCTCGAGCCATCTACACTCATCGCATCCACGTCCACGCCGACGTCGGGCGACTTCACACTCGTGCCCGCGTACTCGCGTGGCCCTGCTGTCTCGAGGCGGCTTTCTCATGAAGCGTACGTTCCAGCCCAACAACCGTCGCAAGGCTCGCAAGCACGGGTTCCGTACCCGTATGCGCACCCGCTCCGGTCGCAACATCATCAAGAGCCGTCGCCGCCAGGGGCGCTCCCGCCTGTCGGCATGACCTCGGCCAACTCCGAGGCGGTCGCTTCCGAGCGGCTTCGTCGGAGCGCTGACGTGGTCCGCGTGTTGCGGACCGGTCGACGCGTGTCCGGGAACCTCACGGTCGTGCACGCGTTGCCGTCCGACGAGGGCAACGGCCGGATCGCGGTCGTCGCCTCACGTCGGGTCGGAGGTGCTGTGCAGCGCAACCGCGCCAAGCGCGTCATCCGTGCCGCGCTCCGCGAGGTGCAGGTCCCCCGGGGCCTGGATCTCGTTGTCGTCGCGCGTCCGACCGCTGCGGCGAGCACGAGCCCCCAGGTCCTGACCGAGCTCCACCAGACGCTCGGGCGGCTCCAGCCCGTCAGGGCGACCGCGTGACGACCGCAGATCCCGTCGATGTCCGTCCTGGCCTTGTGGCGCGCGCGCTGCTCGGCCTGATCGGCATCTACCGGGCCTCCGCGGTCCTGCGCAGTCCGCGCTGCGGCTATCACCCCACCTGCTCGGCCTACGCGGCTGAGGCGATCGAGCTCCACGGACCCCTTCGTGGAACCTGGCTCGCCATCAAGCGCATCGGCCGTTGCCATCCGTGGCATGACGGCGGCGTCGACCCCGTCCCCACGCGAACTCCCTGAGAGGACCGCCCGTGTCCGCCATCTGGAACGGTTTCCTGAGCTTCATCGAGACGGTGCTCACCGCCCTGCACAACGTGATCGAACCTCTGTTCGGTGTGCACTCGTGGGGTTGGGCGATCATCCTGCTCACGATCTCCGTTCGCGTGCTGCTCCTGCCACTCGCGGTGAAGCAGACACGCTCGATGAAGGCGATGCAGACCATCGCGCCTGAGGTCAAGAAGATCCAGAAGAAGTACCCGACGGACCGCGACATGATGCGGTCCGACCCGGAGAAGTACCGGGCTCGCAAGGCCAAGCAGAACGAAGAGACGATGGCCCTCTACAAGGAGGCCGGCGTCAACCCCGTCGGGGGCTGTCTGCCCCTGGTCATGCAGATGCCGATCTTCTTCGCGCTGTTCTCCGTTCTCCGCAACTTCGATCTCCTCAAGAACGCCCAGTTCTACTTCTTCACGTCAGGCATCGACGCCTCGGTGCCGATCCCCGAAGGTCTCACCGAGGTTCCGCTCGGCCTGGGCGCGGTGACCACCGCCGCTGGGCTGCCGGGATACATGCTGATCGCCGCGATGGGCCTGACGATGTTCGTCAGCCAGAAGCAGATGATGGCGCGCAGCGCCGGTCCGGCAGACAGCCAGCAGGCCCAGACGCAGAAGATCATGCTCTACGTCATGCCGGTCATGCTGACGTTCTTCGGCATCAACCTCCCGCTCGGCGTGCTGCTCTACTGGGTCACCACGAACCTGTGGCAGATGGGCCAGCAGGCCTACATCATGCGTGACACCGGCGACGCGGCGGTCGCTGGCGGGACGAGCCCCGGAGACAACGGCCGCAAGGGCGCCGCGCCAGCGCCCAAGAAGCCCTCGGGCTCCTCGGGCACCTCGACGAAGAAGCCGTCCGGCAAGCAGGACTCGACGCGTCCAAAGAACTCGCGAGCCAACGGCCCCTCGGGCAAGGGCTCGTCGGGCAAGGGCTCCACGTCGAAGACCTCGTCCACAGCCGGACGTGAGCATTTGCCGAAGCGCAAGCGCGGCTGAAGCTCCGCCCTCCCCCACTCCCCCACCCAGCAGACCTGCACCAACACCTCACCGAAGGGTCCCACAACATGACTCAGCAGATCCGTAGCGACGCCTTGGCAGACGACCTCGCCGCCTTGGCCGCGGTTGCCCTCGACTGTGACGTCTCGGAGATCGATCTCTCGATCGAAGCTCCCTTGCCGGCGAAGCCCACGACGCTGAAGCTCCAGATCCTCGGCGGTGACGACGAGCAGCGGGTCCGTCCGGCGACGAAGAAGCGTGAAGACGCGCCGAAGGCGCGGTCTGAGCGTCCGGCGCCGGCCCCTCGCGAGGAAGAGGAAGAGGTTTCGGACGCGGACCTCGAGGCGGAAGCCGACGCGGCTGCCGACTTCATGGAGGGCCTGCTCGATGCCCTCGACCTGCCAGGCGACCTGAAGATGGAGGTCTCCCCCAAGGAGATCCAGATCGAGGTGCTCGAGGTTGGCAACGGGGCCCTCATCGGCCGTCGCGGCCAGACGCTCGAGGCGATTCAGGAGCTCATGCGGGCCTCGCTCCAGCGCGAGTTCCAGCGTCGTTCCCGCGTCGTCCTCGACATCGAGGGCTACCGCGACCGCCGGATTCAGAAGCTGGTCGAGCGCACGGATGAGGTCATCGCCGAGGTGCTTGAGACGGGTGAGTCCGTCCGGCTCGAGCCGATGGACGTCTACGAGCGCAAGAAGGTTCACCACCTGGTCGCTGACCGCGAAGGCGTGATCAGCCGAAGCCATGGCCGCGAGCCCGCTCGCCGCGTGGTGATCGAGCCGGCCTGAGCCGCGCCAGCATCACCGAAGTGAGAACGCCCCGACCGCCATGGTCGGGGCGTTTCACGTGAAACAGGAGCCACCTGACACCGAAATCGATCCGCTGAGACGTCCGCTGTCGCGCGATGAGCAGCCAAGACATATGGTTCCATCAGAAATGCCTATCGCCCCGCAGCGAGGCTCTCAGTGACTCCTGGGAGGCATGAGCGGTGTCCGGATTTCGCGAAGAGCTGGCAGGGCGTCCCCAGAGGTGGAAACGCAGGTCGGCCGACCTGTGGGCCGCACGAGATCGTCTGCGCGCGACAGCGGTCTCTTTCTGCGACGGCACTCCCCCACCCAGTGATCAACACGGCCGCGGTCGCGCCCCAGGGGAAGAAGACGGAGGCCTCGTGGCCAGATCGTGAGGAACGGGCGGATCCGAGCGTGCGATCGGTCGGTGGGGCGGTATTGGACGTTCTTTGCGGCTCCACGGCGGGGGACGTGGTCGTTCCCATTCACCATGGCTCTACGAATTCAACGGTCCATCGTGAGGACCCGCTTCAGCGGCGACTCGAGGTGGCGAGAAGTGGCGGGAGTTCGCAGCCTTCGGGCCGTATCGTCGAATGGTCTGGGCGGCTTGTGCTGTTTCTGGCGAGGGATCGATGTGGGGTGTACTGCCGGTGTCGCGGCAGTGGACCGCCATGGAATCGCTGAGGGCCAGGGATGCCGGCGCTCGGCGCGGCAGGAGCCACACGAGTCGCGAAGACGTCCGGTCGCGAGGAAGCGCCCTTGTTTGCTGCCGACAACATGTCCGTTGCCGATGTTTCACGTGGAACATCTGGGGTGTTACCGCTGGTACGTAACCACCCGCCATCAGCAAGAATACTCCGCGCGAGCTTCGTGGTAGTCGTATCCGATGATGGGGTGCAGTGATGAAGGTGAACTGAGGTCGCGGCCATCAGGTGGTGTTTCACGTGAAACGTTCTGGGCTAGGTTGTGGGTCCCTGAGCAAGTGAGCCCTTCTTGGTGTTGCACGATCATCTGTCATCGCTGACTCCGCGGGCGACCGCGTTGCTGGATGCGCTGCATGATGCCATTGTCGAGTCCCCGACGAGTCTGGTCTCGACAGGTGTGCGTGCGACCCTGCGAGAGCGCCATCTGCCGGAGTGCGTTGCGTTCGCGGCGCATCTGGATCTGCCCGAAGACGGTCGCGTCCTGGACGTCGGCTCGGGCGGCGGACTCCCGGGGCTCGTGATCGCCATCGTCCGCGATGAGGCACAGGTGACCTTGGTGGAGTCCAGGTCCCGCAAGGCCAACTTCCTGATCGACTTCGCCGAAGCTCATGACCTCGCTGTCGACGTCCTGCAGACACGTGTCGAGATCATCGACGAGGTCGAGGCGTGGGGTCTGGTCACGGCACGCGCGGTCGCCCCTCTGGAACGGCTGATCCCCTGGTGTGCGCGATTGTTGCGCCCGGGAGGGGTGATCGCGGCCATCAAGGGCGATCGGTGGCCGACCGAGGTCGAGGCGGCGCAGGCCGTGATGGACAAGTGGGACGTCGAGGTCACCGCGACGCCATCCGATCCCGGAACCGCGGTGGTTGGGCCTGTGGAAGCGTGTCCGCACCATCCTCAGGTTGTTATGCTTCGGCGCTCGGCGACATCGAACACCTGAGCTCGGAGACCGATCGTGCGGTGGTTCTGGCAGCGCCGAAGCGGGGGACAGGAATCCCCGCGAGCCCTTCTGAAGCGGGCCCGGCGGGAGCATGAGCGCGCCGAGATGCGTGAGCGCCGCGGCGGGCGATCGGGAGCGTTCCAAGGTGATGAGCGACGACGTGTGAAGCCGAACTCCGTCCCGCTCGAGGAGCGTGAGCTTCGTCCCGCAGGTGGCGCGGACGCCAGCGAACCAACGCCCACGCCGCCGGCCGTCCCGACTCCGCGCCCCGAGCCGGTGACTCCTCCGGTGACGGACCCGGTCGTCGCCATGCCGGAGCGGGCGGAGGTCATCGAGCCGAGCGCCCCGGACATCCTCACGAGGCCGGGGGAGACGCCGCTGGATGCGGCGGTCCGACGAGCGGCTCTGACGAAGGCCGCCCAGCAGGTTCCCGCCTCCCCGGCTGGACCGCAGGACGTGGCGGAGCTCATCGAGGTGGAGTTCGGCGACCAGGAGAAGCCGCTCGAGCCTGAGCCGCTGGTCGTGGCCGTTCCAGCTGACACGGTTCCCGTCGTCGAGGTCATACCGGACCCCGAGCCGGAGCCCGAGCCCGAGCCGGTGGTCGCCGCGGCGGTCGCAGAGCCGGAACACCTCGTCGAGCCGGAGCCCGAGCCCGCGAGAGAGCACGTGCCCACGGAGGCTGATGAGGAGTACGAGGTCGAGACGACCGAGACGACCGGGCCTCCGGCTCGTTCCGTCCCCGTCACGGATCTCGCCTCGCCTGCCGCGCTCGAGAAGGGGGACTCCACGGAGAAGCTGGGGGTGTCCCCAGGCCGTGTGGTCTGCATCGTCAACCAGAAGGGTGGCGTCGGAAAGACGACGACCACGGTGTCCTTGGCGGGCTCGCTGGCCCAGCAGGGTGCACGTGTGCTCGTCATCGACCTGGACCCACAGGGCAACGCGACCACCGGCCTCGGGCTGCGAGCGCACCGTGGTGGGGACAGCATCTACCGCGTGCTCACCGACGACCTGCCCCTCGAGGACGCCACGGAGCCGACCTCGCTGCGCGGTCTCTACGTGGTCCCGTCGACGCTGGATCTGGCCGGCGCGGAGATCGAGCTGGTGTCGATGTTCTCGCGCGAACAGCGCCTCCGTGACGCCATCGGCGTCGTGCGTGACCTCTACGACATCGTCTTGATCGACTGCCCGCCGAGTCTCGGACTGCTGACGATCAACGCGCTCACGGCTGCCGACGATGTCATCGTGCCCATCCAGTGCGAGTACTACGCGCTCGAAGGTCTGGGTCAGCTGCTCACGACGGTGGAGCTCGTGCAGCAGCGGCTGAACCCGAACCTGGCGATCGCCGGCGTCGTGCTGACCATGTTCGACGGTCACGCCACCTTGTCCCACCAGGTCGTCGACGAGGTCCGCCGCCACTTCGGTGACGGCGCCTTCAAGACGATGATCCCGAGGACGGTCCGCCTCAGCGAGGCCCCGTCCTTCGGCCTCCCGATCACCCTGTTCGACCCGAACAGCCGTGGCGCCCGGTCCTACACCCGATTGGCCCGCGAGGTCGCGGAGCGGCTGGACCTCACGCTCACGACGTCCGAGGATCCCCTCGGACGGCTGCTGGCATCACGGGCGCAGACGCCGCGTGATCTCGTGGCCAGCCCCGCAGACGCTGTCGATGCTGCAACCCAGGAGAGCGCCTCATGAACCGACCCACCGGCCTCGGGCGCGGGCTCGCCGCGCTGATCCCGACCGGCGGCGCTGCCGAGATGCAGCTCATCGAGGTCCCGCTCAGCCAGGTGGTTCCCAACCCGAGGCAGCCGCGGGCCACCTTCGATGACGCGGAGCTCGAGGGGCTTGCCGTCTCGATCCGCGACATGGGTCTGCTCCAGCCGATCGTGATCCGCCGCATCGCGGACGACCGCTACGAGCTGATCGCCGGGGAGCGCCGCCTTCGTGCGTCCAAGCTTGCCGGGCTCACACGGATTCCTGCGGTCGTCCGGCAGACGGACGACGGCGACCGTTTGAAGGAAGCGCTGGTCGAGAACATCCATCGCGTCGCCCTCAACCCGCTCGAGGAAGCAGCCGCCTATCGGCAGCTGCTCGACGACTTCGACTTCACCCAGGAGGAGCTCTCCGAGAAGATCGGGAAGTCGCGGCCGGCGATCTCCAACGCGATGCGGCTGCTCACCCTCCCACCGACGATCCAGCGCAAGGTCGCGGCGGGCGTCCTGTCTGCCGGTCATGCGCGTGCGCTGCTGTCGCTGAAGAACCCGGACACGCAGCTGAAGGTCGCGGACCGGATCGTCGCGGAGGGGATGTCGGTCCGTTCGACCGAGGAGCTCGTTCGGCTCCAGTCGCTGGGGGAGCGGGACGGCTCCGGCGGCGGTCGCGGCTCGTCCGGCTCCAAGCGCATCAGCTCGCCGGCGCTGACCGAGCTCCAGGAGCAGCTGTCCGACGCGCTCGCCACGCGCGTCAAGATCTCCATGGGCGCGAAGAGCGGCAAGGTCGCCATCGAGTTCCAGTCCGTCCACGACCTCGAGCGGATCGTCGCGACGATCGCGCGCGGTGTCGCAGCGGAGGCGAACGAGCGCCGAGCGGCCAGCTCGACGGGCGACTGAGTCCGAGAACGGCTCGCTGAGGTCGCCCCAGGTCAGCGTTCACGGCGATCGTGGTGCGCCGGGCTTCAGATTGTGGTCGACGCCACAGGGTGGCTCTCAGCGCCTCACAGGTGGCGGTCTCGATCGGGCCCGATCGAGGCTTCCGTGTTCCGGCTTCAGGGGATCGTGAGCTCCCACACCGCGCCGTCGGCGGAGCCGAGGAGCGCGCGCGTTGCCATCCCCAGGAAGAGCCCGTGCTCGGCGACGCCGGGCTGTGCCTGGAGTCGCAGCGCGAGATCCTCGACGTCGACGATGCCGCCGTCTCGACGTGCGTCGAGGATGAGGTTGCCGTTGTCGGTGCGGTAGCCGCCATCGCCGCGGACCGTCACGTGGAACCCGTGGGACTCGAGCGTCCTCCGGACGGGTGCCGCCGCGAACGGCACGACCTCCACCGGCAGCGCGAAGGTGTCGCCGAGGGCGTCGACGACCTTGTCGGGCGAGGCGATCACGATGAACTCGTCGGCCAGCGACGCGACGACCTTCTCGCGCAGCAGGGCGCCGCCGCCACCCTTGGTCAGCGCGAGATCGCGCGTCAGCTCGTCCGCCCCGTCCACGCAGAGGTCCACGCGATCGGTCGATTCGAGGTCGAGCAGGCCGATGCCGAGCTCACGACAGCGGGCTGCGGTCGCCTCTGAAGTGGGCACGCCCGCGACGTCGAGGCCACGCTCGGCCAGAGCGTCGAGGAAGGCCGCCACCGTGGAACCGGTGCCGAGGCCCAGGCGCATGCCGTCCTCGACCAACGCCGCTGCGGCGGTCCCGGCGGCGAGCTTGGCGGGGTCATGGGTCATGGGGGCTCCGGGCGTGGAACGGGTGTGCGGGCGGAGACGGCACCGTAGGCGGCGCTGCGGTTGCCACCAACGACATGCTCGGCAACGACGACGGCCGGCCCCCGAGGGGACCGGCCGTCGTGCGGTGGGTCAGGGGCGGGCGAGCCCGCCCCGTCGTCGATCAGTTCTCCCGGAGGGCGTTGATCGTGTTGAGCACGCCGTCGCTGATCGCGGCTGGTCCGCCGGCGACGTAGACATCCTCGATCGCGGTGTTGGTGTCGAAGAACGTGTACACGCCCGCCGTCTGCCCGGAGGCGGACAGGGTGGTCGGGTGCACGAGGACCAGCGTCCCGCCGAGCTTCCAGGCCGCCACGACCGCGCCGAGCGCGTCCGCGGGGTTGGTGCCCGACGCGACGAAGACCACGTCCCGGAGCTCCTGCGCCGTGCCCGCGTTCGCGACGTCACCGAGCGCGAGCGCGGTGTCGTAGCGGCTGGCGCCGGCGACGCGGTTGACGACGAAGCCCTGATCCGCGAGGGTCGCGGCGATCACCGTCGGAATCGCTGACTCACCACCGGCGATGTGCACGGTGCTGCCCGACGCGAGGGTGTCCAGGATGGCCTGGCTCTCGGTCGGGATCGTCGCGGTCCCGCTGATGTTCTTGACCGGCACCACCAGGGATCGCAGGTGCGTCCCGATGTTGCCCGCCGCCAGCGCGTCCGGCCATGCGTCGCGCCCGTCCTCAGCCTGACCGAGCGCCACCACCGCGGTGGTCGTGAGGCCACCGATGCGGATGACCTCGTTCGCGATCAGACGCGCGGTGTCGTAGCGGTTCGTGCCCGGCATCCGGACGACGTCGTACGTCGCCGCGAGACTCGCGGCCACCGACGCGTCCAGAGCCGCCGTGCCACCGAGGAGGTAGACGCGGTCAGCGCCGAGCCGTGCGAGCTCGTCCTGGACCTCCTGGCTGACGCCGTCGGTCCTGCTGAGCAGCATCGGACCGTCGACCTCGGCCGCGAGCACGGAGCCCGCGAGCGCGTCAGCCGGCGAGCCGAAGGCCCGGGCCACCACGACCGCCTTGACGTCGCCACCGGTGGCCGCCGGGTCCGTGAACCCGGTGAGACCGTCGGGGAACGCCGTGCGGCTCATCTGGATCGCGGTGCCGATGCGGTCCGTGCCGACGGTGATGTCACCCTCGACGCGGCCTGCCGCTGGCTTCGTGACCGTGATGTCCTGCGTGGTCGCGTCCTGGGCACCATCGTCGTCGGTCACGGTGAGGGTCACCGTGAACGTCCCTCGAGCATTCGGTGCGACGAAGTCCACCGTTGCGCCGGTCTGGTTGGTCAGGGTTCCGTCGGTCGTCGTCCACGCGTACGTGGTGACGGTGCCGTCGGAGTCCGTCGAGTCGGCGCCGCTGAGCGACAGCGTTCCCTCGGCTTGGACCGTGAACCCGTCCGCCGACGTGATCACGGCCTCTGGGGCCGTGTTCGGCGTGACGGTGATGTCGGCCGACGTGGCGTTCTGTGCACCTTCGTTGTCCGTCACGGTGAGGGTCACCGTGACCGTGCCACCCGTGCTCGGTGCGACGAAGTCGACCGTGGCGCCGGCCTGGTTGGTCAGGGTTCCGTCGGTCGTCGTCCACGCGTACGTGGTGACGGTGCCGTCGGAGTCCGTCGAGTCGGCGCCGCTGAGCGACAGCGTTCCCTCGGCTGGGACCGTGAACCCGTCCTCGGACGTGATCGCGGCCACCGGGGGAGCGTTCTCCGTCACGGTGATCGTGGCGGTCGCCTCGGTCGAGGTGCCCTCCTCGTCGGTGACGCGCAGGGTGACCGGGAAGTCACCGGTGGTGTCGCCGGCGCTGTAGGTCACGGTCGCGGTCGAACCGTCGTCGAAGAGGCCGTCGTCATCGAGGTCCCAGGCGTACGCGGCGATGGAGCCGTGTGCGTCGGAGGACGTCGCGCCGGAGAGCTCGAGGTCCGAGCTCACCTGCACCTCGAGGGTCTCGGCGTTGGTGATGATCGCGGTCGGGGCGACGTCGGTGACGACGACGTCCTGCGTCGCGGTTCCCGACTCGGCCTGGTCGTCGGTCACCTGGAGGTGGACCGTCGTCGTGCCGGGCGCGCCCAGCGTCAGGGACGTGTCGGCGGTCGCCGCGTCGTCGAAGGACCCGTCATCGTCGAGATCCCACGCGTACGCGGTGATCGTTCCGTCCGAGTCGGTCGACGTCGAGCCCGACAGCGCGATGCTGGCCGTGCCCTCGTCCACCGTGAAGGCGTCCGAGGTGGTGATCCGTGCGACCGGTGGCAGGTTGCCCGCGGTCACCGTGATCGTCTGGACGGAGATCTCGGAGACACGAGCGTCGGTGTCAGTGACACGCAGTGCCACATCGACCGAGCCTTCGTCGGGCCCGGCGGTGAACGTCACCGTCTCGGTCGTCGCCTCGCTGGTGAACGTGGCGCCGTCGTAGGACAGGTCCCACTCGTAGGTGAGGGTGGGTCGTCCCGTCGAGGAGGTTGCCTCGAGCGGGATGCTGCCCTCTGCCGCCACCGTGAAGCCGTCGGCTCCAGTGATCACCGCGACCGGGGTCAGCGAGATGTCGGACGTCTCGTAGTTGGTGTGGGTGACCGTCTGGCCGCCCGCCATCGTGATGACGTTGCCTGCCTGGGTGGCACCGCCATTCACCGTCAGCGCGTCGGTGGCAGCGCCACCGTCGGTCGTCACGGTCGTGAGCGTGCTGCCGGTCAGGTCCTCCACCGTGGTGGAGTCGTCGCCGCCCGCCATGTTGATCTCGACGCGCTCGAGCGCCGCGAAGGTCGTCAGGTCGTCGACTGCGGGGTCGAGGACGTTGTTGACCACCTGGAGGGTCGTGGTGTCGAGCGTGGCCGAATCCGCCGTGGCATCGAGTGTCACGATCAGGGTGTCCGTGCCCGCGCCGCCGTCGATGTCGTCGTCGCCGCCGCCGGCCGTCACGGCCTTCTCGCTGCCGAGGTCGAGGTGGAAGACGTTCGAGTAGGAGGAGCGGATCGTGTCGTCACCGGGACCGCCGTCGATGGTGTCGCCGCTGAGGCGGTTGCCCAGCTCCGCGGAGTTGAAGGCGACGGACGCACCGGAGTCGATGTCGTCAGCACCGTCACCGCCGAGGATCACGTCGTTCTGGTAGGACCCGACGAGGATGTCGTCACCAGGGCCACCGGTCAGCGTCGCGACACCGATCACACCCTCGAGCTGGACGCCCGCGAGGTTGATGTCGTCTGCTCCGGCGCCACCGTCGACGTCGATGTCGACGACCTTGCGTCCGGAGTGGAACTGGTCGCCGCTCTGGCCAGCGTCGGAGTCGTCGTCGTAGACCATCAGCCAGCGGTCGTCGCCGAGGCCGAGGTTGATCTCGAGGTTCTCCACGCCCTTCAGCGTCGAGAAGGCGTTGGAGGTGTCGACCTGCGGAACCGTCTTGTCGGCCGCGTCGTAGTCGGCCCGGTTCCAGATCTTCGGGAAGTCGTTGCCGATGTCGATGTTCTCCGGCCAGTACACGACGAAGTCGTCCGCGTAGTCCGAGAAACCGTCGTCAACGAAGTCGTCGGTGGTGCTCAGCGAGCACGACCCCTCGACGCAGATGACGGTCGGCACGTTCGCGCCCTGGCCCGCCATGATGAACAGGTCGTCGATGCCGTCGCCACCGGCGTCGGGCTCGGAGTCCTGGAGGTCGATCGTCTCGTAGAACGTTCCTGCGGCTGCGAGAACGGTGTCCTCACCGTTGTTGTCGAAGATCGAGTCCGCACCGGACCCGCCGTCGTAGATGTCGTTGGCGCCACCGCCGCGGAGGGTGTCGTCGCCGCTCCGGCCCTGGAGGAAGTCGTTGCCGCCGTTGCCGAACAGGTTGTCGTTGCCGCTCCCGCCGTCGAGACGGTCATCGCCGCCCTCGCCGGTGAGCTCGTCATCGCCGCTGCCACCGGTCAGGTAGTCGCTGCCCTGCCCCGCGCCACCGTTGATGATGTCGTTGCCGTTGTTGCCACGCAGCGTGTCGCCGTTGCCTCCTCCGGTGATGTTGTCGTCGAAGGGCGAGCCGTGGACGTCGAGGCGTGCGGAGCTGTTGCTCGGCGAGGCGGAGTCGGTGTCCTGGCCGATCACGAAGATCGTCGGGGCGACGAAGCCGGCGCCCGTGGTCACATCACGCAGGTCGACGAAGACCGTGTCCGCGGTGCTCGCGCCGAACGCGAAGATGCGCAGGGTGCCGAGGGCGGAGCAGTTCACGGTCGTGAGGATCGTCGAGCCGCTGTTGTAGGCGACCTTGCCGCCGGAGCAGGAGACCGTCACGCCGGAGCCGTCCAGCACCTGGATGTCGACGTCGTTGCCGCTGGTCGTGTGCGTCGCGGCTGCGCGTGCGGGCGCTGCGCCGAGGATGAGCATGGTGGTGGCCATCAGCAGGGCCGCCAGCAGGGAGCTGAGCCGCCTGCCGGTCGACGGCCCGTGGACCTGGGTGGTGGTGTTCACGTGGTGCGTTCCTTGCGATGTTCGAGCCCGGTGACGCGGTGACCGCGTCACCGCGCGGTCGCGTGCATCGGGCTGCTCATGGGAAGACCGACACCGGTCGGCGGGGCCACGTGGCACGCGCATCAGGCCGGTGACGCGGAGCGACGCAGCGCGTCGTCGCGTGTGGCCCGACCGCGGTCCCTTCCCCTCGACAGGTGGCATCGGTGAGGTCGGACTGTAGTGGCGACCGCCGTCGTCCGTGCAGTCTTCTGTTCCGACAGGATTTCTTCGCACAGCGTTCGCGATGCCCCAAGCTGCGACGATCAGGGGGCGAACGCGAGGTCACGAGTGCCGGCGTCGTCGGAGATGACCAGCAGGTGCTGGTCGTCGCCACAGCGCAGCCCCGCGTGGCGACGGCCGTCGAGCGTCGTCGCGCTGCTCGGCAGGGTCCCGCCCTGAAAGCCCGGCATCGCGGCTTCCAGCCAGCTCCGCAGCCCCAGGCACAGGTCCGCCCCGCCAGGGCGCTCCGCGAGCGCCACCACGATGGTCGAGTCCGCGCCCCGAACATGGAGGTCGATCTCGCCGCCCGTCCACTCCGCCGCGAGGTCACGTGCGTCGCGCAGCGCTGCGGAGCGGTCATCGCCGGGCGCCTCGAACAGGATCAGCAGGTCGAGCATGCCGAAGGTGTCCTCGCGCACGAGGTCCCAGCCGTCCCCCAGCGTCACGGACGTGTCGACCGCGACGATCGGCTCGGCATCCAGGTGTCGGGCCGGCTCCATCACGTGGGCCGTCGACGGCGGCGGGCTCGCGTACGCCGCGTTGACGGCGTCCCAGCCGCCCGTCCGGTAGAGCTCACAGATGAATCCCAGCCCGGCCTCGTACGGGAAGAGCAGGCCCCTCTGCAGCACGTGGGGCGCGGTCGCGAGCTGCTCGGCGGCGGCCGCGGCGTCGGGGTCCGCACCGAGGAACAGCTGCTCGACGAGCGACAACCGCGAGGTCGCCCAGGCGGTCATGACCAGCGTCGCGTCACCCTCGATGACCGCGAGCGCGGCCGTGGCCCCGTCGGCGTCCTGAGGACCGTCGTCGCCGAACGGCAGGGGGAGGGTCTGGTCGACCAGTGCATGCTCGAGCTCGTGCGCCAGCGTCACCCGGTCGGTCGCGCTGATCGCGCCTCCTCCCGGGCTGCGGACCACGAGCTCTGCGGTCTCCGGGTCGTAGTAGCCGGCGACCTGCCCGACCTGGAGGTCGATCACGAGCTGACGCAGGTCGACGTCGTCGCCGATCGCGAACAGCGACCGAAGGGTCCGTTGGTCGAGGTCTGCGTCCTCCGGCGGGTAGGACTCCTCGGCGTCCGCGGCGAGGCGGGCGTTGATCTCGTCGTTGGCGAGGAACTCCGGCGTGACGTCCTCGGTGAACGAGAGCCCGCGCATGGTCAGCACGTCGCGTGCGGTGGCGGCCACGACCGCGTCGGCGTCGGTGGCGTCGGGGGCCGGGCCCAGGTCGCCGCCCGCAGCAACGATCTCAGCGGCGCACTGCGCGAGCGCGATCTGGTCGATCCCCGAGAAGAGATCGGAAACGCTGCCGGGGGCGGCGGATCCGGTGGCGAACGGGTCGGGCACCGTCGACGTGGGTCTCGGCGCCGGACCCGTGCGTTGCAGCTCGGGCGATGAGCGTGCAGCGAGCAGCAGGCCCCCGGTCGCGAGCACCATCGCCAGCACCGCGATGATCGCGGCGACGGTGATGACCCGTTGGGACGGCATGGAGGGCTTTCGTCAGCTGCTGGGGGTGGACTGCTCGGCGTTCGCGGCCTCGAGGTCGTCGCGCCATGCCTTGATCAACATCGGCAGCTCACCGAGTCCCTCGAGGACCAGGTCGGCCTCGACGTTGTCGGGGAGGTCGTGCAGCCGCCCCCACGGTCCACGGCGAAGCCAGCAGGTCTTGAGCCCCGCCTGCATGGCCGAGAGGACGTCGTTGTCGACGCGGTCGCCGACGTAGAGCACCTCCGCGGCGGACTCGGCTCCGGCCAGCTCCAGCAGGCGTTCCCAGAACCGGGGGTCGGGCTTCTCGACGCCGAGGTCGTCAGACATCGCCATCGCGTCGTGGGGAAGGTCGAGCGCCGTGAGCTGGGCCTGTCGGCGCGCCGGCTGGTTGCCGCAGAGCACGACCTTCAGGCCGTCCGCCTGCAGCGCCGTGAGACAGTCGCGGACGTCGCCGTAGACGTCGTCGTCGCGGAACCCGCCGTAGCGGGCCTCGTGCTCGTCCTCGAAGTCCTGCCAGACCATGTTCGGGGCGAGCTCGTCGAAGACGTCCTCCCAGCCGAGCCCGTCGGCGATCGCGACGCCGAGGACGGCGCCGAACGTCAGCGGGGACACCCCGATGATGTCGGCCCAGGTGGCCCAGACACGGGTCTCGTCGATGACGACCTCGCCGATGTCGAAGGCGACGATCGTCGGGGCCGGGTCACCGGTGACCGGGGTGGTGTTGGGGCTGGCCGCGGCGTTCATGACTCGCTCGCGAGCGCGAGGTCGACGACGCGCTGGCAGAGGTCACCGAAGCTCAGCCCGGCGGCCTGCGCAGCGAGCGGCAGCAGCGAGGTGTCGGTGAGCCCCGGGCAGGTGTCGAGCTCGAGCAGCACCGGGGTGCCGTCGGGGCGCACGATCATGTCGGCGCGGGAGACGTGGCGGGCACCGACGGCGTCCCAGGCCATGCGGGCTGCGGTGGCTGCGGCTGCGGCCACGTCTGGGTCGAGGCGGGCGGGCGCATGGAACTCGGTGGCGCCGGCCGTGTAGCGGGCGGTGTAGTCGTAGGCGCCCTGCTTGGGCCGGATCTCGACTGCGGGCAGCGCCTCACCGTCGAGCAGCGAGACGGCGATCTCGGTCCCGGCGACGAACTGCTCGACGAGCACCTGGTCGCCGTAGGAGAACGCCCCGACGATGGCGCGGGGGAGGTCCTCAGCGCGCTCGACGACGGACAGGCCGAGCGAGGAGCCTCCGGTCGCGGGCTTGACGACCAACGGCAGCCCGAGCTCGGAGGCCACGCGGTCGAGCACCGCGGAGGCGCCGAGCTCGCGGAAGGCCTGCTGCGACAGCGTCACGGAGGTCGCGAGCGCGACGCCGGCCCGTCCGTAGAGCCCCTTCGCGACCGACTTGTTCCACGCGAGCGTCGACGAGATCGCGTCGGGGCCGGTGTAGGGCAGGCCGATCAGGTCGAGCACGGACTGGACCGTCCCGTCCTCGCCCGACGCCCCGTGGAGGGTGAGGAAGGCGAGGTCGAAGCCGCCCGCGTCGAGGGTGTTGACGACGGCGGCGTCCACGTCGAGACGGGTCACGTCGTGGCCGAGGTCGCGCAGGGCGGCGGCGACGCGGGTGCCGGAGCGCAGGCTGACCTCGCGCTCGAGCGACATGCCGCCGCAGAGGACGGCGATCCGATGGGTCATGCGGAAGCACTCCTGATCTGAGGGCGCGGAGTCTGGTGGCGCGGCGTCACGCCGGCGGAGCCGGCTTCACGTCGCCGTAGACGGCGCGGACGAGCTCGACCTCTTCGTGCAGCAGCTCGCCGAGGCGGGCGATCCCTTCGCGGATGCGTTCGGGCGTGGGGAAGCAGAAGGACAGGCGCAGACGGTCGCCACCACCGCCGTCGGCGAAGAAGCCGCGGCCGGGGACGTAGGCGACGCGGCGCCCGATGGCCTTGGCGAGCAGGTCCCCGCTGTCGATCCCCTCGGGCAGCCGCATCCAGACGTAGAACCCGCCGGTCGGCTGCGTCCACGAGCAGACGCCGGGCGCCTCACGCTCCAGCGAGTCGAGCATGGCGTCGGCGCGCTCGCGGTAGACCTCGCGGAAGCGCTTCACCTGGTCGAGCCACGGCTGGGTGTCCAGCCACGACTCCACGATCATCTGGGTGAGGTTCGAGGGGCAGAGGTCCGCGGCCTCGCGCAGCAGGACGAGCTTGTCGCGGATGGGGCCCGGCGCGGCCACCCAGCCGATCCGCGCGCCCGGCGCGAAGGTCTTCGAGACCGTCCCGACGTAGATCACCCGCTCCGGGACCAGCGAGCGCAGCGACGTCCAGGTCTTGCCCTCGAAGTCGAGCAGCCCGTAGGGGTTGTCCTCGAGGATCATCAGGTCCCAGGTCTCCGCGACCTCGGCGAGGTGCACCCGACGCTCCTCGCTGAGCGACACGCCGGCGGGGTTCTGGTGGTTCGGGATGACGTAGACGAACTTGCACGTCCGTCCCTCGGCCTTCAGCTTCTCGAGCTCGGCGACGAGCTCGTCGATGATCATCCCGTCGGCGTCCATGGCGACGTGGCGGACCTCGGCCTGGTGCGACGCGAAGGCGCCGAGCGCCCCGACGTAGGTCGGGCCTTCCGCGAGCACCACGGAGCCGGCGTCGAGGAACGTCTTGGCGACGAGCTCAAGGGCCTGTTGGCCGCCGTTGGTGATGACGAGCTCGTCCGGCTCGGCTGGCACGCCCTCGGCGGCCATGACGCGCACGAGCGCCTCGCGCAGGCCTTCGCGGCCTTGTCCGCCGCCGTACTGCAGCGCCTCGGGGCCGTGATCACGGATGACCCCGGTCACGACCTGCTCGACGGCCCCGAAGTCCAGCGCAGACGTGTAGGGCATCCCGCCGGCCAGCGAGACGATCTCGGGGCGCGACGCGACGGCGAACAGCGCACGGATCTCCGACGCGGCCATTCCCTGCACCCGCGCGGCGTAGCGTTCGAGGTACGGATCGGTGTCCAGGCGCATGGGCGGCTTCTCGAGCAGTCGGTCGTGCCGAGCCTAACGCCCCGCGCTGCCCTGACCGCGTGCCGCTCCTTGTCCCACCGGTCCCGGACTAGGATCGGTGAGCACCACCTCCGACGTCCGGGACCCTCACCCATGGCGAACGCCCCGCAGCTGACCCTGATCACCGGCGAGGACCGTCACGTCGCGGCGGGCGGGGTCCAGCGAGGGGTGATCGGCCTCGGCCTGGGCGTCGCGCTCGGCGCGTTGCTCCGGGTGATCAGCCGGCCCTCGTCGCCCCACGTCGGCGGCTGATGGCCCCCCGCGTCGCCCCGATGACCACCGACGTCATCGAGGCGCTGCCGTCGAGCTGCCGGGAGTGCCTGTTCTGGGAGCTCGGGCTGCCACGCCCCGATCCACGCAGCGTCGTCGTGGACGAGCTCGCCGGCGACCACGTCGCACAGAAGCAGGCGTGGTGTCAGGCACGGGCCGTCACGACGGGGCCTCCGGGTCGGGCGGTGTGGGACGGCGACACGGTCGTCGGGTACGCGCTCTTCTCCCCGCCGAAGACGCTGGCACCCCGGCGGCGCCCCGCCCCGCAGATCTCCGCCGACGCGCTCCAGCTCGCCACCGTCTGGGTGGAGCACACCCGCCGCGAGCGGGGCGTCGGAACCCTGCTCGTCCAGGCCGCGATCAAGGAAGCGCTGAAGCGTGACCTCGCGGCCGTCGAGGCCTACGGCGACCGCCGCCACCGCGACGGGGACTGTCTCGTTCCGATCGGCTGGTTGCTCCACGAGGGCTTCGAGATCCACCGAGAGCATCCCCGCTACCCGTTGCTGCGCCTCGACGTGAAGCGCACGGCCCGCTGGGCCGAGTCGTTCGAGCACGCGCTCGAGGAGATCCGTGGCCATCTGCCACGTCGCGTCTTCTCGCCGGTCCCGACCGAGATCACGTCGGCCGCGAAGGACTGACGGTCAGCGACGTCAGGTCAGGTGGGTGAGCACGGCGTCGAGGAGGCCGTCGGCGATCAGGCGCTGGACCTTGGGCTCGGCCAGACGCCGACCTTCGTCCGCGTGGGTCAGGAAGCCGGGTGCGACCACGACCGACGGGGCCTTGCTGGCACGCAGGATCGTCGACGTCGACCCGTGGACGCGGCAGTCGGGGCCGCCGGTCACGTCGAGGACGCGCTCGTGGCAGAGCTCCGCGAGGCGACGGCCCGGGAACGACACGTAGGACTCGTTGGCGAAGTAGTGGCTGACGGTGCCTGCGGCATACGGGGAGTCGTCGCCGCTGCACGTGATCGAGATGATCGCGTCGACCTGTTCGTTGTTGGCCAGCTGTGCGCGCTGGACCGGGGGTGGTGAGGTGCCCGGTCCCCGCGACAGCACGACCTGCACGCCGACCGCGCCGAGTCGGGCAGCAAGACGCTGCCCGATGGCCCAGGTGATCTGGTGCTCCGCGACTCCGTCGACGTTGATCACGCCGGGGTGGTCGGGCCCGTGTCCGGGGTCGACCATGATGCGGTGGGCGGCGAGCGAATGCTCGCGCGGGCGCCGCATCGCCTCGCGCTCGCGGACCTCGACGGTTCCCGCGGACTGGTGCATCCGGTGCAGCCGCTGCAGGGCCGTGACCGTGGACGGGCCGACGATGCCGTCGGTGGGCAGGCCGACGTTGAGCTGGAACTCCCGGACGGCGCCGCCGGTGTCGGGACCGAGGATGGCGTCGGGCTGCCCGGCGTTGATCCCGAGGCGGTTCAGACGCTCCTGGAGGTCGAGGACGTCGTCGCCGGTGAGCATCGGCCGGGTCTCGTAGAGCAGCCGGTCACCGAGCCGGAAGCCGGCCTCGACGAGGCGCTGCCACGTCTCGTCGTCGACCACGCCGCTTGCGGTGAGCCCGCGGGACTGCTGGAACGTGCGGATCCCGGCCGTGGTGGTGGTCCCGTACACGCCGGGCTCGTCGCTGAGCGGGTGGCCGAGGCCCACCAGACGACGTTGCACGTCGCTGACCTGCGTGCCGGTCGAGCCGGGGACGATGGGGAGCATCGGAGCAGCCTACGGGCGGGCCAGCGGGAGCAGCCGCGTGCGATCCCGTCCGGCTGGCCGAGGCGGCGACGTTCAGGAGAAAGAGTGGAGCCCCGCCCGGGGGGAGGCGGGGCTCCGAAGCCACACGGTGCTGTCCCGGGGGGTGGACAGCCATCGCGCAGCAAACTGGAAGGATGTGGACGGACGTGCCGTCGAGGTGGATTCGAGTCTGCCCGGAGGCCGGATCGTTCAGACCTTGCGGATCAGACGTACTGCTTCAGATCCTTGAGGAGAGCTTCCTTGCCCTTGGCGCCGACGATGCGCGTGGACGGCTCGCCGCCGCTGAACACCATCATCGTCGGGATCGACATGATCCCGTACTCACGTGCGACCTCGGGGTTGTCGTCGATGTTGAGCTTGACGACCTTGAGCTTGGTGCCGTGCTCGTCGGCGATCTCGTCGACGATCGGGCCGACCATGCGGCAGGGTCCGCACCACTCGGCCCAGAAGTCGACCAGCACGGGACGGTCGGACTCGAGGACCTCGGTCTTCCAGTCAGCGTTGTTGATCTTCTGCGCGCCCATGGGGGCTCCTCAAGGTGTTGCGTTCGGTGCGGGTTGCCCCATCACCAATGCCCGACGACCAGCGCACCATTCCAGATTCGACGCCGATCACCAAACACTGAGCGCTGTACGTCACATCATGGCGCGCAGGGAACAGCCGCCGTCCCCGCGGCCCGTTCCGGGGCGGCCGCGGCCCCCCGGAGGGTGGTCGGCGACGTCGGAGTGCGGTTTGTAGGTCCTAGCGGACGAGACTCTCGCCGGCACGGTTTGTTCACGTCCTGCACGTTGAGCTCAGTGATCTTGACGTTACGGAGCGTCGACCCCACGGTTCACTGGGTGGTTGTAGCTAGTTGCCACTAGTCATCTCGGGGGTTTGTCATGCGGGTTCGGTTCGTCGTTCGGTCAGTGGTGGTCTTCGTGACCTCCGCGTCGATGCTCTTGCCACCGGTTGCGGCCCAAGCGCAGGCTGTCTCAGATGTGGCCGTGCTGCAGCCGGCCGAACCGGAGGCGGGACCGGAAGAGGATCCGGCCTACGTCGACAGCGAGTGGGGTCAGTCGTGGCCAGGCGGTCTCTCGTCGGACTTGGAGACGGCTGCCTCGTCAGTCTGACGGGTGCTCGATCACACGCGGGCTCCGGGCCGTCGAGCCAGACCGACGCCATGCGGCTGCCCTCGCCGATCGAGAGCGATGGCGGCTGGGTGCGTGCCCCTCGTCCCTTCTGCTGTCCTGCAGCGGGTCGTGTTGGTGCACGCTGCGCTTCGAGATCAGGCATTGTCGTGGACGCGACGTTGCCTGGTGGTCCCGTCTGGCGGCGGGGTCCTGGCGAACGAGTGGCCGGAGCAACGCTCTTGTCGCCGTGAGGTTCCACGATCGGCCCCAGCGGTTGGACGAGCTCCGTCCGTCGACGACATGTCGCTCACGCAAACCCGCAGGTCACGGGCCGATTGCAAGGTCACGCTCCAGATGACCGCGAACAACCTCGCCAAGCGCGTCAAGCGCGTGGCGTTCGGGATCGTGAACTGGCAGAACTGGCGGGTCCGGGTGCTGCTCTACGCCG
>CBDTYW010000006.1:0-34812 GCA_965364735.1 uncultured Nitriliruptoria bacterium
CGTGGGACGTGCGCAGCGACGTCATCGAGCGCGCCCGCCGTGGCTCCATGCCTCCTGCCCTCGTCACCGCCCTGGACGAGCGGACCAACGCTGGCAACCTGACCCGCCGCGTGGGCGAGATCACCGGAGCGGACGACCCGGGCGAGGCCGATGCCCCGAACGCGATGAGGCTCCACGACGACGCCGGGTCGTGGGTCGCCGACACCGTCTGGCTCGCGACCGGTCAGCGTCCCGCGACGCAACAGGGCCTCGCCGTCGAGCTCGTCGGCGATGATGTGCCCGAACGGCTCGGCGGCCACCTCACGATCGCCGACGACCTGCGCTGGGGCGCGCACCCGGTCTGGTTCACGGGTGCCAGCGCGTCGCTGGCGATCGGCCCGCTCGCGGGCAACCTGGCTGGTGCGCGCACCGCGGCACGGGTGATCGCGGAGCAGATCCTCGCCGGCTGACAGCTCGTGGCCCGCCGATCCGCGGGCCGAGTTGCCAGCATCGGGCGCGACGACACGCGAAGATGCGTGGAACCAACAGAGTGTCGAAGAATGCTGAAGCCGTTCGGTGGACAGACGGTCGCGTGGGCGTCCGATGACGAGGTCGTCATCGACAAGGAGGCCGGAACGCCGAGCGAGCTGTCGGATGATCTCCGCGGCCAGGCCGCGCTGACCAACGTCCGGCGCACCTGGCCCGACGCGGTGCTGGTCAGGTCGCTGGACAAGGACACCTCGGGCCTGCTCCTCGTCGCCCGCGACGAGGAGGTCCGGGCTCACCACCAGCGCGTCGCCGACTCCGGCGGGATCGACAGCTACTTCGTGGCACGTGTCGCGGCGAAGCTCGACCAGGCAGAGGGGCTCATCGGCGACCACACGCTGCGGCTCGACCGTGCGGGCCGCCACGCGCTGGTCCGACAGGACCGTGGGGAGGAGTCGCGCACGACGATCCTCGCTGCCGTGGTCGACCCGGTCAACGCCCGGCGGACCCAGCTCGCCATCCGCATCGACACGAAGCTGCACCACCAGATCCGCGTGACGCTGGCTGAGCTCAGGGCACCCATCGTCGGCGACGCGCGCTACGGAGGCCCGATCGGTCGCTTCCTCCTCGTGCACAGCGGCCTCCGGTTCCAGCCGTTCGCCGGCGGATCCGTCGCGGTCGTCGTCGGCACCGAGCCCCATCGCCGCGGTGGTTCGCTCGGGCTGGACGCCGACCCGATCCATCCCGATCTGCGCGCGCTGATCGAGGGCGCGGTGGGCACGTCTGGACCACAGGCTGACGCGCCCATCGTCGTCACGCCCACGGCGGAGACCGAGCCCGAACCGGTCGCCGAGGTCTTCGTCACGCCCACGGCGGAGACCGAGCCCGAACCGGTCGCCGAGGTCTTCGTCACGCCCACGGCGGAGACCGAGCCCGAACCGGTCGCCGAGGCCTTCGTGACGCCGTCGGTCGTGCAGGTTGACGGCGACGTCGCTCTGGACGCGATGCTGGCCACCTTGACCGCCCCGATGTCCGCGCCGTCCGCCGTGGAGGAGCCTGCGGCGTTCATCGAGCAGGAGCCTGAGGCGTTCATCGAGCAGGAGCCCGTTGAGCCTGAGCCGGTCGTCGAGCCGGCGCCTGAGCCCGTTGAGCCCGAGCCGGAGCCCGTTGAGCCCGAGCCCGTTGAGCCCGAGCCCGCGGAGCCGGAGCCGGAGCCGGAGCCCATCGTCGTTCCGGAGGCGGAGCACACAGCGGTCGAGCCGGAGCCCGAGCCCGAGCCCGAGCCGGAGCCCGAGCCCGAGCCGGTCGTCGAGCCGGAGCCCGTGCCGGAGCCTGTCGCCGCAACGCCCGCCCCGGCGCCGCGTCGCATCACGCGTGCGCGCGACGGTGGTCCGGCCGCGATGGACTGGGGTTCCTTCAGCGGCTGAACGCCCGTGCGTCAGCCCTGCAGGACCGAGTCGATGACCGTCGGCACGCCCGCGTAGACGGTGTGGCGGACGCGTCCGACCATCGGCGCCCCGTGGAAGGGCGTGTTGCTCGAGTGCGACGGCGACGTCTTGACGTCGTAGGTCCACGATGCTCTCGGGTCGACGATGGCGAGGTGACCGGGCTCGCCCGGTGCGACCGGTCGGCCCTGGTCGGTGAGCCCGGCGATGCGCGCCGGCTTCCACGTCAGCGCGGCGATGATCGTCTCCATGCTCGCGAGGCCGGGGGCGACGAGGTGCGTCGTCGCGAGCGACAGGGCGGTCTCGAGCCCGATGATCCCCGGGGCCGCTGTGGCGAGGTCAGTGCCCTTGCGCAGAGCCGGGTGTGGCGCGTGGTCGGTGGCGATCGCGTCGATCGAGCCGTCGACGAGGCCCTCTCGCATCGCGTCCATGTCAACGCCGGTGCGCAGCGGCGGGTTCATCTTCGCCATGGTCCCGTGCCGGTGCAGGGCCCGCTCGGTGAGGACGAGGTGGTGCGGGGCGACCTCGGCGGTGACCCGCAGCCCTTCGGCCCGGGCGCGACGGACGTGGTCCAGCGCGTGTCGGTCGGAGAGGTGGAGGATGTGGAGACGTCCGCCCGTCAGGCGTGCCAGCGCGATGTCGCGGGCGACCATCGCCTCCTCGGCGGCGCCGGGGCGCCCGCTCAGCCCGAGCTGGCGGGCGATCTCTCCGTCGTTGACGGCGCCTCCGGCAACGAGGGCCGCGTCCTCGCAGTGCTGGGCGAGGACGGCGCCCTTCAGCTGTGCGGTCTGCTCGAAGGCGAGGCGCATCAGCGCGCTGTCGCTGACGGGGTCACCGTCGTCGGTGAAGATGCGGACGCCGGCCGCGTACAGCGCCGGGATGTCCACGAGCTGGACACCATGGCGGCCCTTCGTGATCGCGGAGGCGACCGCGACCTCGCACGGCTGGTTGCGCGCTTGGGCGAGGACGTGCTCGACGATGTCCACCGCGTCCGTGGTCGGGTCCGTGTTCGGCATGGCGACGACGGCCGTGAACCCGCCCATCGTCGCGGCGCGGGTCCCCGTCGCGATCGTCTCCGCGTCCTCACCGCCGGGCTCGCGCAGGTGGGTGTGCAGGTCCACGAACCCGGGGGTGACGAGGCACCCGCTCGCGTCGAGGGTCCGGACGCCGCTCGCGTCGATGGTCGGCTCGACGGCCGTGACGATGCCCGCGGTGATCATCACGTCGGCGCGTCGCGAGCCGTGCTCGTCGAGGACGGTGCCACCACGGATGAGAAGCTCGGTCACAGGTTGCTCAGCTCGGTCGGGGAGGTGGGATGAACACTAGACCTCTGCGCAGTCGCGCGGTCAGTCCTGCTGCTGCGCGCTCCACCAGTCGTCGAGCGCGGCCCTGGCGGCGTCCTCGCCGAGGGGCTCCCCGCGTTCTCGCTTCAGCGAGAGCAGGTGCTTCCACGCCATGCCGACCTCGCGGCCGGGGCCGATGCCGAGGTGCGCCATGATCTCCTCGCCGTCGAGATCGGGGCGCTCCCGGTCGCGCGCGTCCTCCGCAGCGAGCTCGCGGGTACGTCGCTCGAGGTCGTCCATCCAGTCGTTCAGCCGGACGATCTTGCGTGGGTCCCGGGTCGTCTGGTCGCAGCGGACGAGCTGGTTGAGCTCCCCGAGGAGCGGGCCGGCGTCGCGTGCGTAGCGGCGGACCGCGGAGTCCGACCAGCCATCGCTGTAGCCCTTGAAGCGTCCGCTCAGCTCGACCAGCCGTGAGGCGTCCGCGATGAACTGCTCGTCGTATCCGAGCGCCTTCAGCCGCACCCGGGCCATGCGTGCTCCCACGACTTCGTGGAAGCGGAACGTGACCCCCTCGCGGGGGTGGATGCGTCGCGTCTTCGGCTTGCCGATGTCGTGGAGCAGCGCCGCCATCCGGATCAGCAGCCGCGGTGGGGTCTTGGCGGTGACGGCGATCGAGTGGGCGAGCACGTCCTTGTGGCGATGGATCGGGTCCTGCTCGAGCTGGAGGGCCGGCAGCTCCGGCATGGCGGTGTCGGCCGTGCCGGAGCGCACGAAGTCCCAGAGCCCAGGACGGGGATCGTCGCGGGTCAGGACGTCGTCGAGGAGCACGCGGGCGGCGTCGGACACGAGCAGGCCAGGATCGAGGAGGACGGTGGAACGTGACCGTACCGACGGCCGATGGCTGATCCGGTGACGGACGGGCGAGGACTTCCCCGCGCGCGGTCCTACGCTGACGGTTCGCCTTCCCCCCGCAGGATCCCCGCTCATGAGCACCGACACGGCCCCTCCGGTCACCTCTCCCGACGCCAACGGCTGGACCCCTGACTCCTGGCGTCGCCTCTCAGCCGGTCAGCAGCCCAACTGGCCGGACGCGGACCAGCTCCTCGCCGTCGAGTCCGAGCTGCGCGGCCAGCCGCCGCTGGTCTTCGCCGGCGAGGCCCGCCGTCTGCTCGGCGACCTCGGCCGCGTGTCTCGTGGTGAGGCCTTCCTGCTCCAAGGTGGCGACTGCGCCGAGACGTTCGCGGACTTCTCCGCCGACAACATCCGCGACAAGCTGAAGGTCCTGCTCCAGATGGCCGTCGTGCTGACCTACGGCGCCCAGCTCCCGGTCGTCAAGATCGGCCGCATCGCCGGGCAGTTCGCGAAGCCGCGCTCCGCGGACCTCGAGACCCGTGACGGGGTCACCCTGCCGTCCTACCGCGGCGACATGGTCAACGGGCTCGACTTCACGTCCGAGGCCCGCGTCCCGGATCCGCAGCGGCTCATGCGCGTGTACAACACAGCCTCGTCGACGCTGAACCTGCTTCGCGCGTTCACGCACGGTGGCTTCGCCGACCTGAACCGCGTGCACGAATGGAACCAGGAGTTCGTGGCGGCCTCCGCTCAGGGCCAGCGCTACGAGCTGATCGGCTCCGAGATTGATCGTGCGCTGAAGTTCCTGCGCGCCTGCGGCGTTGACATCGACAACGACCCGGCCTTCCACCGCACGGACTTCTACACCTCCCACGAGGCGCTGCTGCTCGGCTACGAGGAGGCGATGACGCGTCGCGACTCGTTGACGGGCGACCACTTCGACACCTCGGCGCACATGCTGTGGATCGGCGAGCGGACCCGCGACCCCGAAGGCGCCCACGTCGAGTTCCTGTCGGGCGTGCACAACCCGATCGGCTGCAAGGTCGGCCCGACGATGACGGTCGACGACCTTCGCGCGATCGTCGAGCGGCTCAACCCGCAGAACATCCCGGGCCGCCTCACCCTGATCTCACGGATGGGCAAGGACCACGTCTCGGACAAGCTCCCGGAGCTGGTCCGCGCAACCCGCGACAACGACTGGAAGGTCGTCTGGGCCTGCGATCCGATGCACGGCAACACCTTCACCGCGGAGTCGGGCTACAAGACGCGGCAGTTCTCGGACATCCTCGCGGAGCTCACCGGGTTCTTCGGTGTTCACGAGCAGGAGGGCACGGTTCCGGGCGGGCTGCACTTCGAGCTCACCGGCGACGACGTGACCGAGTGCCTCGGCGGAGCGCAGGACATCTCCGACCTGGACCTCGCGAACCGCTACGAGACGGCGTGCGACCCACGGCTCAACAACCAGCAGGCGTTGGAGCTCGCGTTCCTCGTCGCCGAGATGCTCCAGGCCTGACGTTCAGCGCAGCTCGCTGGCCGCCTCAGGTGCCCGCGAGACGAAGCGGGGTGCTGCGTCGCTCGCCCATCCGTCGGTGAGCAGCCGCGCCGAGAACTGCACGTCCGGCTCGGCGCGTGACCAGAGCCAGCCCTGCCCGATCTCGCAGCCGAGCTCGCGAAGCCGGTGGTGCTGTGCCCGGGTCTCGATCGCCTCGGCGAGCGTCCGCATCCCGAGGGCGTGCGCGAGCTCGATCACGGCGCGCGCAACGACGCCGCGGTCCCGTGGGTCGTCCACCCGGTCGACGAACTCCTTGGCGATCTTGATGACGTCGACGGGGAACTGCTGGAGGTACGCGAGCGACGAGTAGCCGGTGCCGAAGTCGTCGATGGCGAGCTGGACGCCGAGCGCCTTGAGGGCGTTGAGGCGGCCCACCGCGCCCTCGGTGTCGCGCATGAGGTCGCGTTCGGTGATCTCGAGCATGACGAGCGCAGGGTCGACCGCGGTGCGTTCCAGCAGCTCGCGCAAGAATGGCACGAGCGAAGCATCCTCGAGCTCGGCCGCCGAGAGGTTGATCGAGATGACGATGCGGGCGCCGTGCTCGTGCTGCCAGATCGCGAGCCGCTCGACCGAGCGCGTCAGCACGAATCGCCCGACCCGATCGATGAGCCCGGCGTCCTCGGCGATGGGGATGAACTCTGCAGGAGACACCGCGCCACGGGTCGCATGCTGCCAGCGGACGAGGGCCTCGGCGCCGACGACGCGGGCGTCGTCGATGGCGTGGAAGGGCTGGAAGTGCACGTCGAGGTCGCCTTGGTCCAGCGCCTGGAGCAGGTCGGTCCGCAACGCGAGATGCGCGGTGGCCTGGCCGGTCATCTCGTCGCGGTAGTGCAACCAGTGCCCCGGCTGTTCGCGCTTCGCCCACGAGGTTGCGAGCGCGGCGCGGCCGAGCAGGGATGCGGCGGTGTCGCCGACGCGGACGATGTCCGAGCCGATCGTGGCGGTCGGGTCGATGGGCGTCTCGTCGAGGCGCAGCCGCCTCCGCAGGCTGTGCTGGAGCCTCTCGGTGAGCAACGCGATCCCGGCCCGATCCGAGACCGTCGCGAGGAGGACGGCGAACTCGTCGGCACCGAGGCGCGCGATCACGTCGCCCGGGCGGACGGCCGCGCCGAGACGTTGGCCCATCTCGACGAGGAGGCGGTCGCCTGCTTCCTGGCCGAGGCCCTGGTTGATCGAGCGGAAGTCGTCGAGGTCGACGTGGAGGAGGCTGAACGGCGTTCCGGCTGCAAGCGCCGCATCGACGGCCGCCACGAAGGCGCCCCGGTTGGGGAGCCCGGTCAGCGGGTCGGTTGCTGCCTGGACGCGGAGCCGCTCACGCAGGCCTGCAGCCTCGAGGGCGGCACGCTGGCTCTGTGCAGCGCGCAGGGTCGACGCCGTCGTGCGCGCCAAGCCCTTGAGCAGATCGAGCTGCGCCATGCTGAACGGGTCGCCGTTGACCGGCCCGGCGACGATGAGCGCTCCGTGCACCTGGCCATCGCTCGTGATGCAGCATGCCATGACGTCGCGGTGTGGTGTCTCGTGCAGCCACATGTGGCCGCGCTGCAGGCTCACGAGCAGCCCGTCGACCTCGTGGATCCGGTCGAGGAGATCGAGGTCGCTGCGGTTCGGGCGCCATGGCGCGAGCCGGACCCGGTCGGTGCGGTGGTGGATCGCGCGGCGAGACGGTCCGAGCAGGTCGTCGACCTCTTCGAGCAGGACGACCTCGGCGTGGTTCGCGGCGAACGCGCTGCGGACCTCGTCGAGCAGGCCGTCCATCGCGTCTGCGGCGACGGGGCTGGCGTTGAGGATCTCGGTCGACTGGCGAAGGAACTCGAGCTCGTCGAGTCGTCGGAGGTCGGCTGAGTAGGCGCGCGCACCGACGTACGAGGCGGCGACGGGTACGGCGAGCAGCGCCGAGAACTGCGGGGCGTGGAAGAGGACGACGATCGAGATGAGCCCGATCGAACCGGTGGTGAAGACCTGGACGGCGGTGATGGCGAGCGCGCGGCGGAGCACGGCGGGTGAGCTGAGCTGGCCGCGCAGCGAAGCCGCCAGCATCGCGAGGGCGACGTAGCTGAAGCGGGCGACGAGGACCGCTGCGGCGGCTGCCAGCAGGGGACGCGTCGTCGCGTCGTGAACACCGCCGGAGATGGGGTGGAAGACCGCGAGGCCCAGCTCGGCGGCGAGCGTCACCTGCGCGGTCCCGAACGCGATGGCGAGGGGGGCGCGGACACCGCGTATCAGCAGGCCGAGCGACGTGCCGACGACCGCGCCGATCACCAGGCCCGTGTGGTCGCTGAAGAACAGCGCGGCGAGGACCGGGAGCTCGAACAGCGCCATCGACTCGGCGTGGTCGCGGGCGGAGAAGCGCAGGCGCAGCGCTGCGGCGAGCGTGTAGGCGATCGTGATGACCGGCCACCCGAGCAGGGTGCGGTCAGCGCCCGGCACCTCGCTTGCGAGCTGCTCGAGCTGCAGCGTGAGCAGACCCGCTGCCGCGAGTGCGACGGTGAAGGTCAGGGCCAGGAAGGCCGTGGAGCGCTGTTCTGGTTGCGACACGCGGTGTCTGGCCGGTCGGTCGGGGATCCCCGAACCTGTCGGCGAGGACCGCGCCGCGTTGAGCGACCGGCGTCACCGAGTGACACACGAGAGCCGCACCCGGTGAGGTGCGGCTCTCGTCAGCAGGCGGCCATGATGGCCGGCGCGCGCTCATGGGCAGATGCCCGGCACGCGGTCTGGCTCAGATCTTCTGACCCGCGCGACGCATCTCGGCGACCACGGTCTCGATCCCGTCGCGGTTGATCTTCTTGATCCCCGCGGCGGAGACGGTCAGCTTGACCCAGCGGTTCTCGCTCGCGAGCCAGAACTTCTGACGCTGGATGTTGGGGCGGAACTGCCGCTTGGTGCGACGGTTGGAGTGGGAGACGTTGTTCCCGCTCTGCGGCTTGCGGCCGGTGACTTGGCAGATCGCTGACATCAGCGCTCCTCCTTGAACATGACGTGACGACGGAGCTTGGGGTCGTACTTCTTGAGCTCGAGTCGCTCGCGCGAGTTGATCCGGTTCTTCCACGTCATGTAGAAGGTTCCGGTTCCTTCGGTGGACCGCATCTTGATCTGGATGCGGTTGCCCTTCTTGCTGGCCATGTTGCTGCCTTGGCTGAAGTATGGGTGGGCGAGGTGCCCGGGGACTTACCAGGAGGCCTTGCGGACACCCGGGAGCTCGCCACGGAGCGCCTTCTTGCGGAAGTTGACGCGGTCGAGGCCGAAGTAGCCCAGGTACGCGCGCGGGCGGCCGGTGACGGCGCCACGGTTGCGGACACGGACGGGCGAGGCGTCGCGTGGGAGGTCGTTCAGGGCGTCGCGCGCCTCGAACTTGGCGTCCATGGACGCCTCCGGGTCGTTCATGACGGCCTTGAGGGCGGCACGACGGTCGGCGTACTTGGCGACGACCTCCTTGCGGTACTCGTTGCGCGCGATCTTGGACTTCTTGGCCATGAGGCTGCCTGCTCTCTGGAACGTGGTGCGAAGTTGGGGGAGGTCAGCTCGCGGAGGAGCGACCGAAGCGACGGTTGAAGCGCTCGACGCGACCCGCGGTGTCGACGATGCGCTGCTTGCCCGTGTAGAACGGGTGGCTGGCGGAGGAGAGCTCGACGCGGTGGAGGGGATAGGTGTTGCCGTCCTCCCACTCGATCGTCTCCTTCGTCTTGATCGTGGAGCGCGTGAGGAAGGAGAAGTCCTCGGAGTCGTCCTTGAAGACGACGTACCGGTATTCCTCGGGGTGAATGTCCTTCTTCACGGCATTGCCTCAGTGGTCTGTCGCGGGCTGGAAACGTGTGCGGGACGGAGGTCCCGAGAGATTCGCACCCCGTCTGCCCCGCTGGCCCGTCCCGTTCCGCGAGTTGCGGCGATGGGAGGGGCATGTGGCGGGCAGGTCGATGGGACACGCGGCGGCGTGCGAAGGGCGAAGCGTACGCAGTTGGGAGCGGGCGGGCAACCTGTGACGCGAGGGGTTCGCTCTGCGCGCCCGATAGCGTCGGTCGTCGGACCCGGGACAGGATCGCGCACGTGCTCGTCGTCAGCTGGAACGTCAACTCCCTCAACGCCCGGATGCCGCGCGTCACGGAGTTCCTCGCAGCTCATCAGCCCGACGCGCTCTGTCTCCAGGAGACGAAGTGCGGGGACGCGAACTTCCCGCATCTCGAGGTCCAGGCGGCCGGCTACACGGCGATCGACCATGGGTCTGGTGGACGCGACGGCGTCGCGATCCTCGTTCGTGACGGCCTCGATGTCGGCGAGGTCCGACGCGGGCTGCACGGCGAGCCGCGTCCGCAGGAGGCCCGCTGGGTCGAGGCCGAGATCGAGGGCGTCCGGATCGTCTCGACCTACGTCATCAACGGACGTTCCCTCGACGATCCGATCTTCGCGGACAAGTTGACGATGCTCGAACGGATCCGGGACCGCGTCGCGGACTGCGCCGAGATGGGCCCGCTCTGCGTCGTCGGGGACTTCAACATCGCGCCGCGTGACGAGGACGTCTGGGACCTCGCAGAGTTCCACGGTGGCACCCACATCTCGCCGATGGAGCGCAAGCTCCTCGATGAGATCACGGCGGCCGGCGTCGTCGACGCCTGGGACGTCACACCCGAGCGTGGTGAGCACGAATACACGTGGTGGGACTATCGGGCCGGCAACTTCCACAAGAACAAGGGCCTGCGCATCGACTTCGGGCTGATCACCCCGGACCTCGTCGAGCGCCTCGAGCACGTCGGGATCGACCGTGACTTCCGCAAGGGCACCAAGCCCAGCGACCACGCCCCGCTGATGTTCCGCTTCTCGGACTGACGACGCAGCGAGCGGAGCCTCAGAGCCAGTCTGGCTCGGTGCCGGGCGTCCATTTGATGCTGCAGCCGAGCGGCGAGAGCTGCTCGACGTCGACGACGCGGCCGTCGAGGACGGCATCGAGGGCCTCGCGCAGGTTCCAGCCGTCGTTCGGGCGGTCGGCACCGGGGGAGGATGTGTCCATCGCCCCGCGGTAGGCGAGGCTCTTGACGTCGTCGTAGAGGAAGAAGTCGGGGGTGCAGACCGCTCGGTACTCCCGGGCGACCTCCTGGTCGGCGTCGATCAGGTACGGGAAGTGCCAGCCGGTGCGCTCGACCTGGGCCCTGAGCCCTTCGACGTCGTCGTCGGGGTGCGTCGTGGGATCGTTGCTGCAGATCGCGAGCACCTCGACGCCCTGACGCCGGTACTCCTTGGCGATCGCCGCGAGCTCGCCCTCGACGTGCTTCGCCGCAGGGCAGTGGTTGCACATGAACGCGATGAGGAGCGCCGGTGCGTGGAGGTTGGCCAGGTGGTGACGGCGTCCGTCGAGGTCTGGCAGGTCGAAGTCTGGTGCCGGGGTTCCCAGCGAGACCGACGCGGTCATCAGCAGTGCTCCATGTGTGGTGTGGGAGCACAGCGTAGGAGCGGCTCGTCAGTGCGGGGCGGGTTCATCGCACGGATGACATTCCAGCTCGAGGGTCACGTGCTCGATGCGATGGAGATCGAGGAGGGTCTCTCGGACCGCCTTCCCGACCGCCTGCCCGATGTGCAGGGAGGACGTGTCGATCTCGACGTGTGCGGTCAGGGCCGCGGACTCCGAGTCGAGCGCCCACACGTGCAGGTGGTGCACGGCGCGAACACGGTCGACCGCCAGGATGGATGTGGTGACCTCGGCGACGTCGACGCGGCCGGGCGTCGCCTCGAGCAGGATCGACGTCGTCTGCGCGACGAGGCGGACCCCGTGCCAGCCGACGGCGAGCGCGATGGCCACCGAGACCGCCGTGTCGACCCAGACCGCGTCGGCCCAGAGCACGGCCAGGCCAGCGACGAGCACGCCTGCGGATCCGGCGGCGTCGGCGAGCAGGTGGATGGTCGCGGCGCGCATGTTCAGCGAGTCACCGGCGGTCCGGCCCAGCCACCACGCGCTCCCGCCGTTGACGGCCAGCCCGATCACCGCCAGCACGATGACCGGCACGGCGGTGATCTCGGGTTCGTCACCGAGGCGGCGTGCCGCCTCGACGAGGATGACCGCGGCGCTGGCGAGCAGCAGCCCGGCGTTCGCCTGTGCGCCGATGACCTCGGCACGACGCAGCCCGTAGGAGAAGGTCTCGCTCGCAGGTCGTGCCGCGAGGCGCAGCGCGATCCCCGCGACCACCAGGCCGATCACGTCGGAGGCCTGGTGTGCGGAGTCCGCGAGCAGCGAGAGCGAGCCGGCGGTGAAGGCAACGACCAGCTGACCGACGAGGAGGACGAGGTTGAGGCCAGTCGCCCACCCGACCGCGCGCTCGCGGTCGCCGTGGTCGTGCAGCGCACCCATCCGTCGTCCTCGGTTGCTCAGGGGGCAGTGTGGCTGGCACCCTGATCGCACGCACACGTCCACCCAGAGAAGCAAGGTTCCCACATGGCCACCGCCACCGCGAAGGACCACTCCGACGCCGCCCGCATCGCGGCCGCCGCCGGCAACGTGCTCCTGGAGCTGCGCTCGCGCATGTCGGCCGAGGGCTTCACCGGCAAGGCGCTCAAGGACGCTGGTGACCAGGCGGCGAACACCGTGATCCTGCGTTCCTTGCTCGAGGCCCACCCGGGCGACGCGGTGCTGAGCGAGGAGTCGGCCGACACCGAGGCGCGGCTCACCGCCACGCGGACCTGGATCGTCGATCCGCTGGACGGGACCCGCGAGTTCTCTGAACCGCCCCGCGATGACTGGGCCGTCCACGTGGCGCTCGTGATCGACAACCAGCCGGTCGTCGGCGCCGTCGCGCTGCCCGCCCGCGGGACCACGCTGCACACCGGCAACGACCTCTCGCTGCCGCCGGCACACGACGGTCCGGTCCGGATCGCCGTCAGCCGGACGCGGCCGCCGGCGCTCGCGCACTTCCTCGCCGAGCGCATGGGCGCGGTCCTCGTCCCGATGGGCTCCGCTGGCGTCAAGGTCACCGCCGTGGTCACCGGCGAGGCCGACATCTACGTCCATGGAGGAGGCCAGTACGAGTGGGACTCGTGCGCGCCGGTGGCCGTCGCGCGTGCCGCGGGCGCCCACACCTCGCGCCTCGACGGCTCGGGCCTCGTCTACAACCAGGCGAACCCCTACCTCCCGGACCTGCTCATCTGCCGCCCCGAACTCGCCGAGGCCGCCCTCGAGGGCATCGCCGCATGGGTGCCCGACGAGGCGTGAGCGTCTGACCGTGTGACCGGGGGAGCCTCGGCCGCTGTGGCTAGACTCGCCATGCTCGTGCCGTCCCGCGCCCTCCGGCTTCCTGCCGCCTCCCGGGCCCGACGGTGAGACCAAGGTTCCTGCCGTGTCGCCGTCCTCGTCATCATCCGCCCGCATCCCGGGCCGCGCCCGCCGTGGCCTCGTGGCCGCGGTCGCTGCCTCCGGGCTGCTGCTGACCGCGTGCGGTTCGGGGGGCCCTGCCGGCCTGTCGACCGACATCGCTGCGGTGGTCGGTGACCGCGAGATCTCCGTCGAGGAGCTCATCGCGACGCTCGGCCTCAACCCGCCGACCGGCGACGCGCTCATCACCGCGCAGCGCGAAGCCCTCGGGACCCTCATCATCGAGGCCGGCTTCCGCCAGATCGTCGCGGATCGCGGCATCTCGATCGACCCCCAGGAGATCGACGACGCGATCGACTTCCAGGCCGCCGCCGCTGGCCTCGACGCCGCGGAGTGGCTGGCCCAGGTGGAGGCATCGCAGGGCTTCACCGAGCAGCGGGTGCGTGACATCCTCGAGCTCCAGGCCCTCGACAGCGCGCTGCGCGACTCCCTGTTCGAGCAGATCGACGTCGACGAGGCGGACCTCGAGGCGGAGTACGAGGCGCGGATCCAGCAGTACGCGCTCGCGACCGCGAAGCACATCCTCGTGGCCACCGAGGACGAGGCCAACGGCATCATCGAGCTGCTGGCCAACGGGGCAGACTTCGGCGAGCTCGCCGAGGGCCGGTCTCTGGACACCGGCAGCGGCGGTCTCGGCGGTGCGCTCGGGACCGGCCCGGTCACCCAGTACGTCGAGGAGTTCGCGAACGCCGTCGCCACCGCGCCGATCGGCGAGGTCGTGGGCCCGGTCGAGACCCAGTTCGGCTTCCACGTCATCGTCGTCGAGAGCCGTGAGGTCCAGACGTTCGAGGACGTTCGCGGCACCCTCCGCGACGAGCTCGCCGGCCAGGAGCTCGAGCCGTTGTACGAAGCTGCCACGACGTCGGCCTTCATCGACCTCATGGTCGTCGTGAACGGCCGCTTCGGGAAGTGGGACAGCGCCTCGGGCCCGCTTGGCGCGGTCGTCGATCCGACCTTCCTCGCGCCGGCCGGCAACCCCGGCGCCGGTCTCGGCGGGTGACCACGCCCGACCGTCCGACGATCGCCATCGTCGAGACGCATCCCGCGCTGCCCGGGCTCCTGCCTGCAGCTGCATGGGAAGCGTTGACGAAGGCAGCCGTCGTCCACGTCGTCGACGTGGAGTCGCATCCCTCCGCAGGGATCCTCTACTTCGCCGGGATGGACCTCGCTGCGATCGAGCCCCTGCCGCTCGCACGCGGCGAGCTCGATCTCTCGCTGCCGGGTGGCCCCGACGAGCGACGCATCGCGAAGTCGCTGATCGCCACGGCGCGCCGTGACGGCTTCGTCGCGTTCCTGCTGCACCCCGAGGACCGGCTGACCGCGCGGATCGTCGCGACCGAGGCAGCCCGGGTCGACGTCGACGTCGAGTTCGTCTTCTTCCTCCCGTCGCCCGGCGGTGCCGAGGTCGTGCGGCTCGCCGACGTGATGCGTCGGCTGCGACACCCGCAGGACGGCTGTCCGTGGGATCTCGAGCAGGACCACGCGACGCTGCGTCCGTACCTGCTCGAGGAGGTCTACGAGCTGCTCGAGGCCATCGACGCAGAGGACGACGAGGCGATCGTCGAGGAGCTCGGTGACGTGCTCATGCAGATCGCCTTCCATGCCCAGGTCGCCGACGACCGTGGGGCGTTCGACCTCGACGACGTCGCGCGCGGCATCGTGGACAAGCTCACCCGCCGGCACCCGCACGTCTTCGCGGACGGCGACGCGAGCACGTCGGACGAGGTCCAGCAGCGCTGGGACGAGCTCAAGTCCGAGGAGAAGCAGCGGACCGGCCCGTTCGACGGGATCCCGTCCGCGCAGCCGGCGCTGGCCCTCGCGCAGGCGTCCCAGCGTCGTGGGCTGAAGGCCGGCGGCGACCTCGAGCTCGTCGATGCACACGCTGCGCTGGACGCGCTCGCGTCCGCGGAGGCCGACGTCGAGGCACGCCTCGGGGATGCGCTGGCTGCCGTCGTTGCGCTCGCTCGAGAGGCTGGCGTCGACGCGGAGGATGCGCTCCGTCGGCACACGTTGGCCCTGCAGCACAGGATCGTCGCCGACGGAACCTGACGTCCTGCGCGATCCGGCCCCCGTATCCTTGCGATCATCGCGAGACGAGGAGCCGACATGTCGACGCCGCTGCAGTGCCCCGACTGTGCACGCTTCCTCAGCCGCACCTTCGTCGAGAACCTCGTCGACGAGGACGCTCCGTGCCCGAAGTGCGAGGAGCTGCTGACGGCCACCGTCGACGGGGAGGAGTTCACCGTCCACCTCGCTTCCGGTGCGGCTTCGGAGCCGACGACGGCTGATCCCGTGACGACCGCGCCCCTGCAGACGGGGCAGAGGACGGACGTGCTGGACGGCTGGGACACGGACGCCCCGTACACGCCGGCCGTCCTCGAGCCGTCCGCCCCCCTGGATCCGAAGCAGCTCGCCGGAGCGGCCGGTGCCGGAGCTCTCGTCGGGATGATGGTCCTCCGACGCAAGCGCGTGCTCGGCCTCATCCTCGGTGGTGCAGCAGGTGCTGCCGGCCTGCTGGCCTCGCGCCGCTGAGCCTTGACGGGCAGTCGTCGGCGCGATGCGTCATCATGTGGAGCACTGACGTCCGTATCCGCGCCCTCCGGAGCAGCAATGACCGCGAACCACGCCGAGATCACCCACGTCCTGGGACGCGAGATCCTCGACTCCCGAGGCAACCCGACCGTCGAGGTCGAGGTGCACCTCGCTGGCGGAGGCTTCGGCCGGGCGGCCGTCCCCTCGGGGGCGTCAACCGGTGAGTTCGAAGCGGTCGAGCTGCGTGACGGCGACGCCAAGCGGTACCGCGGCAAGGGCGTGCTGCAGGCCGTCGCGAACGTCAACGACGTGCTCGGACCTGCAGTCATCGGGACCGACGCCACCCAGCAACGGCAGCTCGACGCGACGTTGAACGCGATGGACGGCACCCCCGACAAGGGCAAGCTCGGCGCCAACGCGATCCTCGGGGTCTCGCTTGCGGTTGCCCGCGCAGCTGCGACCAACGCCGGTCTGCCGCTCTACGCCTACCTCGGTGGCCCGCGCGCCCACGTCCTGCCCGTGCCGATGATGAACATCCTCAACGGGGGTTCGCACGCCGACTCGAACGTCGATGTGCAGGAGTTCATGATCGCCCCGATCGGCGCGTCGACGTTCCGCGAGGCGCTGCGATGGGGGACTGAGGTCTACCACGAGCTCAAGGACGTTCTGCGCGCGCGGGGGCTCAACACCGGGCTGGGTGACGAGGGCGGGTTCGCCCCGAACCTCGCAGCCAACGACGTCGCGCTCGACCTCATCGTCGAGGCCATCGAGAAGGCCGGCTACGAGCCGGGCACCGACATCGCGCTCGCCCTGGACGTCGCGGCCAGCGAGTACTTCTCCGACGGCACCTACGACCTTGCCGGGGAAGGGCGCAAGCTCGACTCGCAGGCGCACGCCGAGTGGCTGACCTCGCTCGTCGACCGCTTTCCGATCATCTCGGTCGAGGACGGGATGGACGAGGAGGACTGGGACGGCTGGAAGGTGCTCACGGACCTGGTCGGCGACCGCTGCCAGCTCGTCGGTGACGACCTCTTCGTGACGAACGTCGAGCGGCTCCAGCGTGGCATCGAGATGGGCGTCGCGAACTCCGTGCTCATCAAGGTCAACCAGATCGGGACGCTCACCGAGACGTTCACGACGATGCAGACCGCCGAGCGCGCCGGCTACACCAACATGGTCAGCCACCGGTCCGGTGAGACCGAGGACGCGACGATCGCGCACCTCGCCGTCGCCACCGACGCCGGTCAGATCAAGACCGGCGCCCCGGCGCGCTCCGATCGGGTCGCGAAGTACAACCAGCTGCTGCGCATCGAGGAGGAGCTCGGCTCCCAGGCGAGCTACGCCGGAGCTGCCGCGTTCCAGCGCGTCTGATCGGACATTCTGGTGCGCTCGTAGTACGTGCGTGTGCGGTGAGTGATCGTTTTGAGCGAACTCTCAACCTTGGGTCGAGGTTGACGTTGATGTGCGGTGCTGGTGTGCAACGCTGGGCCTCGGTCCGCGTGGGGAGTGCCACGACGGATCCCGATCGAGGTGTGGTCCATGGCGTCAAGCGAGCGACAGGCAACGAAGCGAGCGATCCGGAGCCGCCGTCGCGGCGGTCACGGTCGGGCTCCGATCCCCGTGCAGCGCGTCGCGCGTCGCGTCGAGGGCGGCGCAACCAAGGTCCGTGAGGCCGGCGAGCTCGCCGTCTCGGGGGACCGTCCGCTCGTCGTCGGGCTGGTGTTGCTGCTGATGCTCGCGGTGGTGACGTTGTCCGCACCCCTGCAGTCCTACCTGGACCAGTCGTCGCGCGTCGACGCGCTGAGCCTCAAGGCGCAGGCCCTCGGCGAGGAGAACACCACCCTCACGTCTCAGGTGGACGACCTCCAGAACCCGCTGACGATCGAGCTCCTCGCACGCGAGCAGCAGGGGCTGGCACGGCCGGGCGACGACGTCTACACGATCGTCCCGCCGGAGGTCGACCGTCCGCAGATCGCGGCCGAGAACAGCCTCCTCGAGGCCGACGACCGCCCGTGGTACCAGCGCGCCTGGTCGTGGGCTGGCAGCCTCTTCGGGTGACCGACAACGACGTCACCGTCGACGCGCTCCACCCGGATCCCGCGGCGTCCTACGAGCGCGCTGCCGCGATGCCCTACGCGTCCGAGCGTGAGCAGGCCATCATCTCCGCACAGATCGGCCGCCCGTCCCGTGGGGCGAGCGCGATCATGCATCGCTGTCGCTACGGCCTGCCGACCGTCATCCGGGTCGAGCCGCGGCTGCGGGACGGCACCCCGTTCCCGACGACCTTCTGGCAGACCTGCCCGAAGCTCGGATCGGCGATCGGCACGCTCGAGGCTGACGGCATGATGGTCGGGCTCAACGAACGCGTGCAGGGCGACGAGGCGTACGCCGCCGAGCACCTCGCCCAGCACCTGCGTCACCTCGGGTTCCGTGACGCGCTCGGCGGGGCGCTGCCCTCGAACGCCGGCGCCGGCGGGATGCCGACCGGCGTCAAGTGCCTGCACGTCATGGCCGGGCACGAGCTCGCCACGGGCGACAACGCCATGGGGCGTGAGGTGCTCGAGCGGGCGCTGCCGCTCGCCTGTGACGGACCGTGCGTCAGCGAGACCGAGATCGCCACGGAGCTGCACGCCCTGCGGCGCCGTGAGGCGCAGCCGCGGGCGGCTGTGGACATCGGCTCGAACTCGGTCCGCCTGCTGGTCGTCGACGCACACGGCACGGAGCTGCATCGCGAGCTCGAGGTCACGAGGATCAGCGCGGGCATCGACGTGACCGGGCACCTGGACGACGCCGGTCTCGCGAAGACCCTGGCCGCCATCACCCGGTACGCGGACGTCTGGCGTGCCGCTGGCGTGGCCGACCGTGACGTCGTCATGGCGGCAACCTCTGCGGTCCGCGACGCCTCGGACCGCCGCCGCTTCCTCGTTGGGGCGCGCGACGCGGTCAACGTCAACGCTCGGGTCCTCACCGGCTCGGAAGAGGCCACGATGGCTCACCGAGGCGCTGCCGTCGGTCTTCCGGTGGAGCTCCGGGCCGCGATGACCCGACGGGGATTCGCGGTCCTCGACATCGGCGGTGGCTCCACCGAGCTCGCGGTCGGCGACGGGCGCCGGCTCCGCAACGGGGCATCGCTCCAGCTCGGCTCGGTCCGGATCACGGAGCGGTGGCTCCACGACGACCCGCCCTCCGAGGAACAGGTGGCTGCGGCGCGTGCCGATGTGCGTGCGATCCTCGCTTCGGGCATCGACGAGGACCTCGACGACGCGCTCCGCTCGACGAAGCTGCTGGTCGGCACCGCAGGCACGGTCACGACGATCGCCGCGCTCGACGCCGGTCACGGCGCGTGGCAGGGCGGCGCCGTGCACGGGCTCGTCCTCAGCGCCGAGCGTGTCCACGAGCTCACCGAGCGGCTGCTCGGGATGACCGTCGACGAGCGGCTTGCGCTGGGCCCGATCCCGCCGGGGCGCGCAGACGTCATCGCCGGCGGGGCGCTGGTGCTCGACGAGGTCCTGACACGTTGGGGCATGTCGGAGATCCGCATCAGCGAGACCGACAACCTCGACGGCCTCCTCGTCTGAGATCGGTCAGGGCCTCAGCTGGGCGAGGATCGAGCTGGGCACCGCGGAGGTGCCGCCGAGCACGACGATGGACTGGACCCCGAGCCGGGCGATCTCGTCGATCACCGCGCGCGGCACCGTGCCCGAGGACGGGACGAGGAGCAGCGGCGCGGGCGTGAGGCCGGCGGCGACGCCACCGGCCAGCGCGTCCGGGAAGTTCGCGCCCGTGGCGACGTGGACGGTTCGCACGGCGCTGGTGTCCACGAAGCGTTGGAACGCGACGGCGACCGACGTCGCGTAGCGGTTGCTGCCGGAGATCCGCTGGACCGAGGCGGCGGGCACGAGGCGCTGGATGTCGCCCAGCACGGTGTTCGAGATCACGCTCGCGCCGCCGAGCACGTGGATCGTGGTCGGACGCAGCGCCTGGATGGCGCTCGCGATGTCGGAGGGCACGCGGTCGCCGCGGACCAGCAGCAGCGGGGCGCCGTCCCGGACCGCCGGCGACGCACCGGAGAGCGCGTCCGGGAACGACTGGCCGGTCGCGATGTAGATGCGCGGCGCGGACGCGAACACCGACGTCACCAGCCTGGCGGCCGTCGCGTAGCGGTCGGCACCCGAGCGACGGAACGCCCCGCCGTTGCCGGCGAGGTCGAGCAGCTGGTTGAAGACGGGGGACGAGACCGCGGACGTGCCACCGACGACGATGATCCTGCGCGGGCGCAGGCGCTGGAGCTCGAGGATCGTCGCCTGCGGGAGCTGGGTCGGCTGGGTCAGCAGGACCGGTGCTTCCTCGAAGCCCGCCACGGCGGTCGCCGCCAGCGCGTCCGGGAAGTCCAGCCCGGACGCGACGTAGGCGACGTCGGTGCCGGGTGCGAACGTGAACCGCGACACGGCTGCCGCCGTCGCGTAGCGGTCGTCGTCGGCGAGCCGGACGGTGTCGGTGACGCTCAGCGTGATCGTCGCCGGAGCCGTGGTCGAGGTGTCGCGCCGGCCGACGTAGGTGAACTCGTCGAGGCCGGAGAAGCCTGCGTCCGGGGTGTAGCGCGCCGTGGTCCCGGTGATCGTGACGCTCCCGTTGCTCGGGCTCGTGACGAGCTGGGCGTCAACGCCGTCCAGCGACGTGCAGCTCGAGATGGGGAGCGCGAAATCCCGGGCAGCGCCTGCGGCGATACCGATCGTGGCGTCCGCGGCGTCCAGCGGCGCACCGCCGACGCCGTCAGCGGTCAGCATCGCGTTGATGTCGATGCGTCCCCAGCCGCTGTTGGTGCGCCGGCCGTCGGGCCGCACGGCTGAGGTGTCCTGGATCGGGACCGCGGTCGACGCGAGGACGTCACGGATGGCGGAAGGGGAGAGGCATGCGTCGAGCGAGCGGAGCAGGCTCAGGGATCCCGCGACGATGGGTGACGAGAAGCTCGTCCCGGAGAAGTACCGGAAGTCGTTCTCGGTCCCGAGCCCGAGGATCTCCGTGCGCGCCGGGTTGACGAAGATGCCGTCGCCGGCAGGGGCCACGATGAAGACGTTGCTGGCGGTGTTGGCGTAGTCGACGACGCGCTCGACGCCACCGGAGCCCTGGCCGCTCGTGGAGCCACCGACCGCGATGACGGTGTCGTACTGGGCCGGGTAGTTCACGGCCCCGCCCGGGCCGTCGTTGCCCGTCGATGCGACAACCAGCACGCCCCGCGTCTCGGCGTACTCGGCCGAGGCCCGCAGGTCCCTGCCGTCCGACGCCGAGCCGAGCGAGAGGTTGATGACGTCCGCTCCGCCGTCGACGGCGGCGAAGATGCCGCGGGCGACGTCCTCGTCGTCCGCGCAGCCCGCGTAGTCGAAGACTCGGTAGGGCCGGATCGTGGTGTTCCAGTCCACGCCGGCGACGTCGAAGAACTCCGGACCGCCGCCGTTGTCGCCGGTGCCGGCGGCGACCCCCGCGACCGCGGTGCCATGACCTCCACGGTCGGAGTTCGCCCCCGGCGGGATCGTCCGCGGAGATCCGAACGACACGTCGGAGCCCGCGGCGACCCGCCCGACGAGGTCGTGACGGGTTCCGTCGATGCCGTCGTCGACCACGGCGAGCGTGATGTCGGAGCTCCCGGTCGTGAGGTCCCACGCCGCGTCGGCCTCGACCATGGGCAGATACCACTGCTCGTCGTATCCGAGATCGTTCGGGGTGGCGTGTCGTGTGACGGCGTTGGTCGGCGCGACGTCGACGACGCCGGGGAGCGCCCTGATGGCTTCCGCATCGCCGACGACGTCGCGGACGCTGAACGCAGCGAGCTGCGGCAGGTCGGCGCCGACACGAAGGCCGAGCCCCTCAGCTGCCGCCCTCGCGGCCTCGTGCTGTCCGGGGGCAGTACGCACGACGAACCGATCCTGCGAGGCGGGCTTCGTCGAGCGCGCGGCGTCGCCGGCGGAGAAGTCGAAGAAGTCACACGAGCGCGGGAACGTCGCGAGCGGCTCGAAGGTCTCCGGGAGGAAGTCCGGATCGGCGGAGGACGTACGCAGGAACCAGTCGAAGCAGGGGAGCGTCTCCCTTCCGCCGAGGCAGTCGGTGACGGTGGCGTTCGCGAAGTGCTCGGGGCGCAGCACCCAGCGAACCGCGCGCGAGGAGTCGAAGAGGATCCCGTCCGGGTTCGCGCCGTCTCGCTCGGGAAGCGTGACCACGACGGTGTCGTCGCCCGGGTCTGGGGTCTGGCGGGTGTCGAACATCGTCACCGACGACTCGGCGTCAAGGGTGAGCAGCAGCCGTCGCGTGAACGTGCCGCCGTCCTCCGGGCCGAGGAACCACTCGACCTGGGTGCCGGCCGTCGCGTCGCTGAGGTCGTGGCAGGCTGTCAGGATGACGTCGAGCGTGCGATCGTCCCCGTCCCACTCCCAGCCGACACGACGCACGTCGAGCGCTCCGGCCCCGGCGACGTCCTCGCAGGTGTCGGTGAACCGGTCACGGAACCCGCTGTGCGGCTCGACGGGGGAGCTGCCCGCCTCATGCGTCCTCGCCTCGCCCGCCATGCCGACGGTTGCCCGACGTGCCGAGGTGGACGGAGGCGGGAGCGCGAGCGGCGCGTCGGCCCAGCCCGAGTCGGCGACCGACGGGGTCGAGGTGACCGGCCCGTTCGCCGCCGCCGGAACCGCAGGCAGCCCGAGCGTGGCCGCAAGGCCCAGCAGGATGGGCAGGGCTCGGGACCGACGATGCTGCACGACTCGCTCCACGCATGATCACAGGGCTTGCAGGCCCCCTCCACGCGTTCGCCGTGGTGACCCGGTTGAGCGGACAACGCTACCGCCGTCCGGAGGTTCCGGGCTCGGTCACGCGGTCCGGATCAGGCGCACTCGGACTGTCCGAGGATGACCTCGAACGAGGTCGACTGCCCGAGGTCGACGTAGTAGGACTCGTCCTCGGCCTTGGACGGCATGACGTCGAGGTCCTTGAGCATCGCCTTCAGCCCGTCGCGGCCGATGCGCTCCGCCCACTGCCAGAACGGCTCACCGTCGAGACCGTCGCTCTGGAACGTCGAGATGAGGCGCTCGGCTGCCGTGGCTGCGTGCTTGGCCGGGACCTTCGCGACGTAGTCGCCGAACTTGGCGCCGCCCTCCTCGACGTGCGCGCCGACGTACACCCGGTAGCCCGGGCCCTCGTTGCCGAGGGCGTCACGGCGGGCCATGCCGGAGAAGCCGATCTCGAACGCCTGGTGCTGCCCGCAGGAGTTCGGGCAGCCCGAGATGTTGATCGAGATGCCGGGGACCTGGTCGAGCTTCGTCTCGACGAGATGGCTGGTGATCGTCTCGCCAAGACCGCGTGACTGGGTGAGCGCGAGGTTGCAGGTCTCGGCGCCGGGGCAGGAGACGATGTCGCCGGACTTCTCCGCCATGGGACGGTCGAGGTCGAGGCCCTCGAGGGCCGCCCAGACGTGGGGGAGCCGGTCGGCGGTGACGTCGCGCAGGACGATGTTCTGGCGGATCGTGAGCCGGGCGTCGACGATGTCGTTGTCCTCCATGACCTCGGCGACGGCGCGGAACTGCTCGGTCGTGAGGTCACCCAGCATCAGCGAGCAGTACACGGCGAACCGCTGGCCGTCTCGCTGACGGATCGTGTTCGCGCGCGCCCAGTGCCGGTAGGCGGCGACGTCGCGACCCGCGAGCTCGGCCGGGAGGTCGTCGGGCAGCGCGACCGGAGCGAGGTCCGTGAGGGCGTGGTCATGCGGGAAGATCGTCGACAGCAGACCTCGGGCGATCGCGGCCTCGCGGCGCGTCATGATCTCGGCGACGAAGGTCTCCTTGCCGAGCTTCTTCACGAGGAACTTCATGCGAGCGCGGACGCGGTTGCGTCGCTCGCCGTGCTCCTCGAAGAGCTCCAGCGCGGCCTGGACGGTCGGGAGCAGCCATGCGGCCGGCGTGAACGGCTCGAGCGCGACGGCTTCGTGCGGGGCGGACCCGAGTCCGCCACCGAGGACGATCCGGTAGCCGGGTTCGCCGGCTTCGTTGATCGCGGGGATGACGCCGACGTCGTGGAACCCGGTGCCGCAGTCGTCGTCGAGCGCCGCCGAGAAGGCGAGCTTGAACTTGCGGGGCAGGCGCTGGAACTGGCCGTGGCGCAGGAAGTGACGCACGACCTCGTCGGCGGCCGCCTCGACGTCGAGGACCTCGTCCGGGTGGACCCCGGCCATCGGTGACATCGTGACGTTGCGGATCGCGTTGCCGCAGGCCTCACGCGTGGTCAACCCCGCGGCGGTGGCGACGCGCATGGCGTCGGGTGCGTCGTCGAGCGTGACGAAGTGGAACTGGATCGCCTGGCGCGTGGTCAGGTGCCCGTGGCCGCGCGAGTAGCGCTCCGAGATCACGGCCATCGCCTCGAGCTGGCGCGCGGTGATCTTGCCGAGCGGGGCCTTGATCCGCAGCATGTGGGTGTCTGACTGGCGAATCCCGTAGCAGCCCATGTGCAGGCGGAGCGTGCGGAACTCGTCGTCGTCGATCTTCCCCGCTCGCCAGTCGGCGGACTGCTGCTCGAACTCGGCGATCTCCGCGAGCTCGCCGTAGGCGTCAGCCGGGAGGTCGTCGGCCGTCAGTGCGGCGACGTCGAGGGCGGCGTCGAACCCGAGCTGCGGGGCGTCCAGCGTGGTCATGCGCATGCTTTCGTCGGTGCTGCGGGCCCGATCCCGGCCATCTCGGTCCGGGCCGGACCCACCGGCAGCGATCATGTGAGCACCTGCGCATGCGGGGTGCCCACCCCGCGTGGTGCAAACCGTGCCGGCCGGTGCTCAGTCGGCCGTCGGTCGACCGAGCTCGCGCTGGTGGGCGCCGGCGTTCGTCGGGTACGAGAAGCGCCCGGTGGCGGTGTCGGCGTAGTCCACGTGGATCGCGAGCTCGTCGCGATCCTGCGGGAGCCGCAGAAGGGTGTGCGCGTCGAGCCGGTTGCGGAGCAGGTCGAATCGTGCGGCCTCGAGCGACGTGACCTTGACGCCGACGTCGGCGTCGCGGACAACGTTGTCGAGGAACGTCACCTCGCCGGTGAACGAGCGGGAGCTGACCATGCCGAGTCGGGTCGGCCCGTCGCAGGCCAGGACGAGGCAGTTCGCCGTGGCCGCGGGGATGCCGGAGAAGGCGACGAACTGGATGTCGTTCCCGGCGGCGACGAGCCGTGCCCCGTCGGTGCGGTCCATCGCGAAGCCGGAGATCGTCCCGGCCTCGACGTTGCGGTTGTAGGGGATCGTGATCTGGTTGTCGACGACGCGGTAGACGCCGGTGGACTCCAGCGGATGCGCCTCGTCCTCCGGCACCATGTTCTGGATCTTGATGCCGCCACCGTTGAGGACGTTGTTCTCGAGCGTCACGTCCATGTAGTGCTGGTGGTTGTCGTTGAGCGCGTCGTTGGGCTCCGAGTTCGCGGTCTTGTCATCGCCGGCGTGGTTGTTGTCCGCGAAGACGAGCGCGTTGACCTCGCCCGAGACCGTGATGAGGTTGTCCGCGAACCGGACCGAGTGATAGCGCACCGAGTGATGCGTCGGCATTCCGGCAGCCTGCTGCTCCAGCGAGGGCTCGGGATGCATGTGCATGTGCATCGCGGCCATGTCCTCGGGGGAGGCGGCGTGGTCGTGCGCGCCACACGTGAAGCAGTCGCCGTGGTTGTGGCCGTGGAGCTTGATGTCGACGCGGCCGATGAACTCGTTGTGGTGGACGTCGGCGCCGTGGAAGCCGTCGAAGTTGAAGACGCGGCCGGGAGCGACCGGTTCGAGGCCTGTGTCGGACTTGACCTGTTCGAGCTGCGTCAGCGGACGTGGACCGACCGTGTTCTCCCGGAACTCGCCGATGAAGTGGCGGATCTGGCCGACGACGGCGAACGCGTTGTCGTGCCACAGGCCCCCGGTGTTGAGGCCGGTACGAACCTGGTTCTCGTTGACCCGGAGGTCGGTGGCGCGGACGTGGTGGACGTGGACGAGATCGCCGACGTAGTTGAGCTTCAGCTGGTTGTCGACGAGGACCTCGCGGATCACGACGACCTTCGTGGTGTTCGCCAGGATCAGCGACCCCGCGACATGGAGCTGCTCGATCACGTACGGGGCCTCGACCGTCCCGAAGCCGGAGATCAGCCCCATCTCCCAGGCCTCACGGAGCTTCGTGTCCGAGTTCAGGACCATGTTGCCGACCTGACGCAGCGAGTCCGCGTCGTCGTTCGTCGGCGTCGTGCCGGCGAAGTCCGTGAACGGGTGGTCGTGCTCGAGGTTCGGTCCGACGACGGAGTGCAGCTCGACCGGCTCCGGCTCGTGCATGTCGCCGTGCATGTCGTCCATGTCGCCGTGGTCGTCGTCCATGTTGCCGTGGTCGTCGTCCATGTCGCCGTGGTTCTCGGTGTCGCCCGGCGTCTCCGAGGACTGCTCGGACGGGGACGCGCTCGGCTTGGGCGTCGCCTTGGGCGTGCGACCCTGCTCGCTCGCGTTGTCGCGGCCGTCGGCGGCGTTCCCGGGCTCGTCGCGGTTCTTCTCGCCGTTCGCGTCGGCTCCGTCGTTCTTCTTGTCGTCGTTCTTCTTGTCGTCGTTCTTCTTCTCGTTCTTCGTCTTGCCGTTGTTCTTGTCGTCGTTCTTCTTGCCGTTCTCGCTGCCGCCGTCGTCCTTCGCGGTCGACGTGGTGGCGTCCGTGTGCGTGTCACCGGCGAGGACCCGGGCGTGCGCCGGCGTGATGAGGCCGGTGGCAAGCGCCAGGATCGCGGTCGTCGCGGTCAGGGTGCGCGGGGCGAACCGCGACCGGGTCGAGCGGGTGGACGTCGGTGCTGGCATGGGTCTTCGATCTTCCGGGACGCCGGGCAGAGGCATCGGTTCGGTCCCGGGTTCGGCACAACCGGGCGAGACCTGTAGTCATGTTCGGCCGATCGGACCATAACTGCGCGCTCCTGCAAGAGTCCCGTTCGCGAGCCTGCGGGCGTAGCCTGAGGGCCTCCACGGATCGAGAGCTTCATGACGCAGCGCGCAGACGAGTTCTTCGCCAAGCTCTCAGCCGTGCTCTCGCTGGTTCCGGAGGAGCAGACGCAGCCACCGCCAGAAGGCCGTGTCGGAGCGGTGCTCGTCCTGATCGAGGACTCCGAGGAAGGCCCGCGGTTCGTGCTGACACGCCGCCGTCGTGACCTTCGCTCGCATCCGGGGCAGCTGTCGTTCCCGGGAGGTCGGCGCGACGAAGGCGAGTCGATCACCGCGGCGGCGGTCCGCGAGGCTCGGGAGGAGATCGGGCTGCGGCCGGACTCGATCGAGCTGCTCGGGATGGGGCCGACGTTCTTCATCCCGCCGTCGAAGTTCTGGGTGGTCCCGGTCGTGGCGCGCTGGGTCGCACCTCACGAGGTCGACCCGTCGCCGTGGGAGGTCGACGAGGTCATCCATGTTCCCATCTCGATGCTGCTGCGCCGCGAGCTCTGGCGCCATGTTCCGCTCAGCCTGCGCGGCTCGTCGTGGGCGTGGCAGCTCGACGACGACCTGCTGTGGGGCGCCACAGCCATGCTGATCGCCTTGCTGCTCGACCACGTCATGCCGGGCTGGAGCCAAGGCGTCGCTCCCATCGATCTCGGCGACGATCTCTCCGTGAAGCCGTGGGAGGACATCCCCTCGATCATCCGGCGCGTCCGCCTCGAGGGCGACCTCCCGGCGATCGAGCAGTCGCGGGTGCCGCACGTGACGGTCGCCCAGATGCGCGCCGTCGACGAAGGCCTGTTCTCGCTCGGCATCGGCCTGGCACAGCTCGCGGAGCAGGCGGGGCGCGGGGTCGCGCACGCGGTGCGACGCCTCGTCATGGGTGACGTGGAGGGCACGACGGTCACCGTGCTGGCAGGTGGTGGGGGCAACGGAGCAGGTGGACTCATCGCCGCCCGGCTGCTCGCCGCAGCAGGCGCCGACGTCGAGGTCCTGCTCACCGCGACCCCGGGCCTCGAGCACCAGACCCGAGTCCTCGCGTCTGCGGGTGTGAGCGTGCGCGTGTTCGACGGGGCGGGGAGTCCGGGCGAGGTCGTCGTCGACGCCATGCTCGGGATCGGCGTCACGCCGCCGGTGCGCGACCTCGTGAAGGACGCGATCGAGTGGCTGCGCCGACACGACGCGCTCGTGGTCTCGCTGGACCTGCCGTCGGGCATCGACGGCGATGCCGGGCTGCACGGGCCATGCGTCACCGCGGACGTCACCGTCACCGTCGGCGCCCCGAAGACCGGCCTGCTGTCGCCGGTCTGTCACCCGTACGTCGGCGACCTCTACGTCGCGGACCTCGGCGTCCCGCGGGGTGTGTGGGAGTCCGTTGGCGTCGCGGGCCCGGACATCTTCGCTCGGGGGCCCCTCGTCCGTCTCACCGACGAAGCCGTGTCGTCCGACGCGGCCACGCCGGACCAGACCGCCTGACGAGGATCAGGGGGCGAGCAGCTCGTCGGCCGCGCGGAGACGCCCTGCGAGGGAGCGCAGGAGCTTCCGGCTGAAGCCGGGCGCGTCGTCCATGAAGGCGGCGAACTCGTTGACGGGAACGACCAGGACGTCGCACTCGCCCTTGGCCGTGACGGTCGCGGTCTGCCTGCCGCCGTCAATGAGCGAGAGCTCACCGATCGTGTCGCCGGGTCCCAGCATGGCGATCTTCTTCCCGTTGCGCGTCACGGACGCCGACCCTGCCACGAGGATCACCATCTGCTTGGGGACCGAGTCCTGATGCGCGAAGACCGTGCCGTCGACGACCGTCGCCTCGTCACAGTGCTTCTGCAGCGCGAGCATGTCCTTCATCGGGAGGCTGCCGAAGATCGACACCCCCTTCAGCGCGGTCGCCCGCTCCTTCTGGTTGCGGAAGATGCCCATGGTGCGACCTGTGTCCGATGACGCTGCGATGCGGCGTGCTCCGGCCCAACGTAGGCAACGTCGTGCGCCGCTGGGTCAGGGAACGAGCAGCTCGTCGGTGAGACGGAGCCGGTGAGCGAGTGACGCGAGCAGCTTGCGTGAGAACTCGGGCGCTTCGGCGATCAACGCCCCGAAGTCCTGGATCGGGACCGCGAGGACGTCGCACGGTCCTCGGGCGATGACCGTCGCGGTCTGCTGGCCGCCGTCGAGCAGCGACAGCTCACCGATCGTGTCGCCGGGTCCGAGCGTCGCGATCGAGACGTCGTTGCGCAGGACCTCGGCCTCGCCGCGAACGAGGATGATCATCTGCTGCGGGGCGCGGTCCTGACGGGCGAGCTCGAAGCCGTCTTCGACGCTCGTCTCGTCACAGTGCTTCTGCAACGCGATCAGCTCGTCCATCGGGAGGCCGGCGAAGATCGAGACCCCCTTCAGCGCGGCCGCCCGTTCCCTGGTGCTTGTGAAGAAGCCCATGCTCTGTACCCCTCAGCGCTGCCGAGCCCCCTGCCCGAGCACGTCGAACACTATGTCCGTCTCGTCCGATCCGCCCTGTTGGGTGCGGAGGGGCGGCCGGTGCGACCCGAGACCGCGCGACGTGCGGCCGGTTGGCCTCGAGGGGGCTCTCCTCCCTGTGCGCTCTGGGGGTCGCGGGTGCCGCTCTGCGGTCGCGCTGGATACGTTGCGTGACCTCACGTCAGTCCCGCAGCCGTCAACACCACAACGGAGTGATCAGTGCCGATCGCGACCCCGGAGATCTACAACGAGATGCTCGACCGCGCGAAGGCAGGCGAGTTCGCCTACCCCGCGATCAACGTCACGTCATCGCAGTCACTGAACGCAGCCCTGCGCGGGTTCGCCGAGGCCGAGTCGGACGGGATCATCCAGGTCTCGACCGGCGGCGCCGGGTACTTCGCGGGCCGCGGGCCGGGCGAGTCGGGCTACGACGACATGGTCACCGGTGGCGTCGCGTTCGCGATGTTCGCCCACGAGGTGGCCAAGAAGTACTCGGTCAACGTCGCGTTGCACACCGACCACTGCCCGAAGAACCACCTCGACGGCTTCATGCGTCCGCTCGTCCAGATCTCCAAGGAGCGCGTCGCCAACGGTGAGCTGCCGCTCTTCCAGTCGCACATGTGGGACGGCTCTGCCGTGCCGCTCGGCGAGAACCTCGACATCGCGAGGGAGCTGCTCGCGGAGTGCAAGGCCGCGAACATCATCATGGAGCTCGAGGTCGGGGTCGTCGGCGGGGAAGAGGACGGCGTCGACAACGAGATCAACGAGAAGCTCTACACGACCAACGAGGACTACCTCGCGACCCTCGAGGCGCTCGGTTCCGGCGAGAACGGCCGCTACATGCTCGCCGCGACGTTCGGGAACGTGCACGGCGTCTACAAGCCGGGCAACGTGAAGCTCACTCCGTCGATCCTGCGTGACGGCCAGGCCGTGGCCTCGAAGCAGCTCGGCCTCGCCGAGGGCTCCAAGCCGTTCGACCTGGTCTTCCACGGCGGCTCCGGTTCGTCCGAGGAAGAGATCGCCGAGTCGCTCTCCTACGGCGTCATCAAGATGAACGTCGACACCGACACCCAGTACGCGTTCACGCGTCCGGTCGTCGGCCACATGATGGAGAACTACGACTCCGTGCTCAAGGTTGACGGCGAGGTCGGCGTGAAGAAGCAGTACGACCCGCGCACGTGGGGCAAGAAGGCCGAGGCCTCGATGACCGCTCGCGTCGTCAAGGCGTGCCAGGACCTCCACTCGGTCGGAACCCAGCTGTCCAAGTGACCCGCTGAGCCAGCCACGCAGACGCCCCGCCGGGACCCCGGCGGGGCGTCTGCGTTGTCGCCGAAACCGGTTCGCAGGCGCGTTTGTCGTGGGAACGGCCCCCCGCTCGGGAAACGCGACAACCGCGGGGCGCAGCCGGGTTCCGCGACAATCTGCGCAACCGGGAGACGCTCGCAGGCGTCAGACCGCACACTGGTGACGACACGACGGGATCTGGCATGCGTTCGAGGATGCGACGAGCAGCGGCAGCGGTCGTGACGTTGGCGATGGTGGCGACCGCCTGCAGCGACGACGCCGAGCCCGGCACGTCACCCACCGACCCGACCGACGGAGGTCGCCCCGTGGCAGCAGCAGGAACTGGAGCTGTGCAGGTCAGCCTCTCGACCGGCGTGCTTCCGGCCGTCGCCACCGCTGCGGCACGCCTCGTCACGGGCGAGCAGCTCACCGACGCCGAGATCGCGGCTGTCCTCGGACGCCTCCCGGACTGGGACTCCGGGATCGCCGAGCCCGCCGACTTCGCCCGACCCGCGACGACGCTCCAGCCGCCCCGCACCGGCGAGACGATCGACACGCCGTTCCCGCCGACGCCCGACGTCCCGACGCCCGAGGTCGCCACCGGTCCGCTCCGGGTGCTGCGCTACCAGCCGGACGGAGCGGTCGACGTGGCCCCGTGGCTGAGCGTCACGTTCTCGCAAGCCATGGTCCCGCTCACCACCCACGCGCAGCTCGACGAGGTCGACGTCCCCATCCAGATCGAGCCTGCCATCTCCGGCACGTGGCGCTGGATCGGCTCGTCGACCGCGCGCTTCGAGCATGACGGCGCGGACATCGACCGCCTCCCGATGGCGACCGACTACACCGTCACCATCCCGGCCGGCACGGAGTCTGCAGCCGGCAACGCGCTCGCCCGCGACGTGAGGTTCACGTTCTCGACGCCTGCCGTGCAGGTCCGGTCCGTGACGCCGAACGGGACGCAGTCGCTCTCGACGACGCCCGTCTTCGTCGCGTCCTTCGACCAGCGTGTCGAGCCGGACGCGGCGCTCGCCGCGATGCGGCTCGTCGTCGGCCGTGACGCTGCGGCGCTCCGCCTCGCGACGCCTGCGGAGATCGCGGCCGACGAGCAGGCGAAGCAGGCGATGGCGTCCGCGCTCGGCGGTCGCGCCGTCGCGGTGCGGCCCGTGAACACACTGCCGACGGACACCGTGGTCACGCTCGAGGTCGGCCCGGGCGTCGTCTCGGCTGAGGGCCCCAAGACGGGGGAGTCGTCGCAGACCTCCTCGACCAAGACCTACGGGCCGCTGAAGTTCGCGACGATCCGCTGCTGGGAGGACCCGTGCACGCCGGACGCGACGTTGTTCCTCGAGCTGACGAACCCGCTCGACCTCACGACCTACACGGCCGCGGACATCGCGACGGCCCTCACCGTGTCCCCGGCCGTCGACCGGCTCTCCGTCCTGCCGAGCCAGAACGGCCTCGAGGTCCGCGGCAGCTTCGTCGCCGACCGGAGCTACGACTTCACGCTGCGCCCGAGCGCACTGCGCGACATCTACGGCCAGACGCTCGCCGAGGCGCGGAAGATCTCCCAAGCGATCCGGCAGCCGCGTCCACAGCTGCAGAGCTTCGAGCGTCAGATCGTCACGCTCGACCCGACCTCGCCGACGCCGCGCGTCGGCACGACCAGCGTCGGGCACGCATCCCTGCGGGTCCGCGCCTGGCGGGTCGATCCTGCGGAGTTCGGCCTGCTCGAGAACCGCGACGTCTTCTCCAGCGGCGAGCAGCCGAACCTCGCAGGCGCGCCGTTCAGCCGGTGGGAACAGGTCATCGACGGGACCGTCGCGGTCGCTGACCCGACCTCGCGCTCGCTCTCCAGCATCGATCTCACCGCGGCGCTCGACGGCGAGCCCGGTCATCTGGTCGTCATGATCGCTCCGCCCGACGGGTTCCTCGCGGGACTCGCCGGAGGCCAGCAGCACCGCGACTGGTGGTCCAACCAGCCGACCTTCACGTGGGTCCAGTCGACCGGCATCGGCATCGACGGGTTCAGCGACCGGCGTCAGATCGTCACGTGGGCGACCGACCTCGCCACGGGCACGCCGCTCGCGGACGTCTCCGTCACCTACAGCGAGGGCTCGATCCCGGCCGTCGCGACCGATCGCGACGGGATTGCCAGGCTCACCCCGCCGAGCCTGGACAACGTCCGTCGCACCCCGTTCCTGCTGGCGCGTCGCGGCAACGACGCGGCCATCCTGCCAGCCTGGTACTCCCGCGATTCCGACAACGCGTTCTCGCGCTGGTACGTCATCGACGATCGTGGGCTCTACCGCCCCGGTGAGACCGTCCGGTTCGCCGGCTGGGTCCGTACCGTCGACGGCGCGACGAAGCGGCTGACGGGCGCTCCTGATGCTCCGGTCACCTGGACGGTCCGCGACGGCCGCGGCGTCGAGCTGGCGACCGGCACGCTGGAGCTCGACGCGCAGGACGGCTTCGACCTCGAGGTCGACATCCCCGCAGGAGCGAACACCGGCCAGGCCTCCCTGACGCTGAGCTTCACCGGGACGTCCGAGCGGCTCGGCGGTCACGGACACGGCTTCCAGATCGAGGAGTTCCGTCGCCCCGAGTTCGAGGTCGCGACCGCGATGGCGTCCGACGGACCGTTCATCACCGAGGCGCCTGCGACGGCCGTCGTGAACGCGACGTACTTCACCGGTGGGCCGCTCCCGGACTCGACGGTCGAGTGGGTCGTCACGACTGCGGACGGCACCTACGCCCCGCCCGGCTGGCCGCAGCTCCACTTCGGTCGCGTCAACAACCCGTGGTTCGACGTCTGGTCCGGCGGCTTCAGCGGCGGACACGCCGAGGATGTCGCGTACGGCCGTGGGATCTCGCCGCCCGGACCTGGCTTCGGCGAGCCGGACCGCGTGGAGCGGTTCACCGCCGTCACCGACGCGACCGGTCGCCACGCGCTGCGCATGGACGTGTCCGGCGACGGCGGCGGATTCGCGACCGTCATCTCGGCGGAGGCCCAGGTCGCAGACGTGAACCGGCAGGTCTTCGCGTCCACGACAGACTTCGTCCTGCACCCCGCGAAGACCTACGTGGGCATCGCGACCGGCCGCACCTTCATCGCGGCCGGCGATGACCTCGACGTCACGCTCGTCGCGACCGACATCGACGGAGACACGGTCGCCGGTACCGAGATCACGGTCACGTCCGCGCGCCTGGAGACGCAGTTCGTCGACGGGGCACGCGCCGAGGTCGAGGTCGACCCGCAGACCTGCACCGTCACCTCCACCGACGCCACCGTCACCTGCTCGCTCCCGACCGGGGCCGGGGGCCAGCACAAGGTCGTCGCGTCCGTCACGGACGCCAACGGCCGCGTCAGCCGCAGCGAGCTCGTCGTCTGGGTCCGGGGCGCGACCGCGGTTCCCGTCCGCGACGTCGAGCTGCAGACCGCGCTGTTGATCCCCGAGACCGACGGCGACCTCGAGCCCGGCACGACGCTCAAGGTGTACGTGCAGTCGCCGGTCCCCGCCGGCGACGGGCTCCTGATCCTGATGGATGACCGCATCCGCGAGGTCGTCAGCTTCGACGTCGTCGACGGCGGAGCGCTGCTCGAGATCCCGATCGAGGCGACGTGGGCGCCGCGCGTCGAGGCGCGCGTCGAGATCGTCGGCACGACGCCGCGCGTCGGCGACGACGGTGACCCGGTCGCCGGAGCACCCGACCAGCCCGCGTTCGCGACCGGAAGCGTCGAGCTGAAGATCTCGTCGAGCGCGAACCGGCTCGACGTGGAGATCACCCCGGCGGCCGACGCGGTCGAGCCCGGCGCCACGACGTCGGTCGGCGTTCGGGTCCGGGGCGTCGACGGTGCCGCGGTCGCGGGCGCTGACCTCGTGGCCGTCGTCGTCGACGAGGCGGTCCTCGCTGCCGGCGGCTACGTCCTGCCGGACCCGGTCGAGGTGATGCATGTCGCGCGGCAGGGATGGCTCGACGCGCAGCGCATGCGCGCGACGGTCACGCTCGCGAACCCTGAGGACTTCGAGTCGGGGAGGGACGATGTGCTCTCGGCCCCCGAGGCCGCCCCTGATGGGCTCGGCGAGGGGGGCATCCTGTATGACGACGGCGGGACGACGGGCGGCTCGGCCCCGACCGCGTCGGGCGCGCTCGCGGAGACCAACGACGCATCAGGGCCCGCGATCAGCGTCCGCAGCAACTTCGACGCGCTGGCGGTGTTCACGTCCGACGTCACGACCGACGCCCAGGGGCGTGCCACCGTCGAGGTGCCGCTCCCGGACAACCTCACGCGCTACCGCGTGATGGTCGTCGCGGCCCACGGCGCCGAGCGCTTCGGCGCGGACGAGGCGAACATCACCGCCCGGCTGCCGCTGCAGGTCCGGCCGTCCGCGCCCCGCTTCCTGAACTTCGGCGACGAGTTCGAGCTGCCGGTCGTCGTGCAGAACCGCACCGACGCCGCGCTCGAGGCGCTCGTCGTGATCGAGTCCGCGAACCTCGCGGTCGGGGCATCCGGAACCCTCGACGGGACCCGCGTGACGATCCCCGCGAACGACCGCGTGGAGGTCCGCTTCCCGGCGGCGACCGTCCGGGCCGGTGGCGCGGCCTTCCGCGTCGAAAATCCCCAAGCGGCAGCCGGATGCGGATGC
>CBDTYW010000007.1:0-34674 GCA_965364735.1 uncultured Nitriliruptoria bacterium
CTCGCGGGCGGCGGCCGCCTCAAGCTCTCCGACCTCCGCGCCGCCCAGCGCTGACGGTCCGACGCAACGCGTGTCCTCGATCCGCGACATGTGGCGGGATGGGGACACGCGATGTGCGCGGGGCGGAGCGTTGAGCTGAGGGCGGTCAGCGGATGGGGACTGGCGAGGGCGGGGTCCTAGGATCGGACGCCCTGAGACGCCGTGACGATCGCTGACGACGTGACTGATCTGACCTTCCCCGCTGACGAGGCGCTGACGCCGGAACGGGCCCTGGAGCTCGCGGGTGAGCTCGGCCTGAACGAAGAGGAGTACGAGCGGATCGTCGAGACGCTCGAGCGGACCCCGTCGACGTCCGAGCTCGGGATGTACTCGGTGATGTGGTCGGAGCACTGCTCCTACAAGTCCTCGAAGGTCCACCTGCGCGAGCTCGACACGTCCGGGCCGCAGGTGCTCGTCGGGCCGGGGGAGAACGCTGGCGTGGTCGACGTCGGCGGTGACATCGCCGTCACGTTCAAGATCGAGTCGCACAACCACCCGTCCTACGTCGAGCCGTACCAGGGCGCGGCAACGGGGGTCGGCGGGATCATCCGTGACATCCTCACGATGGGCGCGCGCCCGATCGCCGTGATGGATCCGCTGCGGTTCGGGCGCCCCGACAACGCCTTCACGCGCCACATCATCGACGGCGTCGTACGTGGCGTCGGCGGTTACGGCAACTGCGTCGGCGTGGCGAACATCGGCGGGGAGACCGTGTTCGACGACTCCTACGCCGGAAACCCGCTCGTCAACGTCCTCGCGATCGGCGTGCTCCACAAGGACCGCGTCCAGCTGGCGCTTGCCGAGAACCCCGGCGACGTCGCGGTCCTGCTCGGCTCCGCGACCGGTCGCGACGGCATCGGTGGCGCCTCCGTCCTCGCCAGCCAGGAGTTCGACGAGGGGCTCGACGCGAAGCGCCCCAACGTCCAGGTCGGTGACCCTTTCGCCGAGAAGCTGCTGATCGAGTGCTGCCTCGAGCTGTATGACCGCGACCTGCTCGCGGGGATCCAGGACATGGGCGCAGCCGGCATCGCCTGCTCGACCTCGGAGCTCGCGTCCGCCGCCTCGCTCGGCATGGAGGTCGATCTGGACAAGGTCCACCTGCGCGAGCCGTCGATGGAGTCGTGGGAGATCCTCTGCTCCGAGTCACAGGAGCGGATGCTCGCGCTGGTCTCGCCGCCCAACCTCGACGAGGTCCTCGCCATCGCGGAGAGGTGGGGGGTCCCGGCATCGGTCATCGGCACCGTCGTGGAGGGCAGCAACCTGAAGCTCACCCGCCGCGGTGAGGTCATCGCTGACTTCCCCGCGCGCTCGCTCGCCGACGAGGGTCCGACCTACCACCGACCGTACGAGCGCCCGTCGTGGCTCGACGACTACGCCGCGATGGACGTCGAGCACCCGGACCTGCCGCAGGCCGGCAGCGAGGAGCTCGAGCAGGTCTGCCTCGACTTCCTCGGCGACCCCAACGTCGCGTCCAAGGCGTGGGTCACCGAGCAGTACGACCACCTCGTCGGCGCCGGCACCGTGATGGGCCCCGGCGACGGTGACGCGGGCGTCGTCCGCCTCCCGGGCAGCGAGCGTGCGCTCGCCTGCGCCACCGACGGCAACGGCCGCTGGTGCGCGCTGGATCCGGCCGAGGGCACGCGGCGCGTCATCGCCGAGGCGTTCCGCAACGTGGCCGTGGTGGGCGCGAAGCCGCTCGCCTCGACGAACTGCCTGAACTTCGGCAACCCGGAGCGCCCCGAGATCATGTGGCAGCTCGCGACCGCGATCGCGGCGATGGGTGAAGCCACCCAAGCGCTCGGCGTTCCCGTCACCGGCGGCAACGTCAGCCTCTACAACGAGACCAAGGGCCAGGCCATCCACCCGACGCCGGTCATCGGCATCCTCGGGGTCCTCGAGGACGCGACCACCGCGGTCCGCAGCAGGTTCGCCGGTCCGGACGACGTGGTGCTGCTCCTCGGCGCGGACACCGTCGACGGGCTCGCTGGCGGCGAGTTCCTCCACGCCCGCGGTGACGCCCTCGGCGGCACGCTCGCGAAGGTCGACCTCGACCTCGAGCTCCGGCTGGCCGCGGCCCTGCAGGACGCTGCCAGCCAGCGTCTGCTCCGCTCCGCGCACGACGTGTCGGGCGGCGGGCTGTTCGTCAACCTCTGCGAGTCGGCGATCGCCGGCGGCGTCGGCGTCGACGTGGACATCGACGCGGACCTCTCGGTCGCACAGCTGCTCTTCAGCGAGTCGCCCGGTCGCGTGGTCGTGACGGTCGCGTCGGGGGATCTGGACGCGTTGGTCGCGGTCGCTGCGGATGCCGGCGTGGCGGCTCGCGAGATCGGTCGAACCGGTGGGACGAGCATCGCGATCTCGCGGTCGAGCACACCGGTCGTGCAGCTCGACCTCGACGACGTCTCATCGGCGTTCACCACTGCGCTCCCGGAGATGCTGAGCGCCTGACGGACGCCTTGCCGATCATCTCGGCCAGATGGCCCGGACGCCCCGGCTGAAGCATCGAGGCTTCGTACAGTGCGCAGCCGAGACGCGCCGGGGGTGGACATGTGCACGGAACACGAACACGGACACGACCGTGCGCCACGGGTGGGCCCTGACGTCCAGACCGGGCGGTTCAGCGGTCTGACCCGGCGTGGGTTCCTCCGCGGCTCGGGTCTCGTCGCCGCCGCGGGCATCGCACGGGCCGGAGCTCCGGCGCTGGACCGCTTGGTGTTCCCCCGTGCATGGGCGAGCACGCCCTCGCTGCAGCAGACGCCGGACGGCCGTTCGATCGCTCGGACGGCCATGCACCTGCACTCGTCCTTCAGCGAGGGGCAGGGCTCGATCGGCGGTCATCTGGCCGAGCTCGATCGTCTCGGCTTCGACGCTGCCTTCTTCACCGACCATGACTGGCGCCAGCGCGCCGTCGACGCCCTCCCGCGCGCGGCGTGCAACAACCTCAACGGTGAGTCGAACCCCGGCAGCGAGCTCGGCTGGAAGTGGTCGTGGGAGCGCCAGGCCGATCTGGGGAACCACAACGCGAAGTTCGTCCCCGAGCGTGACGCTGTCTGGCTGCGCATCGTCAACGACCGCCCAGAGCTGCTCAGCACGCTCGCGTCCGGTGACACCAAGCACCGCGGCAAGGCGAACCGTCAGAACCTGACCGGCGTCGGTCTCGTCGCGGACTTCGACCCGGGGACCATGCACAACGACGGGTTCATGGAGCTCACGATCGAGATGTCGTACCACCGGCGCACGAGCACGCGCGCCGGCGGCCATCAGCTGCTCACCTACCGATGGGGGCGCCTGCCGCATCTGCGCCGGACCGGGTCGGCCTACCACCTCGAGAACGCTGGCCACCGGATCGTCGTGGAGCGCAACATCCACGCGATGGGCCGTCAGCAGCACGCCGTCGAGCCCGTGGAAGACATGAAGGCGGCCTTCGTCGCGCTCGGGATCGACCCCTTCCTCGTCGCCGAGGACAACAGCCTCCACGACCTCCATGTCGGCGTTGCCTCGCGCAACGGCGCGATCGCTGCCGGCTTCTGGCACGGGATCGACATCACCTCGACGCTGCACACGGGTTCCGACCCGGAAGGCGTCATGCGCGACATCCTCGCGCAGTACGCCGGCGACCACGACCTGCTCGTCGACCTCGGCCAGGAGCTCTCGCTGGTCACCCACGTCAACCAGTTCCCGAGCGCGAGCTCGGAGATCTACCTGCATCCGTCGGCGTACACACGTCCGAAGGCCGAGGCGACCCTCGAAGAGCTGTACGAGATCCTCGCGGGTGCTCGCGGCCTCGGCGGCCTGACGACCTACAACCACCCGTTCGGGGCGCAGGAGGGCGAGCTGCAGCAGGGGAGCGACCGCGCGGCCGACCTCGAGCTCACGCTCACCCGTTTCGCCACCGCTGGGCGCAAGGAGAACGACGTCATCGAGCGCGTCGACGGTCTCGAAGTCTTCTACCGGCGTCGCGGCAACGTCGGGATGCTCGAGCACCTGCGGCTGTGGGAGGGGCTCACCGCCAACGGCTACGTGCTGTTCGCCAACGGGGTCAGCGATGATCACCTGCCGAGGAGCGGTCAGGTCCACAAGCAGAACAACCCGATGGCCACAATGCTGGTCACCGAGGACCTGTCGCATGCCGGGCTCAACGCGGCCATCGCCAGCGGGCGGATGTTCGCCGCACACATGACGAAGTTCGCCGGCAGCGTCGATCTCCAGGTGGGCGAGCACTTCACGGGGGCAGTCATCGTCGACCCGGCGATGGCGTCCACCTCGACGCTGCTCGTCCACGGCGCGGGGCTGCGCAGCGACGGATCGTTCCAGGTCATCCAGGTGCCCGTGGTGACGGACAACGACCAGTCGAGCCCGATCGTGGGGGTCTTCGGCCACCCGGTTCCGGTCAACGGCAGCACCGTCGTGTCGAACTCCGCGCTCGCGTCCGGACCGCTGGCGGTGACGTTCGACACGAGCATCTCGACCGCGGTCTACGTCCGATTCCTGGATCCCCAGGGCGACCTGCTCGGGGGCACCAACATGATCTACCTCCTGCGGGTTGCCACGAACAAGCCGATCAACTCGGGCCGCGACGTGGCCAACCCGTCCGGTCTCGTGCTCAACCTGCGGTGACCGCGGAGGCCCGGGGAATCCTGTCTAGGCTGTCGGCTCGGGCGGAGATGACGGGAGGGCCGCCATGACCGACGACGTGCGACGATGTCTCGTGCTGAGCGCCCACCCGGACGACATCGAGTTCGGTGCCGCGGGGACCATCGCCCAGCACGTGCGTGACGGCTGGCAGGTCACCTACGTCATCGCGACGGCTGGGGAGAAGGGGTCGCACTCGATCGAGGACGACCCGTCCGAGTACGCGACCCTCCGTCGGGCCGAGGCGGTGGAGGCAGCCCGGATCGTCGGCGTCAGCGACGTCCGCTTCCTGGGGTTCGTCGACGGTGAGGTCACCAACGACCATGCGCTCCTCAAGGCGATCGCTCGCGAGTTCCGCGCGGTGCGTCCGCACCGGCAGTTCTCGATGGTCCCGGACCTGCTCCCGCGCGACGGGTTCGTCAACCATCCCGACCACCGCGAGATGGGCGTCGCCAGCCTCGACGTGACGCTGACCGCAGGAACCACGGCGGGCTGGTTCCCGGAGCTCGTGCGCGACGAGGGGCTCGAGCCGTGGCGTGGGCTCGAGGAGATCTGGTTGATGGGCCCGGGCCAGTCCCAGCACGTCGTCGACATCACCGACATGCTGGACCTCAAGATCGACGCGCTCCACGCGCACGTGACGCAGATGCGGGGAGCGGACATCGGGCCGAGGATCCGGACGTGGACGGCAACGACGGGTGCGCCGAGCGGCTTCGCCCATGCGGAGGCGTTCCGGCGGATCGTCCTGCACTGAGCCTGCGCGACGTCCGCGCGGCCGTGAGCCGCACGTGAGGTCTGTGGAGGCATTTCGTGGCATTTCGTCCACTTTTGTCCGGTTGTTGGCGAGGTCGGGAGTTACGCGTGGTCGTCATCTGGGCATGGTGCGTGAAACACGCATGAGCCAGAGCAAGCGTTCGCGTACACTTGCGAGCGCGTGGTTCCACCCTCCTCCCTTCACCACGAAGGCTGACGCATGTCACCGCAGACGCAGCTGCCAGCCTCCCTCCCGTGCCCGTCCGGCCCGCGCGGGCCCCTCGACCGGCGGGTCCGATGGTCGACGCGCCTTGCCGAACGCTTGCGGCCCGCACGGACGCAGCCGATGACCTCGCCGCGCCTCGCGCAGGCCACGGAGGAGGCCCGGTCCTTCCTCGACGAGCGTCGCGAACGTCTGGCCCGCGATCTCGCGGGTCGGCGCTGACCGCCTAGACTTCCTGCATCAACCGCGGCCGCTCCAGGGGCCGCGCACCCAAGGACGCGCAACCGTGGCAGCACCGCGCCGCTCGCTCCCGATGCATCCGGATCCGGCAGCGATGCCTCCGGACGCTGACCTGCGCACCTACGGGGAGGGGCCTGGCGAGGAATGCGGCGTGTTCGGCATCCTCGCGCCGGGCGAAGAGGTCGCCACGGCGACCTACTACGCGCTGTACGCGTTGCAGCACCGTGGGCAGGAGTCGGCGGGCATCGCGGTGTCCGACGGCAACCGGATCGTCGTCCACAAGGACATGGGTCTCGTCAACCAAGTGTTTTCGCCGTCGTCGCTGGCCGGGCTCCAAGGGCACCTGGCCATCGGGCACACCCGGTACTCGACCACCGGATCGTCCACGTGGGAGAACGCCCAGCCGCGCTACCACGAGTCCTCCACCGGCGGCGGCGTGGCCATCGCCCACAACGGCAACCTCGTGAACACGGCTGATCTGGCCCGGACGCTGGGGACGGCGGCCACGAACGACTCCGAGATCATGGCGGCGCTGCTCGCCCGCGATGCCGACGTCTCCCTCGAGGAGGCGATCATGCGGATCGCGCCGACCTTCCGGGGCGCCTTCTCCATCGTGGCGATGGACGAGGACCGCCTGTACGCCTTCCGCGACCCACAGGGTGTGCGTCCGCTCGTCCTGGGCCGTCTGCCCCGCGGAGGCTGGGTCGTGGCCTCGGAGACCCCGGCGCTCGACATCACCGGCGCCGTCTACGTCCGCGACGTCGAGCCCGGTGAGCTCGTCTGCATCGATGAGGCGGGTGGCGTCGTCTCGCGCCGCTTCGCCGAAGCGGCCCCGAAGCATTGCCTGTTCGAATGGGTCTACCTCGCGCGTCCGGATCAGCGTCAGCACGGATCCAGCGTCTACGCGGTCCGTCACCGAACAGGTCGCGTGCTCGCTCAGGAAGCGCCGGTCGAGGCTGACCTGGTCATCCCGGTGCCGGACTCGGGCACCAGCGCTGCCGCCGGGTATGCCGCGGAGTCGGGCATCCCGTACGCCGAGGGGCTCGTCAAGAACCGGTACGTCGGACGCACGTTCATCCAGCCGACCGACTCCCTGCGTCAGCTCGGCATCCGTCTCAAGCTCTCCCCGGTGGCGGAGATCATCGAGGGCAAGCGGCTGGTGGTCGTCGACGACTCGATCGTCCGCGGCAACACCTCGCGTCAGCTCGTCGCGATGCTGCGCGCTGTCGGAGCCGCTGAGGTGCACCTGCGCATCACGAGCCCGCCGATCAAGAACCCGTGCTTCTACGGGATCGACATGGCGACGCGCGCCCAGCTCATCGGCGCGAACATGACCGTCGACGAGATCACCGCGCACCTCGGTGCGGACTCGCTGCACTACGTCACGCTCGACGGGCTGATCAGCGCGACGCCGGACGCCCGCGACGATCTCTGCCGTGCCTGCTTCGACGGGGAGTACCCGATCGGGGTCCCCGGGGAGCACGAGGACCTCGCCGCCACGAAGTTCGAGGCGGTCTGACCTCGGCGCCGGGCCGTCCGCGGCCCGCAGCGGTCGGCTCCTGTCCGTGTCGTCCGCTCCGGGCGACATGGCCGCCGGCTGGGCGGGCGAACCGTCTGAACGGCCGCGTTTCTGCATCCCCGTTCGCACACACACCCCGAAGGTATGTGTCAGTATGCGGTGACTGCTGTCCCTCCGTTCGAGGATCTCCGCGTGAGCCTGCGCCGCACCCACATCGCATTGCTCGTGTTCGTGCTGCTGGCCGCCATGGTCCCAGACATGATCCACGTCGCGCGAGCCGGCTCCGGCGACACCCTTGCTGGCCGCGTGTTCCGCGACATCGACTTCTCGGGAGACCAGAACGGACTCGAGGCCGGAGAGGTCGGCGTCACCGTCACCGTCACCGACGCGCTCGGGACTGCTGCGTCGACGGTCTCCGGAGCAGGCGGCGACTGGACGCTCGCGCTCGACGACCTCGACGCCGGCCCCTACCGGGTTGAGTTCTCCGGCTGGGGCTCTTTCCTGCACAGCGGGCCGATCAAGCCGGCTCCCAGCGGGACCGTCGTCAACGGTGGTGCGGTCCAGTTCGGCCCGTCCGGTGACGTCCGGATCGACCTGGGGCTCGTGAACCCTGCGCACTACTGCGACAGCGCGGCCGAAGTCGTCACGACCTGCTTCCTCGGCGGTGATGCCACGATCGGTGGCCCCGCGGTCATCTCCATGACGGCGAGCTCCGGGACGACCTCCCCCGCGAGCAACGACGGCACCCAGGACACGCCGTACACCGAGCAGGCGAACATGTCGGTCGTTGGCCCGGTCAAGGGGCTCGCGCACAGCCAGAACCTGCAGGTCGTGTTCGCCGGCGCCCACACCAAGCGGCACACGGCCTTCCCGAACGGTCCGGACGACGTGGGGCCCGACCGCATCTGGGTCATGGACACCACGACCGGCTCCGGCGCGCGGGTCTTCTACACCGCTGAGGCCGGTGACGACGCGCACGACTACACGAACCTGCTCGTCGATGAAACCGTCTGGGACGCGGTCGGACGCACCGGCTGGGGCGACCTCGAGCTCTCCGAGGACGAGACCGTCCTGTACGCCGTCAACCTCTTCGACCGCTCGATCCACGTGATTCCGCTCGTCACCGCAGGGGACACCGTCTCTGCCGGGGCCGCGACCACGCTGCCCTTCGCGTCGGCGGACACGGACTGCTCCAACGGCGACTGGGTTCCCGGCGGGCTGCTCGCGCATGACGGAACCCTCTACGCATCAGTGACCTGCACCGCGCAGACGTCCGGCCTCCGGAGCGACCTGGAGGGGTTCATCTACGCCATCGACGGCGCCGGGGCGTCGACCCAGAAGGCGACCTTCGGCCTCGACTACACCGGCCGCGGGAAGGCTGGCTCGGCCTTGAGCATCCCGGCGAACGGTTCGGACTTCCTGCCGTGGGTCCCGGCGGTGTCAGACATCGACCCCGGCGTCAACGGTTCGCTCTATCCGCAGCCGTGGATCATGGACATGGAGATCCTGACGAACGGCGAGATGGTCGTCGGCGTCGCGGACCGTGGCGGCGACCAGTTCGGCAACGACCCGCAGAACACCCCAGGTGGCGGCAAGGGCATCTCCGTCGGTGACACCCTGCGCCTGACGTCGAACCTCGACGGCACGTGGTCAGCGCCCGGCGACGTCGACTCCTTCTACGACAGCGAGCGCTACCCGCTGGCCGGCGCGATCATCCACGCCGAGACCTCGCTCGGCTCGATCGGCTACCTGCACGGCTCCAGCGAGATCGTGATCAACGCCTACGACCCGCCCCCCGTCCAGGGCGAGGTCTGGAACGCCGGCCACACCGTGAAGCTCTCGAACCAGTCATGGGAGTCGGGCGGGTTCATCAGCATGTCCACGGTGGACGGCAGCCGGCAGCGTTCCACGACGCTCTTCCTCATCGACGAGCCGCGGACCTTCGGCAAGACCGCCGGCGTCGGCGACATCGAGCTCGCCTGTGACGCGGCCCCGATCCAGATCGGTGACTTCGTCTGGATCGACGCAGACGCTGACGGGATCCAGGACCCGAGCGAGGCTGGCGTCGACGGCGTGAGCGTCGAGCTCTGGAAGGACGGCTCGCTCGTCGACACGACGACGACCGCCAACGGCGGCGAGTATCTCTTCGACGACCTCCTGCCGCAGATGGACTACGAGGTCCGCATCCCGGCATCCCAGACCGGCGCCGGCGAGGCGCTCGACGGCTACCGCGCGACCACCGCCGACGCGGGGGCCGACGGCATCGACTCCGACGGGATGACCACGCTCGACGGTCAGATCGCCCTCATCACGACCGGCGTTGCCGGTGACAACGACCACACCATCGACTTCGGCTACGTCGTCACCGGCCCGATGTCGCTGGGCGACCTGGTCTTCAACGACACGAACAACAACGGGATGAAGGACGTCACGGAGTCCGGGATCGACGGCGTCGTCGTCGACCTGTACCTCGACTCGGCAGGTGACGGCGTCGACGTCGACCTCGAGACGCCGATCGCGACCGACACGACCGACGGTGGTGGCCTCTACCTCTTCACGGGGCTCGACGCCGACACCTACGTCGTCGTGATCCGTGCGTCGAACTTCGACACCGGGGAAATCCTGGACGGCTGGATCTCTTCCACGGGCAACGACCCGGCGCCGGACCCGGACACGGATGTCGGCGACGACGACAACGGCCCTGACGCGACCGCGGGTGGCATCGCGTCCGCCCCGGTCACCCTGACCGAGAACGGCGAGCCGGACACCGACGTCGACGGCGACGACACCGACGGGAACCTGACGGTCGACTTCGGTGTGTGGCAGCCCGCTGCCATCGGTGACCGGGTCTTCTTCGACACCGACGGAGACGGGATCCAAGACGACGGCGAGGTCGGCGTGGCCGAGGTCACCGTCACCCTCCTCGACGAGGATCTCGTCGAGTACGCCTCGACCACGACCGACGAGGACGGCGACTACCTCTTCGACGGGCTCACCCCCGGCGACTGGACGGTCGTGTTCACCGCCCCGGACGGGACGGACCTCACGCTGCAGGGCGAGGGAACCGACCCGGCGCTCGACTCCGACGCCGACCCGCAGACGGGCCGCACCGCGGTCGTGAACCTCAGCCCGGGTGAGCGTGACCTCACGGTCGACGCCGGCCTCGTCACCGAGCCGGGCGTGCTCAGCCTGGGCAACCTGGTCTGGGACGACGTCAACAACGACGGCGTCCGTGACGTGGGCGAGCCCGGCGTGCAGGGCGTCGTGGTCGACCTCTCCCTCGACGGGACCGTCATCGCCACCACCACGACCGACGCGGACGGCCTGTACCTCTTCTCCGAGCTCGACCCCGGCGACTACGTCGTGATCATCCGTGGCGACAACTTCGCCACGGGCGAGGTGCTCGACGGCTGGGAGTCCTCGACCGGCGGCGACCCCGCCACGGACCCGGACGACGACGTCGACGACGACGACAACGGACCGGACGCCACCGCGGACGGCATCGCCTCGCTTCCCGTCACCCTGACGGTCGGCGGCGAGCCGACGTCCGAGGACGGCGACGCGAACTCGAACCTCACGGTCGACTTCGGCGTCTGGCGCCCCGCTGCCATCGGTGATCGCGTCTTCGACGACACGAACGCCGACGGCATCCAGGACGCGGGCGAGGATGGCGTGGCCGACGTCGTCGTCGTGCTGCTCGACGAGAACCTCGACGAGGTGGCCACGACGACCACCGACGCGAACGGTGACTACCTCTTCGACGACCTGGTCCCCGGTGACTACACCGTGGAGTTCACGCCGCCTCCGGGCAGCAACCTCACGCAGCAGGGAGCGGGTACCGATCCGGCGCTGGACTCGGACGCCGACTCGACGACGGGGCGGACCGATCCGATCACCCTCGATGCGGGCGAGCGCGACCTGACCGTGGACGCAGGGATCGTCCCCGTGCCCGGCGTCGTCTCCGTCGGCGACCGCGTGTGGCTGGACCTGAACCGTGACGGCGTCCAGGACGACGGCGAGCCCGGCGTTGCTGGCGTCACCGTCATGCTGTTCGACGCGGCCGACCCGACCACCTCGATCGGCACGACGGCCACCGACACGGACGGTCGGTACGTCTTCACCGACCTGCCTGCGGCCTCCTACCTCGTGAAGTTCACGCCGCCCACGGGATACGTGATCACCACGCAGGACGCAGGAGCCGACGACGCGGCCGACTCCGACGCGGACCCGGACACCGGGCTCACGTCAGCCACGGGACCGCTCGCCCTCGGCGAGCAGGACCTCACCCTCGACGCAGGCATGTGGCAGCCGGTCAGCCTCGGTGACACCGTGTTCTGGGACCTGGACCGCGACGGTGTCCAGGACGACGGCGAGCCGGGAGCCGAGGGCGTGCTCGTGTGGCTGCTCGACGGCGACGGGAACCCGATCGAGGTCGCCAGCGAGGGTGGTGTGATCGATCTCGGCACCGTGACGGACGCGAACGGCAGCTACAGCTTCACCGGGCTGCCGCCCGGCGACTACATCGTGATGTTCGACCCGAGCCCGATCGGCGCCGCGCTCACCACCCAGGACGCCGGCACCGACGACACGGTCGACTCCGACGCCGACCCGACGACCGGCAGGACTGCGGCCACGAGCCTCGAGGGTGGGGACCACGATCCGACGCTGGACGCGGGGCTGCTCCCGGCGAGCATCGGCGACACGGTCTTCCTCGACGAGGACGGTGACGGGATCCAGGACGACGGGGAGCCGGGCGTCCCCGACGTGCCGGTCACGCTCATCGACGGTGACGGCGACGTCATCGACACGACGGTGACCGACGAGGACGGGAAGTACATCTTCGACGGGCTCCTGCCGGGCGACTACATCGTCGAGATCGACCCGCCGAGCGACATGATCATCTCACCGCCCGACCAGGGTGGCGACGACGACCTCGACTCCGACGCGGACCCGACCTCCGGTCGGACGCCGGTGGTGCAGATCGGCGAGCCGGCGGACATCACCAACGTCGACTTCGGGCTCATCCCGGTGCCGAACCTGGTGCTGACCAAGAACCTCGCCGACGACGTGCTCGTCGCCGGGGCCGAGGCGGTCTACCAGATCGTGATCACGAACGACTCGCGCTTCCCGACGTCCGGGCCGGTGACGGTGGTGGACAACCTCCCGTCCGCTCTGGCGTACGTCCGCACGGAGACCCTTGACTGGCTCTGCGCGCTCGACGGAACGGCCGTGCGGTGCGTCTTCGATGAGGTGATCGGCGCCGGCACGAGCGTGACGCTGCGCATCGTGACGCTGGTCGACCCCTCGGCCATCGGCGACATCGCCAACACCGCGACCGTCACGGTGTCGGGGGTCGAGTCCGAGACCGCCGACAACGAGGACGACGCCGTCGGCACCGTGGAGCCCGCCCCGAGCGGTGAGCTCCCCGCGACCGGTTCGCCGGCGCAGCACCTCGCGGTGCTCGCCGCCGCGATGTTGGCTGCCGGTGCATGGCTGCTCGGGGACCGGGGTGGTGAGGCGGAGGGCTAGTTTCCTCACCTCTCCCATCTCGCCCCACGGAGCCCGCCGTGTCCGATCCCTCCACCACGCAGGCCGCTCAGGACGGGACCCCGGTGTCGTACGCGGACGCCGGCGTCTCGTTGGAGGCGGCCGACCGCTCGGTCGAGAAGATCAAGGCCGTGCTGGATCGTCCGCGTCGACCCGAGGTCATGGGCTCGATCGGCGGGTTCGGTGGGCTGTTCGCGTTCGACACGACGAAGTACCGCAACCCGGTGCTCGTCTCGGGCACCGACGGCGTCGGGACGAAGGTCGAGATCGCGCGGCGCATGGGGCGGTTCGACACGATCGGGCAGGACCTCGTCGCAATGGTGGTCGACGACCTCGTCGTGACCGGCGCGGAGCCGCTGTTCTTCAACGACTACATCTCCGTCGGCAAGCTCGACCCGCAGCGCGTGGCGGACCTCGTGCGTGGCATCGCCGACGGCTGTGACATGGCCGGCTGCGCGTTGGTCGGCGGGGAGACCGCGGAGCATCCGGACCTTCTCGGCGAGGATGAGTTCGACCTCGCCGGCTTCGGTGTCGGGGTGGTGGAGCGCGACGAGATCCTGGGTCCGGACCGCGTCCGTCCCGGCGACGTCATCGTCGCGCTGGCGGCGTCCGGCGTGCACAGCAACGGGTACTCGCTCGTCCGCCGCATCATCGGGACGCGCGACCTCGCCCAGTCCCATGGGCTGGTCGTGGACGGGGTCGAGACGCCGCTGGGCGAGGCGCTCCTCACCCCGACCCGGATCTACGCGGCAGCGTGTCTCGCGGCGGGCAGCGCCGTCGACATCCATGCGTGGTGCCACATCACGGGCGGCGGCATCCCCGGCAACCTGCCGCGCGTGCTCCCCGAAGGCCTCGGCGTCGACGTCGACCTCACGTCGTGGGAGATGCCGGCGATCTTCTCGTGGCTCGCCGAGCACGGCCCCGTCACCGACGACGAGATGCTGAACGTCTTCAACTGTGGCGTCGGCATGACCGCGATGCTGCCGGCCGCGCAGGCGGACGACCTCATCGGCCTCCTGGCGGACCACCAGATCGACGCGTGGACGCTGGGCCGGGTCACCGACCAGCCCGGCGTCCGGGTCGCCTGAGCTCAGTCGTTCCGCTGGCGGTCCGGCAGGTGGAAGGCGCGGAGGTGCGTCCCCATCTCCATGCGGCTGCGCGCGACGGACTCCGACGCCGTCTCGGTGTCCACCCCGTCCCGCTCGGCGATCGCGAACACCTGCGCGAGCGTGTCGCTGATCCGGCCGGTCTTCGCCTTGCAGCGCTCGAAGTTGTGCCCGTCCGGGTGCAGCTCGTCGGAGACGGTGATGACGCCGCCAGCGTTCACGACGTAGTCCGGCGCGTAGAGGATCCCGCGTTCTCGGAGCGCGACCGCGTCGGAGCGGTCGCCGAGCTGGTTGTTCGCGCCACCGCAGACCCCGGCGACGCGGAGGCCCGGGATGGTGCGGGCGTTCAGCACGTTGCCCATCGCGTTGGGGGAGAGGAGGTCTGCTTCGACCTCGAGGATCTCGTCGACGCCGACGACGCTGACGCCGCGGGAGGCGGCGACCTGTGCGACCGCGTCGGTGTCGACGTCCGCGACCGAGATCCGTGCGCCCGCCTCGAGGAGGTGCTCGGCGACGCGTCGGCCGACCTTGCCGAGACCCTGGACGGCGACATGACGGCCCGAGAGGTCGTCGGAACCCCACAGCTTGGTGGCGGTCGCCTGCATCCCGACGAACACGCCCCAGGCGGTGAGCACGCCTGAGTCTCCGGAGCCACCGAGCTCGGCGGGACCGCCGGTCGCCCACCGGGTCTCGCGTGCGATGTGGGTCATGTCCCGAGGGAAGGTGCCGACGTCGCAGGCGGTGATGTAGCGCCCGTTCAGGGACTCGATGATGCGGCCGTAGGCGCGGAACAGCGCCTCGCTGCCCAGCTCGGCGGGGTCGCCGATGATGACGCCCTTGCCGCCGCCGAGGTCGAGGCCAGCACACGCGGCCTTGTAGGACATGCCCTCGGAGAGCCGCAGGACGTCCTGCAGCGCGGCCTCCTCGGAGGAGTACGGGAAGAACCGTGTGCCGCCGAGCGCCGGTCCGAGCGCCGTCGAGTGGATGGCGATGATGCATCGCAGCCCGCTGGCGTCATCGGCTCCGTGGATCACCTGTTCGTGGCCGGTGCGCAGATCGAAGAAGCCGGTCAACGGAGGGCTTTCGGGAGAAGGTGGTGGGCGGGCGTGGCCCACCGACGGTGCAGAGCGTAACGTCAGGTGCCCCGGGCTCGTCCCGCCGGGCGTCGTCTGAGCAGGAGGTGTCCGGTGGCCTACGCCTCGCCACCGGTCGCCCAGCTCCGCGTGTACGAGTCCATCGACGCGTTGACGCCCGTGGAGCGCATCCAGGCTGACGCCGCGATCGAGCGGGGGCGCGCCCTCGGACGCGGCGAGGTCGTCGCGATCGAGGAGGCGGTGGCCAAGGCGCAGCTCGCCACCGGGCCCATGTCGTCGGCGCTCGAGCGTGCGGTCGGCATGGTCGAGATCCGCCGCGTCGGACAACGCGTCCACGTCTGTCCGCTGCTGTTGGAGCGACGGGTCGCCAGCGCGGTGGTGGTGAGCTCTCGTGAGCTCCCCGCCGCGGTCTCGGACGAGCTCTTCGGGCCGTCGGTCACGCGGGCCGCGGAGCGGATCCTGCAGCACGTCGACCGTCGGGTGTTCGTCCGCGACCAGGCGTGGTTCGTCCCGATCCACTGGCTCGCGGCGGTTGCTCCGGAAGAGCGTCACGTGTCGGATCACCCGGAGGGCGCCGGGCCCGGGATCCGCTTCCTGACCCAGATCAGTCCGGCCCGCCGACGTCTGGCGCGGGTCAGCCACGTGCTCGAAGGCCTCGGTGACCCCCGGATCCGTGAGTTCCGTGATGAGATCGGTCGCCTCGGCATCTGGATGCGTGCCTTCGACGACCACGCGATCGTCGAGCTCGACTACGGCCGCATCGCTGGGCTGCTGGGCGAGGACTGGCGCGACGAGCGGACCTGCGAGCAGCTCCAGGCCGCGGTGGCCGCGGTTGAGGACGGAGATGCCGCCGCAGCCGCGGCGGCCTATGAAGCGGTGCGCGCGACGTGGTCCGACCTATGGACGCGGACCCGGGAGAACTAGCCACGGGTTGACAGGCCGCCTCCGGTGGCGCGACGGACGCTTCCTACACTTGGCCACACAGCGTGACAGCGACGTGACGCACACCGATATTCCGTGTGTCGTCGAGTCAGGACCGCGCTGGTCCTCGATCCGGCTGGCGGTGCTCTCACCGCCTCACGCTTTCCGGATCGCAGCCCTGCAGGAGCAGAACGATGAGCGAACTCAACAACGGTGCCGTCGAGCTCCTGACCCCCGGCGAGGTCGCCCGGTTGTTCGGTGTGGACCCCAAGACGGTCACCCGATGGGCTGCTGCGGGCAAGCTCCAGGCGCTGCGGACCCTCGGTGGGCACCGCCGCTACCGCGCGGCCGAGGTCCACGGTCTGCTCCAGGCGCAGCAGGGCCGCGTCGAGGAGCAGCCGATCGTCGTCGGTCGCTCGACGCTCTCGGCAGTCGGCGGCAGCGGAGCGACGCGCCAGACCGGCTGACCTCGCATGCACTGATCGCGCAACCCGAGTCCGGTTTGCGCGCTCTGCGTACGGAAAACAGCCGATGCGGGCAAAGCGCCATTCGTGACCACAACGGACCACGAATGAACGGCCGATCAGCCGACCCCGCGAGGTCCGTGTTCAGCGGAGACGGTCCCGGACGTCGTCGGAGAACTCGCGGGTGAAGATCGAGATCAGGCGACGGAGACGGAAGCGCTGCTCGCCCTCGTCGCCGTCGCGGACCCACGACTCCGCTGCATCCATCGCCCCGGCCATCGCCCGGTCGACGATGTCGGGACGGTTCAGGTAGCGGCCGAGGTCGGCGAGGTCCTTGCGGTTGCGCAGGTGGACCTCTGCGTCGTCCTCGTCGTCGAGGTAGACGCCCACGAGCAGCTCAGGGCTGTCGGGATCCTCGTCGAGGCACAGCTGGGCGGCGTGCATCGCCATGTTGAGCTGTCGCTCCTCATGGGCGTTGCGGATGTGCGCCGCGAGGCGGGCCGCGCGTTCGGGGCCGGGCTCATCCTTGAGGACAGCCTTGTCCTCCTTGCGGAGGTCCCGGATGCGCTGATCCGGGGCCACAGGCTTGAAGCGAGGACGTACCACTCTCCGCACTCCATCTGCCTCGGGGTCAACGATGCGGCAGGCTACCCGCGTCCGCGTGACCAGCCGTGCCCGGGAACGGTCACCACGACACCATGCGAGACCTCTCGCCGCTCTCGGCCTCTGCCTACAGGAACCCCCATGACCATCCTTCGCCTCGAGCGCGTCCGCGATGCGCTGCGGATCCGCGGTGTCGACGCGCTCGTCGTCGGCCCGGGGACGGACCTCCGCTGGCTCCTCGGCTTCGCGATCAAGCTCTCGGAGCGTCCGACCGTGGCGGTCGTGCGCGCCGACGGGCCGGTCGTGCTCGTCACCCCCGCATTCGAGGTCCCGATCGCGGCACGTGCCGGCGTGGGCGATCTCGCGGACCTGGTCGGATGGTCGGACGGCGAGGACGGCCTGGGAGCCGTGCTCGCCGCCCTGGGCGATGCGACCTCGATCGCGATCTCCGACGCGCTGCCGTCCGGGTGGCTGCTCGGGCTCCAACGCGCCCTTCCCGAAGCACGCTTCGTCGGTGGGAGCGAGGTCATCTCGCCGCTGCGCATGGTGAAGGAGCCGCAGGAGATCGCGGCGTTGCAGGCCGCGGGCGCGGCGATCGATCGGGTCCACGAGCAGGTCCAGGCGCTGCTCGTCGCGGGACGCACCGAGGACGAGGTCGCTGACGACATCGCGGCGCTCATCGCTGCAGACCACGACGCGGTCGGGTTCGTCATCGTCGGCTCAGGGCCGAACGGGGCCATCCCGCACCACGACCACGGTCCACGCCTGCTGGTCCAGGGCGACCCGGTCGTCGTCGACATCGGTGGACCGCGCGAGGGCTACTGGTCGGACTGCACCCGGACCTACGTCGTCGGCGGGCCACAGCTGGCGACCGACGAGTTCCGGGCGATGCACGCGCTGTGCGTCGAGGCCCAGCAGCTCGCCTTCGCCGCGGCACGGCCGGGCATGCGGGCGAGCGACGTCGACGCGGTGGCGCGCGAGCACCTCACCGCCGCCGGTCACGGCGAGCACTTCACGCACCGGACCGGACACGGCATCGGCCTCGACGGCCACGAGGCTCCGTACCTCGTCGCCGGCGGCGACGTCGTCCTCGAGGCCGGCATGTCGTTCTCGATCGAGCCCGGGATCTACATCCCCGACCTCCACGGCGTCCGCATCGAGGACATCGTCGTGCTGACCGACGACGGCGCCGTCTCCTGCAACAACGTCCCGCACGCCCTCGGCTGACCCGCCCCGCGAGCGATGTCGAAACCCGCACCACGCAGGTTCCGGCATCGCTCGGCGGGGCGGGGCGTCAAGGCGGGGTGAGTTCCTGCCGATGCTGACGGCATGATCCAGCCGTCGAGAACCGCCACCCGTGTGCCGCCGTACCTCGGTGGTGCGATGCTGCTGATGCTGTTCCTCGTGAACCCGTTCGTGCGCGGCGTCCGCGTTCCGCTGCTCGGCTGGATCGACCTGGCCATCCATGAGTTCGGCCATGTCGCGTTCTTCTGGGCGCCGACCGATGTGATGCTCGTGATGGGCAACGGCACGCAGGCGCTCCTCCCGCTGCTCCTCGCGGGCGTCTTCCTGCTCCGGGAACGTGACCTCCTCGGCGGGGCGCTCTGCATCGGGTGGTCAGCGACGTCGCTCGCCGACGCCGCGGTCTACATCGCCGACGCTCCCTGGCGCATGCTCCCGCTGCTCGGCCCGGAGTCCTCGCACGACTGGTGGCAGCTGCTCGGATCCCGCGGGATGCTGTCCTCCGCCCCGGCGCTGGCGAGCGGCGTGAAGGGCATGGGCTTCGCGTTGTTGCTCCTCGCAGCGGCGATGGTCGCCGCCGGACCATGGTTCGACGACCAGGTGAAGGAGCGCGGGATCGGGGCGCTCTGGGGGCACGGTCGCCACATCGGCCCGCCCATCCCCATCGCGCCGACGACGCCTGAGGTCGCCCGTCGCCTCGCCACCGATGCCCCGTCCACCGCGGATGCCCTGCGCTCGCTGAGCGCCACCGCCACCGCAACCAGGGTCACCCCCCCGGTCCCGTCCCACGACGACTACTTCATCTCCATCGCCCCGCGCCCCTGACCCGCCGAGCGATGTCAAAACCTGCGTGGTGCAGGTTTGGCCGTCGCTCGCCGCAGAGCCCGATTCGCCGAGCGATGTCAAAACCTGCGTGGTGCAGGTTTGGCCGTCGCTCGCCGCAGAGCCTCGGCCGGTCAGGTGGGTTGGGGAAGGTGGGCGCGGATGGCGTCGAGCAGCGCAGTTGCCCAGTCGCGGTCGTCGTCGGTGGGGGTCGTGTTGTCGAGGGCTCGCACGGTGGCGAAGAGGACGACACGAAGCTTGGTGAGGTCCGCCGGTAGCGGGCCGTCGGCCGTCCAGACGTCGTGGGCGTCCGCCGCGAGGGCGCTGACGCGTTGGACCGAGCCGGCGACGCGGTAGGCGTGGAAGGCGTGGCCGAAGCGGATGATCTCGGGCCACGGGGCGTCGGACGGGGGAACGTCGACGGCGCGCAGGTCGGCGTTGGCGATGTGGGGGCGTGGGCTCATGGGGTCCTCCTCACAGGGAGAGCCCGGCGAGTCGTTCGCGCCAGGCTGCGACGTCGGCGTCAGCGCCGAACAGCTCGAGGTCAGCGTCGTCGCGGCGGCGCCACAGCCACAGGAGGGCGTCCTCGGAGCGCCCGCGGATGGCGACGTCGGCCGTGCGGTGCGCGCGGGTGACGATCGGGCCGGTGGGGGTGAGCTCGACGTGCCACTCGCCGTCACGGTCGACGTCGGTGAGGTGGACGTGCAGGTCGGTGTCGTCGCCGGTGAGCGGCTCGCCCCGCTGCCGGGTGCCGCGCATGAACAGGTGGGTCGTCAGCAGCTCGTCGATCCCGTCGGCGGCGACGGCAGGGACGACGGGGCGGACGTCGTCGGCGGCGAGCTCGGCGTCGACGCGGTGGATCGCCAGCTCGTGCATGAGCCGACGGCTCCAGAAGCCGGCTGGTGCGGATCCCCAAGCCCACGTCCACACGAGCGTCGACGGATCGACCTCGGCGTGGGCCGTCGTCGCGGTGCTGGCCGCATCACGGAGCCGGGACCCTCGGCCGCCATCGTCGGGCCAGCCCAGCTCGACGCCGCCGGGCATTGACGCCGACGGCTCGCGGATCGCACGCGTGGACCAGAGCAGGACGAAGCCGACGTGCTTGGCGAGGTCAGCGACGGACCAGTCCGGGCACGACGGGACCCGCGCCTCCGGGATCGCCTCGACGATCTCGGCGATGCGGGCGGCGTCCGCCTCGATGCTCGCGCGCTGCTGATCGACCGTCAGCGCGCCGAGGAGGTGCCGGGCGACGTCGTCAGGATGTGGTGCCGGCAACGGCCGCCCTTCACGTGGGTGTGGACGGCGACGCTAGTCATCGATCGGTGTGGGTTCAGCGCGGATCGCAGTTGTCGCGTGCGTTCGTCTGGAGCCGTTGGGCGGTGTCGCGGAACTCCTGGGAGTCGAGACGGCTGAGATCGCCGGACTCCTTGGCCGCGGTGACCTCGCGCAGGATGAACTCGGCGTCGGCCCTCACGTCGTCGGGGGCGTTGTCGACCATCCGCTGGCCAGCGCTGATTGCTCCGTCGAGGTCGCGGTCGTTCGCGGCCTGCACGGCCTGCAACGCCGCCGCACAGAACTCGACCCGGTCGACCGCGTTGCCGGCTGCCGCGGTGGCGTTGTCGACGGCGGCCCCGACCTGCTCGCAGGCCGCGGCGGACAGGCCGAGCACAGCGATGGCCCCGAACGTCGCGAGGCGGCGGGCAGAGGTCATGGTGCGCATGGACGGGTCCTGGGTCGGGTCGTCTCCATGGTGCCCGCTCCGGACCCGCGCGAACCGGACGAATGGGCGGGGCAGGTGTCTTCGCGGTCACCACGTCGCGTGTCGCTGCGGTGTGGATTCCGTGGCCGAGTCCGGTGCACGGTCGATGGATGGCGTCCGGGAAGTCGACGGCGCGCGCAGGCTGGCGCGCGTATCGTGCGGGTTCGACGTCGCAGCGAGCGGAGCAGGCGTGGCAGAGGCTCGAGAGTCCCAGCAGTTCACCGACCCGGCCATCATCACCGATGGCATGCCGGCGCAGCTGCCGGACGTCGACAACGTCGAGACCGCCGAATGGCTCGAGTCGTTCGACCAGGTGGTCGGCGAGCGTGGCAAGGGCCGGGGCCGCTACCTGCTCCTGCGCCTGCTCGAACGGGCCCGCAACGCCAACATCGGGATCCCGTCGCTGACGTCGACGGACTACATCAACACGATCCCGCCCGAGCGTGAGGTCGACTTCCCCGGCGACGATCACCTCGAGCGACGCATCCGCGCCTACATCCGGTGGAACGCTGCGGCGATGGTCCACCGGTCGAACCTGGAGTGGGGCGTCGGCGGCCACATCGGCACCTACGCCTCGATCGCGGGCCTGTTCGAAGTCGGCTTCAACCACTTCTTCAAGGGCAAGGACGCCCCCGGCGGCGGCGACCACATCTTCTTCCAGGGCCACGCATCGCCCGGCGTCTACGCCCGCTCATTCGTCGAAGGTCGCCTCACCGAGGACCAGATGGACCGGTTCCGTCGTGAGGTCGAGCCGGGTGGCTTGTCCTCCTACCCGCATCCGCGGCTGATGCCGGACTACTGGGAGTTCCCGACCGTCTCGATGGGTCTCGGCGCCCTCGGCGCGATCTACCAGGCGCGGTTCAACCGCTACCTGCACAACCGCGGGATCAAGGACACGTCGAACAACCACATCTGGTTCTTCGGCGGAGACGGCGAGACCGCGGAGCCCGAGTCGCTCGGCGCACTCTCCATCGCCGCCCGTGAGGGCCTCGACAACCTGACGTTCGTCATCAACTGCAACCTCCAGCAGCTCGACGGCCCGGTCCGCGGCAACGGCAAGATCATCCAGGAGCTCGAGGGCATCTTCCGCGGCAACGGCTGGAACGTCGTCAAGTGCGTCTGGGGCGCGGGATGGGACGAGCTCCTCGCCAACGACGTCGACGGGCTGCTCGTCCAGCGCATGAACGAGGTCCCGGATGGTCAGTTCCAGACCTACACCGTCAAGCCCGGTGCGTACATCCGCGAGGACTTCTTCGGGACGGACCCGCGGCTGCTCAAGATGGTCGAGCACCTGAGCGACGAGGAGATCGAGAAGCTCCCGCGTGGCGGCCACGACACGAAGAAGGTCTTCAACGCGTACAAGGCCGCGATGGACACCGAGGGCGTTCCGACCGTGATCCTCGCCCACACGGTCAAGGGCTGGACGCTCGGGCCGGACTTCGAGGCCCGCAACGCCGTGCACCAGATGAAGAAGCTGTCCCTCGAGGCGCTCAAGACGTTCCGTGACCGCCTGTTCCTCGACATCGCGGACAGCGAGCTCGAGGGCGACATGCCGCCCTACATCAGCTTCACGCCCGACGACCCGGAGTACGCCTACCTGCGCGAGCGTCGGGAGGCCCTCGGCGGCGGCATCCCGGAGCGTCGCGTCGACTACCGCCCGTTGAAGCTCCCGGAGTCCACGAGCTACGACGCGCTGAAGAAGGGTTCGGGGAATCAGGAGGTCGCGACGACCATGGCGCTCGTGCGCCTCTTCAAGGACCTGGTCCGCAACAAGGATGTCGGCCAGCGACTCGTCCCGATCATCCCCGACGAGGCGCGGACGTTCGGCATGGACGCGCTCTTCCCGAGCCTCAAGCTCTACGACCCGCTCGGCCAGACCTACGAGTCCGTCGACCACGATCTGCTGCTGTCCTACAAGCAGTCCTCCAAGGGCCAGATCATCAACGAGGGCATCACCGAGGCCGGCGCCATGGGGACCTTCACGGCCGCGGCGACCTCGTATGCGAGCCACGGCGAGGCAATGATCCCGCTGTACTTCTTCTACTCGATGTTCGGCTTCCAGCGCGTCGGTGACTCCATCTGGGCGGCGGCGGACCAGCGCTCCCGCGGGTTCCTGATCGGCGCCACCGCCGGTGGGACCACGCTCAACGGCGAGGGACTCCAGCACCAGGATCGTCACTCGCTGCTGATCGCGATGACCAACCCCGGCGTCGTCAGCTACGACCCCGCGTTCTCGTTCGAGATCGCCGTCATCGTCGAGCACGCGCTCGACCGCATGTACGGGCCGAACTCGCAGCAGGAGTACACCGACGAGTACCCGGGGGACTCCTCCGACGCGATCTACTACCTCACGGTCTACAACGAGCCGAAGGTCCAGCCGGCGATGCCAGACCATGTCGACCCGGAGCAGATCATCCAGGGCATGTACCGCTACGCGGAGCCGACCGGCGGGACGCACGAGGCGCACATCCTGTCGTCCGGGACGATCATGTTCGAGGCGTTGAGGGCGCAGGAGCTGCTCGCCGACGACTGGGACGTCGCCGCGACGGTCTGGTCCTGCCCCGGCTGGAACGAGCTGCTGCGCAACGGCGGGGCGTGTGACGCCCACAACCGCCTCGCGCCGGCGGACGACCAGCGCGTCCCGTGGGTCAGCCAGATGCTCGAAGGAACGTCCGGCCCGTACGTGGCCGTGACGGACTGGATGAAGGCGACGCCGACGCAGATCGCTGACTGGGTTCCCGGCGACTACGCCGTGCTCGGCACTGACGGCTTCGGTCGCTCCGACACCCGAGAGGCGCTGCGTCGACTCCACCAGGTCGATGCCGAGTCCGTCGTCGTCACGGTCCTCACGATGCTGCGCAAGCAGGGCACGATCGATCAGGGCGTCGTCGCGGCCGCGATCGAGAAGTACGGCATCGACACGACCCGACGTTCAGACCTCGACTGAGGGCGTTGCTCGTCACGATCAGGCCACGCGTGCTGACGCTCGGATGAGCGCCCCGGCCCTTGGCGGCCGCGGCAGCCGGCGTCGTCGCAGAACCCCTCCACCACGCGGTGCACGCAGCTCAGCGCTGCGGCGTGCCCACATGGTTGCCTCAGTCGCGGTGTTCACGCAGCCGTCGCGACAAGCCCCTGAGCAGCTCGAAGGAGACCTCGGGGCGCTCGAGGATCAGTTCCTGGAGCCGGTCCCCTTCGAGCCGGAGCAGCAGACAGTCGGACGTCGCCACGACCGTTGCGCTGCGCGGCGCGCGGTCCAGCGCAGCCATCTCGCCGAAGTAGCTGACCGCGTCCTTCGTCGCCACATCGCGTGCCTCCGGTGTTCCGTGTCCGTTGACGACACGAACCTGACCTTCGAGCAGCAGGTACAGGTCGCCGTCCGCATCCCCTTCCCGCACGATGACCTCACCGGGCGGACACTGCACCGGGTGCGCGATCCGGTCGATCGCCTCCACCTGCTCCAGGCTCAGGGACGCGAACAACGGCACCTCCTTGAGCGCCAGCAATCGTTCCATTCTGCGAACCTCCTCCGGCGTCGCCGTCTGGGTGCATGCCCGGTGTGCCAGCTCGACGAACTGCTCGTCGTCCGTCGCGGGTGCAGCGGATCCCAGCGTCTTCAGCCCGGCGAGCCCGGCGTCGCGCGCCCGCTCGTCGAGCGTGCCCGCCCCGTAGAGCAAGCCAAGCTGTCGGGTGGCCTTGCGCTCTCCGAGGCAGGAAAGCGCCTCGATCGCATCACCGCGCCCGCGGGTGTCGTCGAACCGGAGCGCGTGGTCAACGCGTCGCACGACCTTGGGGTCCTCGAGACGCTCGAGCGCACACCACACGATGCGCCGCGTACGCGAACACTCATCGGCGAGCGCCATCCGCCGGAACCTCGCTCCGACGTCCTGTTCCGGATCCGGCAGCAGTTCTTCGACCAGGGTCAGGCCCCACAGCCGCTGCACGCGGCGCTCGAACTCCGTGCGGATCACCTCGTCCTCGCCCGCCTCGGCCAGCACGGCGATGGCCGATCTGACCGCCCGTTCGGGCTTGGCTCGAAGCATCCGGGTTGCCGCTTCCACGCCCGCCCCACCCAGGCTGGTCAGGGCCGCGACCACGGCGAGATCGACGAGGCGATCGGGATCACCCAGAGCCGCCGCCAGGGCAGCGGCGCACGAGGTGTCTGCCCGCTGCCCGAGGAGGTTCGCCGCCGCCGCACGAAGTCGCCCGTCGGGTGCCGACAGATCATCCACCAGCTCGTCGGACGCTGGCGGCTGTTCCGGCGCGATTCGCGCGAGGGCGTCCAGAACGTGGGCACGGACCTCAGGATCCCGGGCGACCAGCAGGGCACGAACGGCGTCCACAGCATCGGCCGGTGCAACCTGCAGGCCCGCCAGGTTCTCCGCTCGGGAGGACGACCGCAGCATCGACGCCAGGGCGGCCAGTCCGTTCCGCCCGAGGCGAGCCGCAGCCAGCGCGCGGACCCGCGGGTCGCGGTCCGCGAGCTTCTCGTGCAGCAGCGAGGTGTCGTCGCCGACGATGCTCTCCATGGCCTGAATGCGGACGTCCGCGTCCGGGTCGTCGCAGGCCTCACGCAGGGCAACACGGGCCGCCTCACCCGGCTGCTCCGACAGGGCCGTGACGCAGGCCAGTCGCAGCTTGGGGCTGGCGTGCCGAGCCCCCGAAATCAGGGGCTCCTCCAGTCCCAGCGACTGCAGCACGGGGACCAGCTCGAGCACGGTGCGGCCGGGGCGTTCCCCGGCACGCTGCAGCAGCTGCTGCCACACCTCGACGAGCCCTCTGGTCTCGGTTCCCCCTGCCGCCAGACTCAGCTCCGACACGTCGAAGAGGCCTTCGCGGAGCAGTGCCATGAGCGAGCGGAGGTAGGCGCGGCGGACCTTGAACGCAGCACCCATGTAGGCCAGCGAGAACAGCAGACCCAAGACGCTGAGCTCGAGGCGCGATGCGTCGCCGAGCAGCAGGATCAGCACCCCCGCCGTCGCCATGCCGGTGTAGAGCACGAAGCCGCTCAGCAGCGCGCGCAAGCGTCCGCGCAGGGCGATGGGCAACGCCGAGTACAACAAGGCGCGGATGGCCGAGCTGACGGCGTTGTCGAACATCTCGCGGTTTGCGCGAGCGAACAACCCCGAGACGTAGCCCCCGCCCAACGCCAGTCCCCCGAAGGACAGGACCGTGAGGACCGGGTGCAGAAGGTTCGCGTTCGCCACCCCCAGCCGGCGAACCAGGAACGGGGTCAGGGCCGCGCTGAGGAAGATCTCCAGCACGTTGGTGACGGCGAGGTAGACGCTCAGGAACACCGCCAGGTCGGACGGATCCGGGAACTTCTCGGCGAAGATCTGGAGGTACAACACCTGGCAGACGAACAGGGCGATGACCATCGTCGCGATGGAGATCGCCATCCAACGCGCCAACGGCGACGAGCCGAGGAACCTGACCGCACCCGGCGTCCTGCTGGCCGAGGTCTGACCCGCCGGGTGCGTCGCACGCAGCGCCCACCGATCCAGGTCGCGTCTCCGGGCCCGGACCATCACCGCCAGCCCGATCAGCAGCGGACTCCAGGTGGCGATCAGGATGTCTGGGCCACCAACGCGAACCAGCAGCACCGCGCCGAAGCCACCGACCGCCGCGCCGGCGGCGTTGGCAGCGAGCAGCAGCGGGAAGGCCCGTTGGCTGGCTGCCGCATCGAAGTAGTCGCCGGCGAAGGTCCAGAAGTGGTTGACGAAGATGGCTGCCTGCGCAACGAAGAAGATGCAGAACAGCGCGGTTGGAACGACCGCTCCGGCAACGAAGAGCGAAGCGGCGTACAGCAGGCCGATGACCAGACCGCCCACCGAGAGCATGGAGGTGAACGAGGTGTCGTGCCTGGCCCGGCCGACCCCGGCGGCATAGGCCAGCGTGCCAGCCATCGTGATCACCGCCGCCAGCACGATCGCCTGCGGGAGGTACTCGGCACCAACGCGAACCAGGAAGATCGTCTCGGCGGCGGTCAGGCCGATGCTGTGGGCGACGCCCAGCCAGGCCGACAACAGGAAGAAGAAGGCGAACTTCGAACGCTCCTGCTCGCGGATGTTCGGCGCGAGTCGCCAGGCGCCCTCGACCGGACTCGAGCGTGTTGCCTGTTCGTCGGCGTGCCGGGTTCGTCGGGTCGTTGGGCTCAAGATGACGTCGCCGAACGCGGGTCGGACACCGGCCGAAGTGGACAGATTGCTCGATTCGGACTAGAGCGTAGATGACAGACGGGAGTGGGGGAGGACGAGGATGGCGAGCAGGAACGCGTGCGAAGTTGGCGACGGCGGCCTGCGAGTGCTGCTCGTCGGGTCGGGGACGCGCGATCATGCGCTCGCGTGGTCCTTCTCCCGTTCGCCTCGGATCGCGGATCTCCACGTCGTGCCCGGCTCGGTGGGCATGGAGAGCCTCGCGACCTGCCATCCCGGCGTCGAGATGGACGACTTCGATGCGATCGCCCGCATCGCTCGGGAAATGCACGCGGACGTGGTGATACCCGGGCTGGAGGACCTGTTCGCCGCCGGCATCACCGACTGCCTGACCGAGCAGGGCATCACCTGCCTGGGTCCCACCCGCGACGCCGCCCGGCTGGAGACCAGCAAGCATTTCGCCAAGTCGCTGATGCGGTACATCGGCATCCCGACGCCGGCATGGCGCACCCACAGCTCCTACGCCGAGGCGTTGGCGGACATCCGTCAGCGCAACGGCCCGATGGTGGTGAAGGCCGACGGTCTGGCCGGTGGCTGCGGGACCTACGTCTGCAGCTCGCCGAGCGAGGCCAGGTCGGCGCTGGACCAGCTCTGGGGAGACGGCCAGCCCCCGCCAGGTGGTCACGTCGTGATCGAGGACGTGGTCAGCGGACGGGAGGTGAGCCTCATGACCCTGAGCGACGGCACCAGGGTCGTGCCGCTGCCGGGTGCGCGCGACTACAAGCGCCTGGGTGCCGGAGACACCGGGCCCAACACCGGCGGCATGGGGTCGTACTGCCCGAGCGATGACCTCGACCCGGGGCAGGAGGCCGTGCTCAGCAAGGAACTGGTCCAGCCGGTCGTCGACGAGCTTCGCAAGCGTGGAACCCCGTTCAGGGGCGTGGTCTTCGCCGGCGTGATGCTCACGGACACCGGGCCGGTGGTGCTCGAGTACAACTGCCGCTTCGGCAACCCAGAGACCCAGTCGCTGGTCCGGATCCTCGACAGCGACCTGCTCGACCTGGTCGACCGCGCGGCCCGAGGGTCACTGGCTGGCGCTGCGGTCCGCACCACCGGTGACCACGCGGTGTCGGTGTGCGTTGCGGCCCCGAGCTACCCGGATCGCTTCGCCGAAGAACGCTCGTTCCCGGTGCGCGGAGTTCGCGATGCCGCCGAGGTCGAGAACGTGATCCCGTTCATCGGCTTCTCGGACCCGGAAGGAAACGGCGACGCCGAGTTCATGGCCCTGGGGAATCGCTTCGTGACCGTGTCCGCGACCGGCAGCGACCGGCGCACCGCGCGCGAACGGGCGTACCGGGCCGTGGCTCGGATCGACGTCGAAGGGGCCCACTTCCGGGAGGACATCGGCCTGGACCCGGACTGACCGAGCGCCATCGCGATCGCTGCAGACCTCGTGTCGACCATACTGTCACCTCGCAGCCTCTGGCCGGTGGCCCCCACGGATCAGCGGACCGAGCCTCGGGAAGTTCGACGCCGACGGTCGACCACTCCCGCGCCGTGCCGCGAACGTGACACAATCCTGACACGAAAGGGTGCTCCAAGATGCTCCACAGTGAGCCACTGTGCTTGGCGGTCCGTCCGACCCAGAGCCTGAACTTGCCCCTTGATGGGCTCATGGCCCCACGCGTGGTCTGTCGTGGCTGAGCTGGTCTTCTTCTACGGGACGATGAACTGCGGCAAGTCGACGCTTGCGCTGCAGACACATCACAACCAGGCACGCTCTGGTCGACGTGGGCTGCTGTTCTCGTTGCATGATCGTGGAGGGCCCGTGATCTCCTCGCGGCTGGGGTTGGTCCAGTCGGCGATCGTCGTGAGCCCGGACGTCGACATCCATCGGGTCGTGGTCGACCGCGTCAACGACGGGGAGCAGCTCGACTACCTGATCTGCGACGAGGCCTGCTTCTACACGCCCGAGCAGATCGACCAGCTCGCGCTGGTGTGTGACGACTTCGGCATCGAGGTCTTCGCGTACGGCCTCTACCGGGACTTCACCGGCCACCTCTTCCCGGGGACCACGCGGCTGTTCGAGGTCGCCGACCGCTGCGAGGCCATGCAGGTCCGCGCGCTCTGCTGGTGCGGCTCGACCGGGACCCAGAACGCCCGCACGATCGACGGCGTGCTGCAGCGGACCGGCGAGACGGTCGTGGTCGGTGACGTCGTGACCGATTCCGCGCAGACCTCGATCGCCGGTACCGGTCCCGAGATCGCCTACGAAGTGCTCTGCCGACGTCACTTCCGCTCCGGGATCACGCGGGCTCAGCGCCTCGACGAGCAGTCGCCTCGATGAGGCGTCATCGTGATCTGTCCCGTGAAGTCGTGCGCTGAATCGGCTGTTGTCCTCGTGATCGAGCATTGAGCGCACAGGCAGTGGGCCGATCGGGCTGCTTGCTGCCGTGTCCCATACGGATCGTATGAACAATCAGCCGTGGTTTTCATCGGGAGGCAACGAGACGGAAACGACGTTGAGGCAGCATCCTGTGGACATCGCCCCTCCAGAAGAAACTGGTTCCCATGGACGCCTTCATGCTCCCCGCCCGCGCCCGCCTCATCCCGCGCCCGGACCTGCTCGACCCGATCACGGCCGACCACCGCATGACGCCCGAGCAGCTGCTCGCGACGATCCCTGGCGCGATGTCCGAAGAGGTCCTCGAGTTCGACATCGACATCGTCGACTACGACGAGGTCATCGGCGACATGTTCCGCGTCCCGGCCGGCGTCTCGCTCGGTGCCAGCGCTGACCTCACGCTGATCATGCCGGACTTCTTCGCCCCGGTCGACTGACCGGTCCTCACCCGCTTCACGACCCCGCGCCTCGGCGCGGGGTCACTGCGTTGGCAGGGACATCGGTTCGGCCAAGGCGTCAGCCGAGCCGCCGCGACTTCACGGCCATGTGCAGCTGAAGTCGGATCTCCGGGTCGTCGAGCTCATCTTCGAGCACGTCGCGCAGCACCTTCAGCCGGTAGCGCAGCGACTGCGCGTGCAGGTTCAGGGTGCGCGCGGTGGCCGTCACGCTCGCCCCGTTGTCGAGGTATGCCTCGAGGGTCTCGAGCAGCATCTGGCGGCGACCTTCCGGCTCGTCCATGAGCGGCTGCAAGACCTGTTCGGCCAGCTCCCCAGCCGACAACGAGCCGAGGAAGACCCGGTCCAGCAGCGCGTGCTCGCTGCGGAGGCGGCGGAGCCCACGGCGACGTGCGACCTCGGCGGCCTCGCTCGCCTCGTCGTAGCTCTGACGGATCCCCTGGGTGCCGGTGAGCGAGCGGCCGATGCCGACCGTCCAGCCGACGGGAGCCGGTGGAGGCAGCACCTTGCCCGGGCTCAGCAGGACGAGCTCGTCACCGAACAGCGCCAGCGCCCCGGTCTGCTCGACACCGGGGCCGCGGCGGCGCTCGTCGATGGCCCCCCGCGCCGTCTCGAAGTCCGCAGGCGTGCCGGGGAGCGGGAGGTAGATCGAGCAGCGCCACGTGTCGAAGAGGCGGACGCCGAGCGACTGCGATGCCCGCGTCGCCTCCTCGATCGCCGGCGGTGTGCCGAGGACGCCCGCGACGAGAGCCCGCTCCGCGTCGGCGCGGTGCAGCCAGACGCGGTCGCCTTCGAGGTAGCGGACGGTCACGCCATGGCTGAGGGCGAAGATGAAGCCGAACCCGAGCTGACCGATCTCGAGCAGCTGCTTCGGGCCGACCGCGTCGCCGTCGCTGCTGGGCTCGGCGTCAACGAGCGCGTCGAGGCCCCGGAAGAGCGCCATGCCGGCTGCGCGGAAGACGCCGAGCATGTCCTCGAGGGTGACGCCGCGCTCCGTCGGAGGCATGCAGAGCTCGACGAGCTGGGCCATCTCGGAACGGGTGGCGCTCCGTCGCTCCTCGAGCAGGCGCAGCGCCATCGTGAGCAGCTGCTCGACGATGTGGCGGACGGTGGCCTGGTAGCCGGGGTCGGCGGTGGCGAAGGGCGCGACCTCGCCGAAGATGCCACCCGAGATCTGCTTCGCCATCGACGCGGCGTCCAGCAGCGACAGCGGCTGGTCGCCCGTTCCCGGAAGGAGCGGGTCTGCGGGTGGAGGGCTCGGCATGGGCTGGAGCCTAGGCCGCGGTGAGGTCAGCTGAGGCAGGGACCGGTTGAGACCGGCGCGTCTGAGCGTGGGCCGTCCAGGACGGCCCGGAGCTCGTCGGAGCTGAGCGCGTAGGCGACGTCGTTGCGGTCCGCGGCGACCGCGAACGTGACGCCGACGACGTTGCCCTGCGGGTCGACCACCGCCGAGCCGGAGTCGCCGGGGCGCAGCTCGGCGGCCATCACGAGGACGTCACGCGAGACCCTTCGTCGGCCGGTGATGTCGCGGCCGAGCGCTTCGATCCGGTCCGACGTTCGTCCGGCGGCGATGCGCAGCTGGTCCTGACCATCAGGGTGGCCGAAGATGGCCACGTCGATGCCGACCACCGGTTCGGAGATCGGCAGCGGGTCTCGTGCGATGTCGGTGCTCCGCAGGAGCGCCAGGTCGCGGTCGCCGTCGAACGCGACGACGGAGGCCGACACCCGGGTCCCGTTGGTGCGGAGCAGCTCGATCGTCTCCGTGCCCGCGACGACGTGTGCGTTGGTGGCGAGCAGCCCGTCGCCGACGACGAAGGCGCTGCCCTCCTGGACCCGGCCACAGCCGAGCGCTTCGACGTTGACCGTCGACATGGCGACGCGCTCCTGCGCCTCGACGTCCAGCGCGAGCGACTCCGGTGGCGGGCCCGGGTCCGGGGCGGCGATCAGGCCCTCGAAGACGTCCGGGAACGGCGTGTCGGCGATGAGACCCTGCAGCGCCAGCAGCGGGTTCGGCGCGGACGGGGCGATGTTGCTCACCGCGCCGAGGATGAGCGACTGGCGGGCCTGCCGAGCGATCTCGCCGGGGACGCGGCCGAGCAGCGGGCCGACGAACCACAGCGTCACGAGCACGCTGACCATGCCGGCGATCGATCCGAGCACCTGGTCGGTGGTGCGAAGCCGCGACTCGGCTCCGAGCTGTCCGCGCAGGCGTGCGCCGAGGTGGATGCCGATCCACTGGCCCACCGTCGAGACGAACAGCACCGTTCCGAGCGTCGTCACGAGCGCCCACTCAGGTGCCTGGTCGCCGATCTGGCGGAGGACGGCCGGGGCGATCTGCACGCCGAAGACCAGCCCGAGCACGCCGCCGATCCATGCCCCGAGGCGGGTCACGAACCCCATGCGATGACCGCCGATGCTGGCCACGAGGATGGAGGCGAGGATGAGGGCGTCGAGCAGGTTCACGGCGTCGGATCGATCGGCGGCGTCTCGTTGACCGCGTCGCTGAGCTCAACGCCGACGCGGCGCAGGTGCTGCGCGATCGCGCGTGAGAGCTCCTGGCCGAGGAACGGACGGACCACCTCCAGGGCGAGCGGCCGGAGCCGGCGCAGCGTCTCGATGGTCCCGGGCGTGATGCCGGGACCTGCGGTGTCTCGGGCGGCCGGGAGCAGGAGCTCGTCCGCCACGAGTCCGACGAACGCGTCGGCGATGTCGCCGACGTCGGTGCGAAGCCGCTTGACGAGGTCGAGGACGCCGCCGAGGGGCACCCCGGCACCGGTGAGGATCTCTCCGACCTCGAGGATGACGGGGCTCGGGACGTCGAAGGAGACCTCGCCTCCGGATGTGGTGGCCGGCACCGCCACGATCACGCCGACGTCGAGCGCCTGCTGGACAAGCTCGAGGTTCGTCTGGACCTCGGGGAAACGGCTGAAGAGCTCGTTCGCGGAGATCCGGACCGGCTCGAGCTCGTCGGTCCACGGGGCGGTCAGGAGGTTGTGCAGCCCGACCAGGCTGGTCAGGTCTCCGCCGCGCTGAATCGCCTCGACGACGGCCCCGACCGCCGCCAGTGAGAAGCCGCGCTGCTGGAGGTCCTCGATCATCTCGAGCCGCTGCAGGTGCTCCGCCCCGTACCACCCGGTCCGTCCTGCGAGCTCCGGGGGCTGGAGCAGCCCCTTGGCCTGGAACGCGCGGATGTTCCGGGACGTCACCCCGGACTCGCGTGCCAGATCGTCGATGCGCAGTCTCATGCCCCGACGGTACCTCCGGCCAGGGTGTCTCCCGACCGTCCGACACCGGGCCGTCAGAGGCCGAGGTCGCGGGAGATGATGAGCTTCATGATCTCGTTGGAGCCGGCCCAGATGCGGGTGACGCGGGCGTCGGCCCAGAATCGGGCGGCGCGGTACTCGCGCATGAACCCGTAGCCGCCGTGGAGCTGGACGCAGGCGTCGAGGATCTCGCCCTGGATGTCGGCGGTCCACCACTTCGACTTCGCGGCGTCGACTGCGGTGAGCTCGCCGGCGGCATGGGAGACGATCTGCTGGTCGACGTAGGCTTGGGTGACCTCGGCCTTGGTGACGAGCTCGGCGAGCAGGAACGCGTTGTGCTGGAACCGGCCGATGGGACGTCCGAAGGCCTCGCGCTCCTTCACGTACACGAGCGTCTCGTCGAGGATCACGCGAGCGTGAGCGATGTTGGAGACCGCCGCCCCGATCCGCTCCTGGGCGAGGTTCTCCATCATGTGCACGAACCCTCGGCCCTCCTCGCCGATCAGGTTCTCGGCGGGGACGCGGACGTCGGTCATGAACAGCTCGGCGGTGTCTGCCTCCTGCTGGCCGACCTTGTCGAGCACCCGCCCCGGCTCGAACCCGGGCGTGCCCTTCTCGACGCCGAACAGCGTGATGCCCTTGGCCCCGGCCGACGGGTCCGTGCTGGCCGCGATGATCACGAGGTCTGCGGTGGAGCCGTTCGTGATGAACGTCTTGGAGCCGTTGAGGATGTAGCTGTCGCCGTCCTTGACGGCGGTGGTCTTGAGCGCGGCGAGGTCGGAGCCCCCGGACGGCTCGGTCATCCCGATTGCGGTGATGATCTCGCCGGTGCAGAACCCGGGCAGCCACCGCTCGCGCTGCTCCTCGGTGGTCAGCTCGACCAGGTACGGGGCGCAGACGTCGTAGTGGATGCCGAACGCGGAGCTCGTCGCCGCAGAGGCCCGCGACAGCTCCTCGGCGAACACGGCGTTGAACCGCCAGTCCCCGGCCTCGCTCCCGCCGTACTTCGCGGGCACGTCGAGCCCGAGGAACCCGGCCTTCCCCGCCTCGAGCCAGATCTCCCGCGGGTGCTCGTGGAGCTCAGCGAGCTCTTCCATCCGCGGCATGATCGCGGTGTCCACGAACTTGGCCACGGATTCCCGGAACGCGTCATGGTCCTCGGTGAAGATCGTGCGACGGGTCATGAACGGCTCCTGGACGACTCAGGAACGAGTTCGTTCCCGCGCGCCCAGCGTATGGAGCACGCACGTCCGTAACCGGCAGAGCGACCACGCACCGACCTCGGCCTCCGTGGCCTGAACGGCCCGGAGCGGAGCGCGGTCCCATGAGGCCCGTTGGGGATCCTGAGGAGCGCAGCGACGACGGCCCAACGGAGGAGCCGACGCACCGACCTCGGCCTCCGTGGCCTGAACGGCCCGGAGCGGAGCGCGGTCCCA
>CBDTYW010000008.1:0-34145 GCA_965364735.1 uncultured Nitriliruptoria bacterium
CGCGACGCCGGCGAGCCCGGCGATCGCCGGTCCGGCGAGCAGCGCGGGGCGACGTGAGCGACCGTGGACGAGCGCGGCCACCGCGAAGCCGACCATCCCCGCGACGAGCAGCAGCTGCAGCGCGGCGTCGACGATCTCGCTCTGCTCGCGACCCAGTCGCCCGGCGAGCTCCGGGACGGACGCGATGAGGACCCCCATCGGCCACGCGGTGGCGACGCCCGCAAGGCCGAAGGCGATGTAGCCACGGCGGCCGGCGCCACCAGACAGCACGTCCCGCAGGCGAACTCGGTCCGTCGCGCCGGTGACTCCGAGGGCAGCGCGACCCGCCGCGCGAAGGCGCAGGCGTTCGTCAGCGACCGTCTCGGTGGATACGTCGTCGTCCGGCGCCGGGGATCGGCCGTTCGCGGAGCTCATCGGGTCACCGGAAGTTCGCGGAGGGGCCGGTGTAGCTGAAGCACCTGCACGCTTGGTCGTGCGCGACCGGGCGCCACGTCTGTCCACCGTCGTGTCGCCCCGGCCCGAAGGCCGTCGTCAGCGCCGTGGCGGAGGCGAACTTCGTTCCCGACTGCTCGACCCGGGTCGCCCAGTTCTGCACGCCGAGCTTGTCACCGAGGCCTTGAGCTCCGCGGTAGAGCAGCAGCATCGCCTCGCAGTACGCGAGCCCGGACTGGGCGTTGAGGCGGGCCTCGAACGTGTGCCCCTCGAGCGCCATGATGTCGAGGCACTTCTGCTCGATGCCGTCGGGGCGCGGGAAGGCGAACTTGTCGTCGTAGACGTCGTTGACGGGGTTGAACCCGATGCCGACGGCGTCCTTCATCTGGTTCGGCGTGGTGCCGCGCGCCGTGTGCCGAGGGGCGTCCAGCGTCGTGACGCCGTATCGCGGGAAGTACCCGGCGCTGTCCGCGTTCAGGTAGAAGAACGGCGCGAGCGGCGAGCCGCCGATGAAGACGATGCGGTTGACGCCCTCTGCCTGGAAGCGGGTGACCGCGTTGCCGAGGCCGGTCTGGATGGTGCCCACCGAGGAGCCGTCGACGCCCTGCGTCACGACGGTCGCGAGGTCGACCCCGGCCGCCTGCAGCGCCGGCTTGAGGTCGGTTTCGAGCACGCGGAGCGCGGAGGTCTCGTCCCAGTGCAGGATGCCCAGGCGCGTGGCGGTCTCGCCGCGCGTCGCCATCGGATCGAAGTACTTGGCGGCCGACAGCGCCGGGACCAGCGTCTTCACGACCCGCGAGTAGTTCGGGTAGCTCGGCGACCAGTAGTACGGCGCGTTCTCGTTGTAGAGATCGTCGTCGAAGACGAACGGCGAGGGATCGAAGGTGAGGACCTTCTTCTTCGCGTAGCACGCCCGCGTGGAGGCGTAGATCTGGCCCTGGAGCACGACCGCGAAGACGTTGTTGTCGTCCGCGAGCGCGTTGCAGATCTGGTTCTCCTCCTCAGGGGTGGCCTCCTCCTGCGTGTACTCGCGGATGAACACCTTGACGTTGCGGCCGGCGATGCCGCCGTTGGCGTTGATCCAGTTCGCGACGGCGTTGATCTGGCCGTCGACGTCGCCGGTCTCCGAGGCCGTGAAGCCGAGCGACGCGGACAGCGCGCGGAACGAACCGAGCTTCACGAAGCCGACGTTGATCTCGGTTGCGGTGACCCCGCGCTGCGGGCCTGGTGCAGGGAGGTCAGGGTTGGCGTTCGGGTTCGCGGTCGCTGACGGAGCGGACGACGGTGATCCGGTCGCCGGGGATGTCGGCGAGGTCGAGGGGCCGGACGACGGGGTCGTGGGTGACGAGGGCGACGACGGCGACGACAGGCTCCCAGGGGTCGAGGCCGGCGGGGCCGAGCCCGTCCCGCCTCCGTCCGTTCCCGGGTCGACCGATGCGTCCGGGCTCTCGGGCGAGTCGATCTCCGGGTCCGTCGTCCCGAAGCCGTTGGAGGGGTCGGGTTCACCGGTGATCGGTGCCGCCACGACCGGCCCGCCGACCTGCGCGTCGTCGATGGCGAACATGTCGCGGTGGGCGGTCGAACCGCAAGCAGACGCCAGCACGGCCATCGCGCCGAACGCCGCGACGGATCGCATCCGCCGCGAAGTCGTCTGGGACGTGCTCGTGGTCATCTGCATCTCGACTCCCTGAACCTGCGTTCCGCTTGGCGGAACACTGTCACGAATAAGGCTATCGGCGGCGGCAGGCAGCGTCAACGAGACGCCGGCTCGCTCAGACCGCTCCGACACAGAACGTTCAGGGAAGCGGATCAGTTCGCCCAGCGGTCACCGCGGGACATCTGTCCCGGAAGGTCGAGGAGATCCGTCACCTCGGACCACGCAGCACGCGGGATCTTGTGCGCAGCGCCCGATCCGAGGATCTCCGCGTACACCTGCTCCGCCGCGCGCACCTGTGCGAGGAGCGCGGACACGGGGTGGATCATGAGCCGAACGCCCGCCGCGGCGAGCGTGGAGCGGTCCGGGAGCGGCTGCTCCCCCGCCGCTTCGGACCGGTTCACGAGCACCGGAACGGTGAAGCCTCCAGATCGGATGGTGGCCGCGTCGTCGACGGACTCGATGAACACGAGGTCCGCGCCCGCGTCGGCGTAGCGACGTGCTCGCGCAATCGCGGCGTCCACGCCGTCGATGCTTGCGGCGTCCGTGCGCGCGATGATCAGGATCTCGCCAGCAGCCGCGGCGACGGCAGCCTCGATCTTGCGCGCTCCGTCGTCTTCGCTGACCACCTGCTTGCCGGCCTGGTGTCCGCACCGCTTCGGGGCCACCTGATCCTCGAGGTGCAGCGCCGCGATGCCGGCCTCGCGGTAGCGACGCACCGTGTCCATCACGCCGACCTCGTTGCCGAACCCGGTGTCCGCGTCGACGACGATGGGCAGGTCGTCGACCGCGCGACGCAGGCGCGCGACGACCGCGAGCACGTCGGACGCGGCGAGGAAGCCGAGGTCCGGTCTGGCGAGCTCGACGGCCGAGGCAACCGCCCCGGAGAGGTAGAGCACCTCGGCACCAGCACGCCTCGCGAGCAGCGCTCCGACGGGATCCACGACGCCGAGCGCATCGACGACGACGTCCCCCGAGATCAGCCCCCGCAGCGTCTCGACGTGGCTCATGCCGAGACCGCCCCGTACGGCGCTGCCAACCGCAGCGCGGCGAACAGCAGCGCACCCTGGTTCGCGACGTTCGACAGCTCCTCGATCCACTGCAACGCGATCGTCTGCTCGTCGAGCGTTCCGAGGTAGCCGAGCCCGAGCGTGAGGATGAGGTGCGCGAGGAGCGCCACGAACGACGTCGTGTCCTGGCTTGCCCGCGCCCACCGGATCAGCGCGGCGATCGTCACGAGGCTCGTCACGACCACGATCGGCAGGAGGATCCCGACCGCGTCCTCGAAGGGCGACGACGCCATCATCACGCGCACCCCGACGGCGATCGTCACCACGACGGGCAGCGCAACGCGCTCGACCCGGCGCACCGCGATGTCGGAGTCGACCCAGATGGGTTCCCAGACCTTGCGCGCCACGAGCGTCGCCGCCAAGATCGTGAACCCCGTCGCGAGGAACGGGAAGAGCAGATCGTCGACGCCCGTCAGGTCCGTCGCCGACGACGCGATCACGAGCTTCCAGCCGGCCTTGCAGAGCCCCCCGAGCGCGATCAGCATCGCGCCCACGATGGTGACGGCGCGCAGCCGCGAACCGGCCGGCGAGATCGCTCGCGCAACGACGAACCATGCCGTGCCCGCGAGGATCACGGGCACGAAGTCCACCATCGCCAAGGGCACGGTGTAGACGATCTCACCGACCAGCAACGGCGTCACGGCCTCAGGCCTCGTGCGGGCGCGGCAGCGAGCGGTGCTCGCCCCAGAGTCCGCCGATGAGCCGCTCGACCATCTCCTCACCGAAGATGCTCACCGCGAGCTCGTTGGCGGGGTCGCGCTGGGCGATCAGGCGACGGACGGTCTGGTCGCGCTCGGCCAGGGCTGCACGCTCCTCCAGCGGGACCGGCTCGGCCTCGTCGATCCAGGTCAACCACATGTCGACCATGCGGTGGGCGAGGTCGGCGATCATCGTGAGCTGGTCCTCGTTGCCCTCGCAGGAGAAGCAGAAGCTGGTCTCGCTGATCGTCTGGCGGACGTAGAGCGCCTTGGACACGAACGGGTCGAGGTCCTCGCGCGCGCGCATCTCGAGCCACTCGTCGTTCAGCGGCTCGTAGTAGCGGTCCAGCGAGTCGACGTCGACGCTGAGGTCGGTCCGCGGCTGGAAGTCGATGTAGCACCACAGACGCGGGAGCGTCCCGAACGCGAAGCCGAGGTGCGGGACCTTGATGTGCGGTCCGAGCCACGCGGTGACGTGGACGTTCGTGAAGGAGTTCTTCGGGTCGCCCATCCAGGAGTGGACGAACCAGTCGAGCTCGTCGCCGACGTGCGGGTGCAGCTCGCCCCCGGGGGTGCCGTCGCCGCCGTAGGTGTCGAGGTCCGCATAGGCGGGGTCACGCTCATAGGTGAAGCGCGCGTCGATCTTGGCGCGGAGCTCCTTCGACAGCGCCCAGAGCCGGTCGTAGATCTCGGTGACGTCGACCGAGGGCGACTCGGTGACCATCTCGAGGACGGACTTGACGGTCTCTGCCATGACGGCTCCTTCGGCGACGAAGCTCAGCGACGAGCTTCAGCTGACACGGGTGATCGGATCGAGCAGGTTCCACGGGCGCGAGTCGACGACGTCGGTGTCCTTCGTGAGGACCCGTGCCGCGGCGCGCTCGGGGTGGACGACGTCGACGATGGCCTCCTTGGCGGAGGTCTTCACGACGCGCGGGTAGTTGATGGTCCCGTCGAACTCGCGGTCCGAACGGATGGCCCAGAGCTGCATCTCGGCGTGGAGGTCCGCGACCAGCGCAGCCCCGTGCTCCGTCGGGCGCGATGCGGCGATGAGCGGGATGCGGTTCTCGGCGCAGCGCTCGATCAGTCCGGTCTGCAGCTCCCACGCCTCCGTGATGTGCAGCGGGACGGCGAGGATGTCGGCGTCGGCCAGCGCGGACAGCCGCACCGCCTCGGGCTGGAGCGCGTCGTCGCCGACGACGACGGAGATCGCCCCGAACTCCTGCGTCTGCGCGATCCGGACCGCGTCGCCGAGGTCGGTGACCCACGTGTGGGTGGCGTTCGCGTGCAGCTGCGGCTGGCGCAGGATGACGCCGTCCGCGCCGACGACGACGCCGACGTGGCGTGTCGCGACGACGCGCGTGGCGATCTCCGTCGGGAGGTCGGCACCTTCGTCGAAGAGCGGCGGCTCCCCGTCGTCTCCCCCGAGCGCGACGAGAACCTCGATCTCCTCGACCTCCACCTCGACGATCGACGTGACGACCAGGCTGCGCGCCTGTTCCTTGGCGATCATCTTGCTGAGCGCCTCGATGAACTCCAGGTCGTTGCTCCCGGTGACGTCCGGCGCTGTGCGGTCCGCATGGGCGGCGAGCTCCGGCAGGACGACCAGCGTCGGGTCGTTGGTGGTGCTGAGCAGCGCGTGCACGTGCCGGAAGGCGGCTGCGTGCGCGAACGGCAGCGCAGCGACGGCAGCGTCGTACGGGCCGGGTGTGCGCTGGCGACCGCGGGGTGCCTCGGCGAGCGGGGCGTAGATCGCGGGGCGGCGGACGGCGATGACGTCGGTGCCGTCGGGACGCCGCTTGTCGTCGGCGTCGTCAGGATCGATGTCCGCGAACACGACGGCCTCGCCGGTCGCCGGCCCCATCGCGAGGACGGAGCCGTCGGGCGCGACGATCTGGCTCTCACCCGCGCCGTGCAGCGCCTCGGGAGGGATGCCCATGTGCGTGGCCACGTTCGCCAGCGCATCGGCGGGGATGAGGGGGCCGACCTTGTTCGCCGCGACCACGAAGACACGGTTCTCGGCGGCGCGCACGGGGATGTGCAGCGTCGCCTCGTCGTCGGCGAAGGAGTTGAGGCTGTTCAGCAGGACCTGACCGCCCTGCAGGGCCAGGCAGCGGGGCGTCTCGTTGATGACGCCGTCCATGCACGAGTACAGACCGACACGACCGAGCCGGGTCTCGAGGATCTCGGTCTCGAGCTCGCCCAGCGACAGGTGGTCGCGCTCGGCGCCCATGAGCACCTGCTTCTCGCTGACGAGGACCTGCTGGCCCTCGGAGTCGAAGAGGATGTTCGAGCCGGTGATGCGACCCTCGCCCCGATGCAAGGTGACGTTGACCATGACCCAGACGCCTCGGTCGCACGCGGCCATGGCCACGGCGCTCAGGAAGTCGTCGCCGAGCTCGCAGGCGACGCTGACCGCGTGGTCGTGGTCGTCGTACCAGGACGGGTGATTCGCGAACTCCGGCGTCACGATGATCTCGGCGCCGCCGTCGGCCGCCTGGTGGATCATGCGCAGCGTCGTGGCGAGGTTCTCCCCCACGTCGGTACCGGCGGCGTACTGCACCGCGGCCACTCGCATCTGTGCCATGACATCTGCTCCTGCGGACGACCCTGCCCGTCCGTTCCGCTGAACGGTACAGTGTTCCAGTCCGGACGACCAGCGTCACAGGAGCGTGACATGTCACCGACCCCGATGCCCGATCGCCGAGTGGAGATCGTGGAGGTCTCGCCGCGCGACGGACTCCAGAACGAATCGACCCTCGTTTCCACCGATGACAAGGTCCTGCTGATCGAGCGGGCCATCGCCGCCGGTGCCCGCCGCATCGAGGCGACGTCGTTCGTGAACCCGAAGCGCGTCCCCCAGATGGCGGACGCCGCTGACGTGATGGCCGGCGTCCCGCGCCGCGACGACGTCACCTACATCGGGCTGGTGCTGAACGACCGCGGCTTCGACCGCGCCGTCGACGCAGGCTGCGACGAGATCAACGCCGTCGTCGTCGCGACCGACACCTTCAACCAGCGCAACCAAGGCGTCGCGACGTACGACTCGATCGCCGCGTGGGAGCGCATGGCAGGCCGAGCCGCCGACGCAGGCGTCTCGACCGCCGTCACGATCGCCGCGTCCTTCGGCTGCCCGTTCGAGGGCGAGGTGTCCGTGTCGCGCCTGGTGGACGTCGCTTCCCGGATCGTCGAGGCCGCACGCCCCGGCCATCTCGCGATCGCCGACACGATCGGCGTCGGAACGCCTCGGGACGTCCACGAGCGCGTGGCCGCGGTCCGCGACGTCGTCGGCGATCTCCCGCTGCGCATCCACCTCCACGACACCCGCCACACCGGAATCGCCAACGCCTGGGCAGCGGTCGAGGCTGGCGTCGACCTCATCGACGCCTCGATCGGCGGCATCGGCGGCTGCCCGTTCGCGCCCGCAGCCACCGGCAACATCGCCACCGAGGACCTCATCTATCTGCTCGACCGATCCGGCATCGCTCACGGCTTCGATCTCGCCAAGGTCATCGACGTCGTCGGCTGGATCGAGCAGATCCTGGGCAAGCGCGCCGAGGGCGCCATCGCCCGCGCCGGCACCTTCCCCGCATGAGAAACGCCTGCCGCGCACACCGACAGGACTGTGCTGTACCTGTAGCGCGAACGCAGGCTTGCTGTACCTGTAAGATGCAAGCCGAACCGCCGTACAGGTAACACGATCGACGTCCGCACTGCCCTGAACAACCCCTTCGTCCCCGGCAGCGACCGCGTGCCGGAGGTCTGGGCTGGTCGTGCTGACGAGCTGGCTGACTGGGATCGCAAGCTCAGGCCGCGACGTCGCCAAGGGCTCTACGAGCGCGGCCGCATGCTGCTCGGTCCGCCCGGCGTCGGCAAGTCCGTGCTGGCCAACCGCATCGCGGAGACCGCCCGGGCTGCCGGCGACATCGTGCTGCCGAACGTCCGCGTCGCCGACGACAGCGACGCGATCGCGCTCGTTGCGCGAGCCCTGACCACGACGGTCGACGACCTGCTGCCCCTGTCCTCGCTCGGCCGGAAGGCGCAGGACCTGGTCGGGAGGGTCCGTCGGCTCTCGCAGCCGCTCGTCGGGGGCATCGACATCGCACCTGCCGCCGAGCCCAACCCGTACCTGGCCATCGGCGAGCTGCTCAGCGAGCTCGGCCGCGTCGCCTGGCCAGATCGCGTGGTCGTCGTACGGATCGACGAGCTGCAGAACGCCAGCCCGACGGACCTCTCGCAGCTCCTCACCGTGCTCAGCGACGTCCTCGCCGAAGAGCACGCGATCACGGACGCAGCCGGAACCCCGCACACGGCCTTGCTCCCCGTCGCGGTCATCCTGTCCGGCCTCCCCGAGCTGACCGATGCGGCGGAAGCCGTCCGCGCCACGTTCGCGAGACGCTTCGATGTGGTGCACCTCGGACCGCTGACGCACGACGAGATCCGCGAAGCGCTCGCCAGCTTCGTCACCGGCTGGGACCTGTTCGGACCCGACGGCCCACGAACGGTCTCCATGGAGGCCGGCGCGATCGACCGGATCATCGAGGGCGCGGGCGGCGACCCGTACCTCTTCCAGCTCATCGGCGAAGCCGCCTGGAACGTCGGTACGGGCGAGCTGATCACCGACGCCGAAGCCCGGACCGCGGTGAAGCTGACAGCGCGAACTGCACGCGAGCACGTCGAGCGGATCGTCGAGCGACTCCCCGCGGCCGAGCGCGAGGTTCTTGACGCCATCATCGCGCTGGCCCCCGATGAGCGGACCGCCACGCGCGTCGCCCGCTCGCTCGACCGTCAGCAGAGCCAGATCGCCCCCGTGCTCCGCCGACTCGACATCGACCGCCAGATCATCCGGCGCGGCTCACCGATCGCCGTGATGTCGACCGCCGTCGAGGGCCTGCTTGCCGGCACGTGGCCACCTTCCGGCTGACCGTGCCCGTCTGCGGTGTACTTGGGCCAAGATGCCCTCTCAACCAACAGCGGAGCCCGGAAGATGACCGTCACGTTTCCCGACCTGAGCAGCCGCGACCTCAACCGTCGTGACGTCCGCCTGCCCCAGGACTTCACCTCGGCCGTGACGCTGCTCGCCATCGCGTGGGTTCGACAGGACCAGCGCGCCGTCGACACCTGGCTGCCCACGTTCGCGGCGATCGAGGCCGAGCACGACGACGTCGACCACGTCGAGCTGCCGGTCGTGGGCGACATGGGACGGGTCCGCCGCACGATGCTCGACAACGTCATGCGGGGCGGGATCACCGATCCCAGCACGCGGGCCCGGACGATCACGCTGTACGTCGACACGGCCGCGTTCCGGTCAGCGCTGGAGATCGAGGACCCGGACCAGATCGTCGTGATGGCGCTCGACGCGAATCACGTGGTGCGGTGGCGGCACGCCGGAGCCTGCACGCCCGAGGCCGCGACCAGCCTCCGCGAGGCCGTCGCCGAGATGCTCATCTGATCACGAGCCGTCGCGCTCAGTCGCCCAGGGCGGCGAGGAGCGCGGCGGCGGCGTCGGCGTCGACGTGCTCGGCGATGTGGCTGATGCGGCCCTCGGTGATGGTGACCTGCCACCGCGCCGGGACCGCGATCGGGCCGTCAGCCGACGTCGTGGCGCACGTGACCGCCGTCATCTGGAAGCCCTCGGCGTCGGCGGTGACGACGACGTCGCGGTGTTCGAGGTCCGGGAGCACCTCGCGCAGGCGCGCACCGGACGGAGGCTCGTGCAGCGTGATGGTGGTGTCGGTGGTCGATCTCCACACGGTGACGGCATCGGCGTACAGCCAGTCGGGTGCACGGTGGAAGGACTGGAACGCATCGGCGTAGACCGCTCCCAGCACACGGTGAGCAGTGGTGCGCCAGCCTCCGTCCGGGGGTTGGCGCCCGGCGTCGAGGACGAGGCTCCGGGCGATCGCCCGGAGCCAGCGCTGCGCCATGTCCTCGTCGAAGGCCACGAGAAGGATCTCGGCCACGTCGGTCGCCGAGGCGCGGATCGCCGCGACCGAGATCTCCGCCGCGACGTCCTTGGGGACCCCGTAGACGCCGGTCGAGATCGCCGGGAAGGCGACGGACCGCGCGCCGATCTCGTCGGCGACCTCGAGGCATCGACGGTGGCTGCTCGCGAGGAGCGCCCGCTCGTCCTGCGCCCCGCCGTTCCAGACGGGCCCGACGGTGTGGATCACCCATCGAGCGGGCAGCGCGTGTCCACCGCTCGGCTTCGCGTCACCGGTCTCGCACCCGCCGAGGCGTCGGCACTCCGCCAGGAGCCCCGGTCCGGCGGCGCGATGGATCGCCCCGTCCACCCCACCGCCGCCGAGCAGCGAGGTGTTGGCCGCGTTGACGATCGCATCGACCTCCAGGGTCGTGATGTCCGCGACGACGACGTCGATCCGCAGGGCCGTCACTGCCCGGGCTCCGAGGTCCCGGGATACGCGCTGCCGGACCCGCCGACCGCCCCGGGGCGAAAGGCCGCCGGCAGGTTGATGCTGTGCGTCTGGAGGTAGGCCGACACCCCGGCGTCGGCGTACTCGCGCCCGTAGCCGGACTGGCGCCAGCCGCCGAACGGGGCGTCGAGCGACATGCCGGTGCGGTTGTGGGTGTTGATGAACGTCACCCCGCACTGCAGCCGTCGGGCGACCTCGAAGGCGCGCTCCTCGTCGGCCGACCAGACGCTCGACCCGAGGCCGACGTCGGAGCTGTTGGCGCGGCTGACGACCTCGTCGACGTCGTCGAACGGCAGGATCGCGATGATCGGGCCGAACTGCTCCTCACGGACGATCGGGGCGCTGTCGACGATGTTCGTGACGAGCGTCGGCCGGACGAACCAGCCCGCGTCGAAGGTCGCCTGATCGGCGATGGTGCCGAGCGGGGTGACGGTCGCATGCCGAGCACGGGCGTCGGCCAGCATCGCGTTGACGCCGTCGCGTTGCTCGGGCGTCGCCACCGGACCGAGGTTGACGCGTTCGTCGCGCGGGTCGCCGACGACAAGATGTTCGGCGGCAAGCGCGACGTAGCGGGCAACGAACTCGTCGATGCGCGAACGATGGACGTAGACGCGCTTGGCCGCCATGCACACCTGGCCGGAGGTGAGGAACGTCGCCATCATCGCCCGCAGGATCGCGGCGTCGTCCAGTTCGGCGTCGTCGAGGATGATCATCGGGTCGTTGCCGCCGAGCTCCAGGATCACCGGCACGATGCGCTCGGCTGCGACCGCGGCGATACGCGCGCCGGTCGGGATGCCGCCGGTGAACCCGATCTTGCGGATGCGTCGATCGGTCGTGAGCGCGCGCCCTGCCTCGGCCCCGCCATGGACGACGTTCAGCACGCCGTCCGGGAGCCCGGAGGCCATCAGCCCGAGCACCCGCGTCACGGCGAGCGGCGCGAGCGGCGAGGGCTTGAGCACCATCGTGTTGCCCGTGACGAGCGCCGGCGCGACCTTCAGCATGGCGAGGATGATCGGGGCGTTCCACGGCGTCACGGCGGCGACGGGCCCGTACGGCTCCTTGTGGATCTCGAGCCGTCCACGTTCGTTGTCGATGACCTCGGTGGCGCACAGCGCCGGCGCCCGCGCGACGAGGTCGGCGAGCACCATGCCGGAGAACGCGATCTCGCCCCGACCGTCCGGCAGCGCCTTGCCCATCTCCCGGGTCATCACCAACCCGAGCGCCTCGATCTCGGGAACGACCCGCTCCCAGGCGGCGAGCATCAGCGCGGCACGGTCTTCGACCGCCCGTGCCGCCCACGGCCCGAAGGCCCGGTCAGCGGCGTCGACCGCGAGCCCGACCTCAAGCGCCGACGCCTCCGCGACCCGCCCGACGATCTCCGTCGGCACCGACGGATTGCGTCGCTCGATCCACCGCCCCGTCGTCACGTTGACGCCACCGTCGATGACGAGCCCCAGCTCGATCACGTCGTCCATGTCCGCCCCGCTCCGTCCCGCAGCCGTCGTCCGAGGCTACTCAGCCGCCCCGCGCGCCGATGGCACCCGGCCTCCAACGCAACCGGCCGGTTTGCCACCCACATACGGGGCGCGGCGCGACCGGTTGCGCTGGCGACCACGGCGAGCGAGACCAGCGAGACGAGCGATCATTCGTCCGTCACGTCTGAGCCCGGACTCCACAACGACGGGATCGGGCATGCCCACAGGCGATCGCCGAGATCGTGCGCAAGCGATCCTGCATGGAGGACGACGCCGGCGACGAAGCGATCGCCGAGCTCGTCGCGCAGCCAGGCCAGATGCCGTGCGTCGCCCGTCGTCGCGTGGTCGGCGGCCTTCACCTCGACCCCGATGATGCGGCCGTCGGGGCGCTCGATGACGAGATCGACCTCGCGAGCTCCCTTGTCGGTCCGGAGGTGGTGCAGCGTCGGGACCGTCGGGAGGACCGCGAGCTGCGCACGGATCTCCGCGGCCACGAACGACTGGACCATCCCGCCGAGCATCGGGTCGAGCAGCAGGCCCGCGACGTCACGCCCGAGCAGCCTCGCGCCGAGCGCTGGCACCGAGAGCTGCCACTGCGGAGACTTCGTCAGCCGCTTGATGGCGTTGCTCGACCAGGCAGGGACGGCGTGGATCACCCACAGGTCCGACAAGATCGCGAGCCACGAGGTCAGCGTGCGCGCGTTGACGTCGGCGGCCTGACGCAACGTCTCCTTGGCGACTGCCGATCCGGCCGTGGCCGTCAGCGCCGCGAGCAGACGACGAAGGCCCGCGATGTCGCGCACCTCGCCGGCCATCGACACGTCCCGGGTCAGCAGGTTGCGGAGGTAGGCGTCGTGGTAGATCGCCGCCTGTTCCTCCGTCACGTCCGGGCGGGCGAGCACGTCGGGGAACCCGCCGAGCAGCAACCTGTCGAGGATGGCTCCCAGCCCTTCGCTCGACGTCACCAGCGGAGGCGCGCCGACGAGCAGCCCATCGAGGAACGACGTCCCGGTCTCCTCGACCTCGGCCTGCGCGATCGGATGGAGATCGAGCACGCCGAGACGGCCCGTCCCCGGCCACACGAGACCTGCACGCTCCACGCGCACGCTTCCTGTCAGCAGGAACTGCCCGTTGCCCGATCGCCCGTCGACGATCCGCTTGACGGCTCCGAGGACGCCGGGATGGGCCTGCCATTCGTCGAGCAGCACCGGCGCTTCGAGTCGCCGCAGCACCGCGTCGGGGTTGTCGGCAAGGATCGCGTGCTCCGGCGCATCGACCCGGACGATCGTCGCCGCCCGCTCGGTCGCGAGCGTGGTCTTGCCGATGGCCCGAGGCCCCGCGACCAAGACCGCGGGCAGCGCCCCGAGCAGCCCGTCCAGTCGCGAAGACGCGAGGCGCGGGATCCTGCGATCGATCGGTGCGTTCACGGGATCCTCCTCGGGACGTCCGCCCACGACGAGGCTACTACATGATTTCAGACACCACTACTGCATCTTTTCGGAAGTCTCGGGTACATGTTTCCCGATGCCTCTCATCCCGGCTCGAGCCAGCAGGTGGCGCGGGCAGACGGAAGCATGGTCGCGCCCAGCAGGTACTCGGCGGCGAGCGCCGGGTCGGCGGCGGTGGCGCGGAGGTGGTCCTGACGCTCGGCGCGCTTGGCCGGGTCGGTCTCGGACAGCTCGGCGAGGTTGCGGCGGGAGGCTCGATCGACGACCTCGAGCGCGACGTCACGTCGCAGACGCGCGTAGTCGTCGAGCAGCGAGTCCGGACCGGTGCCGTCGATGACGAGGGCGAGCCGCTTGCAGAGCGCGAAGGCGTCCTGGATCCCGGAGTTCATCCCCATCCCGCCGAGCGGGTTGTTGAGGTGTGCAGCGTCGCCGGCGAGCAGCACCCGACCGTGGCGGAATGTCGACGCGACCCGCTGGTGGATCCGGTACGCGGACGAGCCGAGGACGTCGAGGTCGTGGCCGGGATCGTGCAGCGACTTCAGGCGCTGCTGGATGCGCCCGCGTCCCGCCTCGGTCGCATCGTCGAACGCGTCGAGGTCGTCGCCCTCGACGGGGAACAGGACGCGCCAGTGGTCGGGCGTGCGGAGCAGGACGACCCACTCGTCGGGGTCGGAGATGTAGTTGACGAAGGCGAGCCCCTCGAACACGTCCTCGTAGGCGAAAGGCGTCGAGACGACGAGGAACCGCTGGTCGTAGGTCAGCCCTTCGAACTCGACGGGCAACGACTTGCGGACCATCGAGGATGCGCCGTCAGCGCCGATCGCCCAGTCGCCGGTGAACGTCTCGCCACCCTCGATCTCGACGGTGACCGCGAGGTCGGTCTGCGTCGTGGAGACCACGCGCTTGCCGGTCAACAACGTCGCGTTCGGCTCGTCCGCGAGCAGCTCCGCCATGAGCGTGCAGAACTTGTCCTGCTCGAGCTGGATGCGGAACGGGTAGCGCGTCTGGTCGGAGAGGACCTCGAGGTCGAACTCGGCGACGAGCCCGTCGCGGCGGTCGCGGTGCTGGAACGTCGCCGCGCGCAGACCCCGCTCGATCACCAGCGCCGTGACGCCGAGCTCGTCGAGGAGCTCGAGCGTCGGCGGGTGGAACGTCGATGCGCGCGACGCAGAGCCGGGTCCGTCCGACGCCTCTATCACCGTGACGGTGACACCCCGCCGTGCGAGGAACAGCGCGGAGACGAGGCCGACCGGGCCGGCTCCGGCGATGACGACGCTGGACATGGAGTGCTCCCTTGATGGTGGCGCGTCAGTGCTCGCGCAGCAGGCGGGTTGCGTCGTCGATCGTGTCGTCGATGCCGAGGTGACGCAGCGCATGCCACAGCGTGGCGGCGTTGATGGCGATGACGGGCTTGCCGAGGCGGTGCTCGAGCGTGTCAGCCAGCTCGATGAACTTCAGGTTCGTGCCGACCTGCACGATCGCGTCGACGTCCCCGCCCTCGAGCACGCGGACGACGTCGAGCAGCTGGTCATCGCCGACCTCGGCGATCGACGTCGCCGTCGGGCAGCGCAGCCCCGTGATCGCGGTCACGTGGAAACCGGCCTCGGAGAAGTAGGTCCCGACCTGCTCGTCGGCGATCGGCTGGTACGGCGAGAACACCGCGATCCGCTCCGCACCGAAGGCCTGCAGCGCTCGACGGGTCGCCGTGGCCCCGGTCGAGACATCGACGCCGGCCTGCTCGCGGATCCGGTCCTCGAACGCGACGTTGCCGGCGAGCCCGCCCCAGAACGTCTCCGCCGACATCCCCATCAGCAGGTGGTCGGGCTGGCAGGTCATCGCGTCGCGCACGGCGACGGTGATCGACTCGCGGATCTGGCCGATCAGCGCCTGGAAGTCCTCGTCGGAGCCCATGGCGGGGTCACCGATGTACATGCGCCCCGCGTGGAACGTGACCCCGTCGACCTGCCGGCCGAGACGGGCGAGGTCGTGATCGACGACGGTGTTCGTCGACGGCGCGATCACGCCGATCCGTGCGCGTGGCCCGATGGGACGGCTGACGTCGACGGGGGCGTGCACCCGCTCCACCGAAACGCTTGCTTCGGGGGCACGCGTCGGGGCTGGCGGGAACGACCGCATCAGATCGTGCCCGCCGCACGCATCGCGTCCAGGCCGTTGGCGTCGAGACCGAGCAGCTCCGTCCAGACCTCGTCGTTGTGCTCGCCGAGCGTCGGGCCGACGTGGCGGACGCGGCCCGGAGTCTCGCTCAGCTTCGGCACGACGTTCTGCATCGGGAAGTCCCCGAACGTCGGGTGCTGCAGCGTGACGATCGCCTCACGTGCGGCGAAGTGCGGATCGGCGAGCATCTCGGGCGCGCGGTAGATCGGCCCGTGCGGAACGGCGTGCTCGTCGAGCAACGTCCCGAGGTCAGCCGAGGACATCGTCCGCGTCCACGCGGCGATGATCCCGTCGAGCTCCATCTGGTGCGCGCCGCGGGCGGAGTGCGTGGCGTAGCGCTCGTCGGCGGCGAGGTCGTCGCGGTCCATCGCGGTGGCGAGCCGGGTGAACACGGTGTCCTGGTTCGCGGCGATCAGGTGCGTGCCGTCGGTCACCGGGTAGGCGTTGGACGGCGCGACGTTCGGCAGGATCGCGCCGGTGCGCTCACGGACATAGCCGCCGATCGCGTACTCGGGGATCAGCGACTCCATCACGCCGAGGACCGCCTCGTAGAGCGCGGAGTCGACCATCTGCCCGCGGCCGGTCTCGTGACGGGAATGCACGGCGACGAGCGTGCCGAGCGCGGCGAACGTCGCGGCGAGGGTGTCGCCGATCGAGATGCCGGTGCGGCTCGGGGCGCGGTCCGGCTCGCCGACGACGTGTCGGAGCCCGCCGAGCGCCTCACCGATCGCGCCGTACCCGGGCTTCGACGAGTAGGGCCCGTCCTGTCCGTAGCCGGTGACGCGCGTGAGGATGAGTCCGGGGTTGGTCTCACGCAGGACGTCGTAGCCGAGGTTCCACTTCTCGAGCGTTCCCGGCCGGAAGTTCTCGACGAGGATGTCGGCGGTGTCGATGAGCTCGCGCGCGATGCGCTGTCCCTCTTCGGTGCGGAGGTTCAGCGTGACCGACTTCTTGCCGCGACCGACGACCGGGAACCAGAGCGACTGACCGTGGGGCTTCTCGCGCCCCCACTCGCGCATCGGGTCACCGGTGCCGGGCATCTCGATCTTGATGACCTCGGCGCCGAAGTCGGCGAGGAGCTGGCCGCAGAACGGTCCGGCGAGCAGGACGCCCATCTCGACGACGCGGAGGTTCGCGAGCGGCATGCCCTCGCGGGCATCGGCGACGGCGCGCGAGAGACGGTCGGGCTCGACGGACATGCTTCACCTCGCTGCGGAAAACCCCAAGTGACATGGTGTCTGATGTCAGTTACATTATCGGAACGCTGTTCCACTGTCGAGAACAGCACCCGCGAACCCAAGGTTCTCCGGGGCAGGACACGGGAGCGCGGAATGGTGGACGCGGAGGCCTTCAAGCAGGTCATGGGTCGCTGGCCGAGCGGCGTGACGGTCGTCACGACGGTCCTTGACGGCACCCCGTTCGGGATGACCGCGTCGTCGTTCTCCTCCGTCTCGCTCGACCCGCCGCTGATCTCTGTGTGCGTGGCGAAGTCAGCCTTCTCGCACGACAAGATCGCCGACGCCGGCGTCTTCGGGGTGAACATCCTCGGCGCTGACCAGGTGGACCACGGCAAGCGCTTCGCCGGGATGCTCGGCGTCGACGACCGCTTCGCCGGCGTCACCGTCGAGACCGCAGAGACCGGCTGCGCGCTGCTCCCCGGAGCGGTCGGCTGGGTCGACTGCACGATGTGGCAGGCGGTCGACGCCGGCGATCACTCGATCTTCATCGGCGAGGTCAAGGCCGCGAAGGTCAACCCCGCAACCGCCCCCCTCCTCTACCACTCCCGCTCATGGGGCAAGTTCGCCGACATGCTGCCGGAGTCCGCCGTCGTCACGACGCGCACGGGCGATCTCATCACCGTGGCGCTCAGCCCCGAGGACGCCGGCGACGGCTGCGTCGACCTCGACGCCGCCGCGGAGCTCGCCACCGCAGCGCGCTCCGAAGGCCGCGACGTCCACGTCCTCGCCCGCAACGCCTTCGGCTCCCGCGCAGACACACCAGCACGTCCCGAGGACGTCGTCGGCTGCATCGCGCACCTGCTTCGCCTCGAGCCGGACGTCTTGATCCTCGGCGACGAGGCCGGCGCCGCCGACCCGCTGCTCGTGCGGCGCGTCCTGCAGGTCGCCGGCTCGCTCGCCGGACGCACCCCGATCGGGGTCGCGTTCTCGAGCGCCGACGGGATGGGCCACGCCAACCTGTTGACGGCGTTCAAGTCCGGCGTCCGCCACGTCCTCACCGACGATGACGGTCCGTTGCTCAGCGACGCCGCCGTCCGCATGCTCATGGATCGCATGGAGATCCCGGTCGCCTGACCGCTCAACCCGAAGGAACGCTGATGCTCACCCACGTCGTCATGATGAAGCTGCACGACCCCGCCACCGCCGACGAGCTGGCTGGTCTGCTCAACGGGCTCAACGGCCAGATCCCTGGCCTCGTCTCGATGTCCGCGGGCCCGGACGTCCTCAAGTCCGAGCGTTCATGGGACCTCGCGCTCGTCAGCGTGTTCGACGACATGGACGCGATGCAGGGCTACCAGACACACCCGGCGCACGTCGCCGTCACGGGGCGCATCCGTGAATGCGCATCCGCGCTTGCCGCCGTCGACTTCACCTCCTGACCTCCACCGCTGAGAGCCCCACGATGAACGACCTGACCGCCGGCATCCTCCTCGAGGACATGACCGACGCCGAGCGCCCCCGCATGGAGCGCATCGAGTCCGTCCTTCCCACGCTGCGCGAGCACGCGACCGAGGTCGACCTCACCGCGACGTTCCGTCGTGAGCACATCACGGAGTTCTCCGAGGCTGGGCTCCTCGGGCTCATCATCCCGGAGGAGTACGGCGGTCTCGGCGGAGGCCTGCGTGACCTCACCGCCGCGACGTTCGCGATCGGCACGGCGTGCCCGTCGACGTCGCTCGCGTTCTTCTTCCACTGCTCATCCGCCTCACGTGGGCTCCTCGCGCTCGAGGCGATCGACGCCGGGCTCTTCACCGACGAGGAGGTCCCGGTCGTCAGGGCCTTCGCCGAGAAGGTGCTGAACCACATGGGCCGCGAAGGCCTCTGGCTCGCGAACTTCGCGTCCGAGTCGGTCAAGTCCTCGAAGGCCAAGATCTCGATCGCGACGACGGCGACGCGCGTCGACGGTGGCTGGTCGATCAGCGGCGTCAAGGCCTTCGGCTGCGCCACCGGCGTCGCCGACCGCTACCTCGTCACCGCCGCCCGCGACGACGTCGAGGGCGCCGACGGGCTCAGCGTCTTCCTCGTCGACCGCGACAACCCGGGCGTCGCCGAGCGCGCGGCCTGGGACGCCGTCGGCATGCGCGGCACCGCCACGCACGGGATCGTCCTGACCGACGCCTTCGTCCCGGACGCCGACGCGCTCGTCGTGCCCGGCTCGTTCGTCCGCATGATGCAGATGAGCCGCGGCTCGTTCGTCGGCAACCAGGTCGCCGGGACCGCCGTCTACGCCGGTGCCGCGCTCACCTCGTACCGCGAGGCGATCAAGATCCTGCAGACCCGCAAGTTCGCGGACACCGGCGAGCCCCTCGGCTCGACGCCGTTCCACCAGCAGCTCATCGGCGAGATGACCAACGACGTCGAGACGGCGATGATGTGGCTGCGACGCCAGGTCACCCTCGAGACCGCCAACCCGCCGCTCATCTCCAAGGACGACGTCATCAAGACGTGGCGCCTCACCAAGGGCAACTGCGCAGAGGCCGCCCACCGCGTCGCGATCACCGCGATCAAGGCGTGCGGCACCTCGGCGACCGGCAACACCGGCGTCCTCGCCCGCAACGCCCGCGACTGCATGATGGGGCTCGTCCAGGCCTTCCCGGCCGAGCGTGGCCGCCTCGAGGCCGCGAACATGGCGTTCACCGGTTCCGAGGAGACGCAGTTCGCGTCGGCCAAGGGATGACGTCGCCAGCTGAGACCCACGCGTCCTTGCACCCCGAGACCGTGCTCGGACCGTCCGCGTCGGTGACGCGGACGCTGCTCGCGATGCGCGGCACATGGCACGACCGCCTCGACGCGTTCCGCCCCGACGGCACCCCGATGGACGTCGACGACGTCGGCAACGTCCTCGGCGCGTACCCCTACGACAACATCGTCTACGTCGACTTCGACGGCGTGCTCTACACCCAGACCAACGTGACCTTCCGGGGCCGCGCGCCCCACGTCCGCACGTTCACCGCGTCCGTCCGCGAGGGCGTCCTCGTCTTCGACCGCCTCGGCCCCGAGGCGCCCGAGCACATTGGCGTCTCGCTCGGCGAAGGCCGCGTCGCGTTCCTCGGACGCGACCTCGGTGCTCCCGGGCTGCAGCGCTACTCGGAGCCCGACTTCGTCGAGGTCAATGACGCCACGCGTCTTCGCCTCACGACGCTCTACCGCGACGGCGCGTGCGTCCGCACGCTGCGCGCAAGCGGCACTCGCCTGTCCCCCGACGCGAGCCATCGCGTCGCGTTCGACCCACGTGGCGCAGACGGCCCCGTGCACGACGACCGTTCCTCGACCCAAGCCTTCACCGGAGGCCACGATGACTGACGCCCGCAACGCGACCGTCCCCGCCGTCCGCAGCTACATCGCCGGCGAGTTCGTCGACACCGTGGCCACCGACGTCTGGCTCGAGGACCCGTCCACGGGTGAGCGCATCCAGCAGATGCGCCGGACAGGTGACGACGACGTCGAGCGTGCGCTCGCTGCCGCCTGGGAAGCCCACCAGTCCGGAGTGTGGTCGTCGACGACGGTCGCCGAACGCGCCGCGAAGCTCCGCGAGATGCAGGCGGCGCTCGAGCCGATGGCGATGGAGGCCGCACGCCTCGAGTCGCTCACGACCGGCGTGACGATCTCGCTGACCGGGATGCTGTCGGTGATCTTCCACGGCGCCTTCGGCCTCGCCGCCGACGCGATCGAGTCCGGGATCCTCCGCGCCGACTCGCAGGGCATGGCCGGTCAGGACGTCGAGGTCCACCGTCTCCCGCTCGGACCTGCGCTCAACCTCGTCCCGTGGAACGCGCCGGCCCCGATGGCCGCGCACAAGATCGCGTCGTCGCTCGCCGCCGGCGCCCCGACCATCCTCAAGCCCACCGAGTACGCGCCCAACGCCTGCGGCCTCATCGCCGAGGCAGCCCACGCTGTCGGGCTCCCGGCCGGTGTGCTCCAGATCGTCCACGGTGGTCCCGACGTCGGTGGACGACTCGTCAACGACGACCGCATCGCCGCGGTCTCCTTCACGGGTGGCCTCGGTGGCGGTCGCGCGATCGGCACCGCGTGCGCCGACCAGTTCAAGCCCGCGCAGCTCGAGCTCGGCGGGAACAACCCGCTGCTGATCATGCCGGACGCCGACGCGAACAATGTCGCGATGCACGTCGTGAACCTCATGACCCAGCTCAACGGCCAGTGGTGCCGCGCCCTCGGCCGCCTCGTCCTCCCGGCAGCGCGCGCCGACGAGATCCTCGAGGTCGTCCTCGCCGCGCTGGCCAAGGTCCAGCTCGGCGACGCGCTCTCGACGGACTCGCAGATGGGCCCGCTGATCCACTCGAACCACCTCGCCACGGTGAAGGGCCAGCTCGACGCGCTCGTCGCCGCCGGCGGCACGGTCCACGCGCCCGCGACCCTGCCCGACGGCGGCGGCAACTTCATGTCGCCGACGCTCGTCACGGGCATCACGTCCGCGGACATGCAGGACGAGATCTTCGGCCCCGTCGCCGCGGTCCTCACCTACGACACCGTCGCCGAAGGCATCGCGCTCGCGAACGATGTGCCCCACGGCCTCGAGGCCTACGTCTGCGGTGCGGATGTCCCTGCCGCGCTCGAGGCTGCCCGCAAGGTCCGCGCCGGTGAGGTCAAGGTCAACGGCTCGACGGTGCTGAGCCTCTCGATGATGACGCCGCGTCCCGCGTGGGGCGTCAGCGGCACCGGCGTCGAGGGCACCAACGAGACGATCGAGTTCTTCACGGGACTGCAGGTCGTCGGCGTCGAGGTCCTCCCCGACTTCATGCTCCAGGGCTGAGAGAAAGAGATCACCACCATGCAGAACAACATCTCCTGGGACGCGCCCGCCGGCCACACCGGCGACGCCCTCGGCTGGCGCGCGAAGTTCGGCGTCATCGCCCCGTCGACGAACACCATCGTCGAGCCGGAGTTCGGTGCGATGTCCGTGCCGGGCGTCACGTCGCACTTCTCACGCATCCACATCCGCGACATGAACATGGCGGATGACGACGGCATGCAGAAGCTGCTCGACCAGATCCGCGACGAGACCGCCGCGTCCGTCGAGCGCGTGATGACCGCCGAGCCCGACTACATGGTCATGGGCATGTCGGCCGAGACCTTCTGGGGCGGCAAGCAGGGCAACATCGAGTTCATCGAGCTCATCACCGGGCTCTCCGGGCTGGGCGTCGCGACCGGAGCCGAGGCCTGCGAGAAGGCGCTCGGGCTGTTCGGCGCGAAGAAGATCGGCATCGTCACGCCGTACCAGCCGATCGGCGACGAGAACGTCATCAAGTTCTTCAACGAGATCGGCTTCGAGGTGCCGAAGCTCAAGGGCCTCAAGTGCCCGACGGCGGTCGCGATCGCCGAGGTCTCCGAGCGGACGCTCCGCGACGCGATCCTCGAGGTCAACACCGACGACGTCGACGCGATCGTGCAGTGCGGGACGAACCTCTCGATGGTCCGTCTCGCCGACGAGGCCGAGCGCTGGATCGGCAAGCCCGTCATCGCGATCAACGCCGCCACCTGGTGGATGGCGCTGCGCGAGAACGGCATCAACGACAAGGTCGGCGGCGCCGGCCGTCTCCTCCGCGAGTTCTGACGCTCGCCGCAGGACGCTCGGGCCTCGGAGTCCACACCACGCGGGCCCGGCCGACTCCGGGACACACGAAGGGCCAGCCCACATGACCGTCTCCGTCATCACCGGATCCACCAAGGGCATCGGTCTCGGCCTCGCGCGTGAGATGGCACGACGCACCTCGCGGGTCGTCATCTCGTCGCGCTCGCAGGCCGACGTCGACCGCGTCGTCGGTGAGATCAACGAGACGTGTGGACCGGGGCGGGCGACCGGCATCGCGTGTGACGTCGGTGACGCCGACGCCGTGCAGGGGCTCTGGGACCACGCGGTCGCCGAGTTCGGGCGCGTCGACATCTGGGTGAACAACGCCGGGCTCACGACGATCCCCGTCCCGCTCCCCGAGGTCGACGCCGACGCCGTCGACCGGGTCATCCGCACCAACCTCACCGGCACCCTGATCTGCTGCTCGATCGCGATCACCGGCATGAAGGAGCAGGACGGCGGCGGATTCATCTACAACGTCGAGGGCCTCGGCTCGAAGGGCGAGGTCCAGCAGGGGCTCACCCCGTACGGCACCTCGAAGGCCGGCGTCGGCTACCTGATGAAGGCGCTGCGCAAGGACCTTGACGAAGCCGGCATCGACCACGTCCGCATCTGCGCCGTCCGACCCGGAATCAACGTCACCGAACACCTGCTCACCGGCCGCGAGGTCCTCGGTGAGAAGCGCTGGGAGCAGACCAAGAAGATCATGAACATCCTCGGCGACCACCCGTCGACGACCACCCCCTGGCTCGCCGAGCAGATCCTCGCGAACACCAAGGACGGTGCCCGCATCGCCTGGCTCCCCTCATCGAAGATCGCCAAGCGCTTCGCCCTCGCGCCGTTCACCAAGCGCGACCTCTTCGCCGAGTTCGAAGACGCCACGAGCTGACCGGGGACGACGACAACGCAGGATCGTCGACCACACCGGTTCGGGCACACAGTTGTCGCCGAAACCGCACCCCGCTCGGGAAGCACGACAACCCAGCCCGACGGCCGGTCCGATCAGTGCCGGCGGAAGAAGTCTCCGAGCCGGGTTCGCGTGACGCGACGCCTCGACGGGTCGACGAACGGGTCGGTCTCGATGCGCTTGGCGTGCACCGACCGGAGCTGCGTGACGCCCTCCATCAGCAGCCGCGAGGCGGCCTCGTTTGCCGCCTCCGCGGCCTCGACGTGAATCCCACCGTCGAGTCGCGGCCGGAAGGCTGCCGCACCGATGATCGTCTCGTCCGACTCCCGACGAACCGCGATGAGCGGGAACCCGCCGGCACCCGGGAGCTGCCGCGCGACGACGGAACGGTGGCGCGGAGCAACCTGTGCGACGGCCCGGTCACCTTCCTGCGCGAGCACGGGCGGCCGGGCGCCGTCGGGCACCGGCCAGATCACCGAGAAGTGCTGGAACCACGCCGGGAGATCCCAGCTGAACGTCGCGCCGACCGCCGGCAGCGTCTGCTTCCAGTAGCGCTCGTGCCCGCCACGCCAGGACTCGACGGTGCGGTCGCCCTCGCCCTCGTCCCACGCGAATGCCGGCGTCACGTCACCGACCGCCTGCTGGACGAGCGACGTCGTTCGCAGCGCCGCGTAGGGGGCCCCCGACCGGTCATGGACGAAGCTCACGTCGCCGACGACGGGCGGCTGCTCGCCGTACCACTCCGCGTCCTGGACGAGGCCGACGGTGGCACGCTTCGTACCGCGCCGGAGGTACCCGGCGAGCTGGTCGACGATGTCGGGGAGATCGCCGCCGAACGCGAAGGACTCGGTCGGAGCGGGCTCACCGGTCTGCTCCGAGAAGGCTTCCTGCGCTGACGCGAGACGACCAGCGTCCACATCAACCATGCGCTCCCCTTCAGCCTTCGATGGGAGCGAGCAGCTCGGCCGCGCGCTCCATGTCCACGACCTCAGCGTACTTGGCCTGCAGGTCGAAGAGGTTCGCTTCCTGGACCGCCGCGTCGCGGTCGCCGCAGGCGTCGCGGACGACGAACGGGACGAAGCCGTGGCAGAGGGCGTCGAGCGTCGTGGCGCGGACGCAGCCGGACGTCGAGTAGCCGGTGACGAGCACCGTGTCGACGCCGCGCGCGTGCAGCGTCGATGCGAGCGAGGTCCCGAAGAAGGCCGACGGGTACTGCTTGTCGACGACGAGGTCGTCGGGGCCGGGCTGCAGCTCTGCCGGGAAGGCGCGCAGCGGCGAGCCCTCCTCGAACGCGGTCAGCGACGGGACCTTGCGGAAGAACACGCCACCGTCGGCGCCACCCGGCTGGTACTTCACGGTCGTGAAGATGACCGGGACCCCAGCCTCGTGCGCGAGCGCGACGAGCCGGACGTTGGCGGCCAGCTCGTCCTCGACTCCCGCGTAGAGCGGTGAGTCCGGGTCGAGGTAGGCCATGCAGACGTCGACCACGATCAGCGCGGGCGAGCTGCCCGGCTGGAGCGTCCCGCCGAACCCTGCCGCTGCGTAGTCGTCGAGCCGGTCGGAGCCAGCCTGCTCGCTCACAGGAAGCCGCCGCCCGTGTAGTCCTTGATGATCGACTTCGCGATGATCATCCGCTGGATGTCGTTGGTGCCCTCGCCGATCGACATGAGCGGAGCGTCGCGGTAGAGCCGCGCCACGGGGTACTCCTCGGAGTAGCCGTAGCCGCCGAGGACGCGCATCGCCTCCATCGAGTTCTTGATGGCGGTCTCGGACGCGAAGTACTTCGCCATGCCCGCCTCCATGTCGGCGCGCTCGCCCGAGTCGACCTTCGCGGCCGCCCAGTAGGTGAGCAGGCGCGCGGCCTGGACGTCCGTCGCCATGTCGGCGATCTTCAGCTGGATCGCCTGGAAGTCCGAGATCGGCTGGCCGAAGGCCTCGCGCTCACGCGAGTAGGAGACGGCGACGTCGAACGCTTCCTGCGCGATGCCGACGGAGCGGGCGGCGATGTTGATGCGCCCGATCTCGAGGCCGCCGATCGCCTGCTTGAAACCGATGCCCTCGACGCCTCCGAGCAGCCGCGACGACGGGACCCGGACGTTGTCGAGCACGATCTCGCAGGACTCGGTGCCCTTGTAGCCGAGCTTCGGGAGGTCCTTCGAGACCACGTAGCCCTCGGAGTCTGCGTCGATCAGCAGCATCGACGTGCCCCGGTGACGGGGACGCGCGTCCGGGTCGGTGACGACGAGGACCGGCAACGGCGAGGCGTAGCGCGCGTTGGTGATCCAGGTCTTGGTGCCGGTCACGATGTAGTCGTCACCGTCCTTGACCGCGCGGCACGTGATGCCCTGTAGGTCGCTGCCGGCGCCCGGCTCGGTGAGGCCGATCCCGGTTCGCAGCTCACCTGTGGCGAAGCGCGGCAGGAACTCCTGCTTCTGCTCCTCGGTCCCGTGGATCGCGATCATCCGACAGGCGAGCGAGTGCGAGCCGATGATGCCGGCGACGCCCATCCATCCGCGCGCGATCTCCTCGAACACGATGGCCATCGTGATCGTGTCGACGCCGAGGCCGCCGTACTCCTCGGGCGTCGTGAGCCCGAAGAGGCCCATGGCCTTCATGTGCTCGACGATCTCGGTCGGGTAGCGGCCCGAGCGCTCGTACTCGTTCGCGACGGGTCGGATCTCCTTGTCGACGAAGTCGCGCATCGTGTCGCGAAACGCGAGGTGATCGTCGGAGAGCGTGAAGTCCATGGTCAGCGGTCCTGTTCTGGGGCGGGCCGGGTGAAGAGCGGAAGGTTGCGGCCGTCGTCGATGCGCGCCCACGTGAGGACGACGTCGTCGTCGATCCCCCAGCCGTCGCCGCCGACGAGCTGGGTCATGATCTGCGGGCCCTCGGCGAGGCGCACGAGCGCGACGACGTAGGGCGTGTCGAGGCCGGGTGCCGGGCTGCGGTGCACCTCGGTGAACGTCGCGACGTTCGCCTGCCCGGAGGCCGGCGTCCACGTCGTCGGCTCGCGTCGGCCACAGGTGTGGCAGACCTCGCGAGGCGGGTGCTGCACGGCGTCACAGCCGGAGCAGGTCTGCAGCAGGAAGGTGTGCTCGCGCGTGCCCCCCCACCACGGGGCAGTGAGCGTGTCGGGCTCGGGCACCTCGACCGGCCAGAGGACGTCCGGGTCGTGGTTCATGGGATCGTCGCTCATCGGTCGGCCCCGAGGATCAGGGTGGCGTGATGGCTGAAGATGCCGCCGGTCCCGTGACAGAGCGCGACCTCGGCACCGTCGACCTGACGTCCCCCATCGGCGACGGTCCTGCTGTCCGCGACCCCGCGGAGCTGGCGGACCGCCTCGACGACGAGCAGGATCCCGAGCTGTCCGGGGTGGCAGTAGCTGAGCCCTCCGCCGGTCGTGTTGACGTTCAGCCCGCCCGGGGCGATGCCGCCGTCGGCGACGAGGTCCGCTTCCTCTCCGGGCGCGCACAGCCCGACGGCGGGCAGCGTCAGCAGGGCCGTGATCGTGAAGGAGTCGTAGAGCTCGAAGACGTCGACGTCGGCCGCCGTGAGACCCGCAGCGCCGTAGGCCTGCTGCGCCGCGACGAGCGTGCCGTTGCGGATCGGTGAGTCCATCGACGCCATCGCGTCGTGCGTCGTCGCCTCCCCGAAGCCGAGGAGCTGCACGGGCTCGACGTCGAGGTCGGCGGCGCGGGCGCGCGAGGTCAGCACGACCGCACCACCGCCGTCGGTCACCAGGCAGCAGTCCGCCGCGGTGATCGGCGTCGAGAGCGGTCGCGCCCCGAGGACGTCGTCGCGCGTCAACGGGCCGGCGCCGTGGCGGTACGCGGCGGGGTTGCGCAGCGCCCACTCGCGGGCGGCGACCGCGACGTCGGCCATCGCGGTGCGGTTCTGGCCGAACTCGTGCATCCATCGCCGGGCCAGCATCGCGTAGGCCGAGATCGGGTAGAGCGGGGCGTAGGGCGACTCGAACCACGCCTGGGGCAGGTGCCCGTCGATCGCGCCGCCGATCTTGCGCGAGCGGGCCGAGCGCTGGTTCGAGCCGTACGTGACGACCGCGACCTCACACCAGCCTGCCTCGATCGCCTGGGCGGCGCGCGCCACGTAGGCGACGAACGACGAGCCGCCGACGAACGACGAGTCGACCCACGTGGGGCGCACGCCGAGCTGGTCCGCGAGCGCGGTGGTCGAGAACCGGCCGACCGCGTTGGTGGCGAGCCCGTCGACGTCCGCGAGCGTCAGCCCGGCGTCGTCGAGCGCGGCCAGCACTCCGAGGGTGTTGAGCTCGACGATGCCACGGTCGGTCACGCCGAGCGGGCACTCGGCCACGCCGACGATCACGGCCTCCCGCGACGCACCCATCAGGACGCGTCCTCGGTGGTCAGCAGCACGGTGCACGCCGCACCGCGGATCGCGATGCGGTCGCCGTCGTCGCCCGTGGCATGGATCTCCTGGTCGACGACGATGCGCATGCCCTCGGCGACCTCCTCGACGGAGGTGATCGTGCCGTGGACGGTGACGGTGTCGCCGGCGAACACCATCGCGGCGAACCGGAACGACACCTCCTCGACGAAGACACGGACGACGCCCGGTACCGCGACCAGCGCGTCCTGGACCTGCTCGACGAGCAGCGCCCCGAACATCTGCCCGTCGACGACGGGTGCGGGGAGGCCCAGCGCGCGGACCCGCTCGGCGTCGTAGTGCAGACGGTGCCAGTCCCAGGTGGCGCCGGCGTAGGCGACCAGGTCGGAGATCTCGTAGGTCCGGCGGATCGGCAGGAGGTCGAGCCCGACGGCGGGATGCAGGACGTGGGTCATGCTGCTCCCTCCAGCGGCTGGTAGATCAGCGTGTCGACGTTGGTCGCGAGATGGTCGTCGTTGGCGTCGGTGAAGACGACCTGCGAGGTGACGATCAGCATCGGCCCCCGTCGCGACTCCTTCTCGATGATCTCGGTGATCTGCCATGTCGCCGTCACGACGTCCTCCGGGTGCACAGCGCGCGAGAACGTGTAGTGATGGCCGCCACGGATCTGGCGGACAGCGATCAGGCCGAGGTCCCACTGGTGGCCGAGGTAGCCGTCCTCGTCGGGCCGTCCCTGCATGTACTGGTTCGACTCGCAGACGAGCGTCGGCGGGGCGATCACGTCGGCGTAGCCGGCCGCTCGTGCCGCCTCGACGTCGGTGTACAGCGGGTTGTCGTCCCCGACCGCGAGCGCGAAGTACCGCAGCGATGCCCGGCCGATCGGCTCTGGTGCCGTGTAGGCGACCTCACGACCGACGAAGTCGTCGCGGAGCTGCTCGACGTTCCAGGGGTGGCCGCTCACGGGAGCACCGCCATCGGGTCGACCTCGATCAAGAACTCGGGGCGCAGCAGCCCGGAGCAGACGACGCCGGTCGCCGCGGGCTTCGCGTCGCCGAACAGCTCACGTCGCACCTCCGCGACGCCGCCGTAGTCGTCGAGCCCGTCGGGGCAGACGTACTCGACGGTGCGCACGAGGTGCTCCGGTCCCCCGCCGGCCGCGGCCAAGACCTTGAGGATGTTGCGGTAGGTGTAGTCCGCCTGCGCCACGATGTCGCCGGGCAGCACGGCCTCCTCGGTCTCGACGTCGAGCGCCGCCTGGCCGCTCATCACGAACAGCTTCCCGACCTTCAGGCCGGGGTTGTAGGTGAGGCGGCTGTAGCGCTCCCAGCCACAGTCGACAGCCTCTCGCGGGTGCGTGGATGCGAGGAAGTCGACCTGCATCAGCGCGTCCGGGTGAGCGAGGCGATCCATGACGATCCCGGTTCCGCCGCCGTACGGAGCCTCGAGGTGAGCACGTCGGATGAAGCCGGTCCGCGGGTACGTCGCGCGCACCTCCGGCCGGACCATCTCGACGGTCTTGACGACGTCGCCGACCGTCATCCCGAACGGCGCGAGCGCGCGAGCCGCGTTGCGGTAGATCTGCTCGGTCTGGCGCGAGAGGTCGTCGAGGTGGGCGACGTTGCCGTCTCGATCGATCGGAAGCATCGTGGAGAGGTGCACGAATCCGTCCGCGGCCCGGGCCGGCGCATGGCCGAGCTCACCAGTCGACGCGACGTTGATCGGCTCGGCATCCGTGCTGACCGTGAGCTCGATCTCGACGAGCGCCTCCGGGCGGACGAGCTGCTGCACGGCGATGGTGTTGACGGCCGGGCGCGCGTCGGCACCGAGGACCTCGGCGCGGACGTCGACGAGCTGGTCGTGCTGGTCCAGGCCAGCGAAGCTCACGTACTCGACGACGCGGATGACGTCGTTCGCGGTCCAGCCGCCGGCCTCGAGGACCTCGAAGCACTTCGCCCAGGCGTCACGCGCCTGCGCCTTCATGCCCTCGCGGTAGGTGATCTGCTTCGCGACCGGGTCCCAGTTCGCGCCGGTGTGACCGGACAGGAACGCGGTGGACCCCACGACCTGGGCCAGGGCGAACGTCCACTTCGGGTGGGTCCATTCGAGCTGCGGGTTGACGACGGTGGGAAGCATCGGGGTCTCTCAGATCGGCGCGACGACGTCGCGCAGGGCTTCGGTGAGGCTGGGGGCATCGGCGAGCGCCAGCAGGCGTTCGGCGAGCTCGGCCGCGTCGGGGCGCGCGACGTTCGCGGTGAACTTCGCGACGAGCTGCTCGTCGCTGAGCGGGAACATGGCGGACCCCGCCGACTGGTCGACGTGGCCGTGCACGACCCGGCCGGCGAGGTGCAGCTCGACGTCTCCGGGGGCATCGGCGGCGGGGATCCCGGGGTCGGTGACCGCGACCTCGACGAGCTCGGCGATGGCCACGAGCTCCGGGCGGTGTCGGAGATCGGGCGTGAACGCGTCGAGGCCCAGACGGCGGTCGAGGATGAGCGTCGCGATGCCCCACTGCACCGAGAACCGCGCCTCGTACTCCGAGCGTGGGCGGATCTTGTCGGGACCGAACGCGACGATCTCGGCAGCCTCGCGCGGGAGGACGATGCGGATCCGCTCCAGCTCCGCGAGCCGCACCCACTCGGTGCTGTGGATCTCGCCGATCGCGTCGAGCGTCGCGTGCGACAGCTGACAGACGGGGTAGGGCTTGATCGTCATCGCATCGACCTGCCAGACCTCACCGAGCCCCCAGGTGAGGTCGTCGACGTTCACGTCGGCGTTGGCGTGCGTCCGGAAGATCCCGCGGTCGCCTTCGAGGATGCTGTCCGGCCCGGCGGCGCCGGCGCCGGCCAGCTGTGCTGCGACCACCCCGGCGTGCGACGCGAAGCCCGGGTGCAGGACCTTCGTGTTGTCGCCGGTCGCGAGGAACTCGAGCGAGCCCGCGGCCATCGAGCCGGCAATGCCGAGCGCGTTCACGGTCTGGTCCTCGTCGAGCCCGGACAACAGGCTCGCGACGAGCGCGGACGAGAACGCACCAACGACGGCCGTCGCGTGCAGGCCGCGGGCGTGGAACCCGTGGCTGACGGCGGATCCGATCCTCGTCGCGATCTCGTAGCCGGCGACCGCGGCGCGGATGACGTCCGCGCCGGACGCCCCGTGCTCCTCGCCGACCGCGAAGGCGGCAGGCAGGACGACGGAGGTCGCGTGCACGAGCGAACCCGCGTGGGTGTCGTCGAAGTCGAGCCCGTGGACGAGCATGCCGTTGACCTGTGCGGCGGTCGCGGTCGGCCGCCGGAGGCCCGTACCGATGACGCCGGCGCGCTCCGGCGCGGTGGTGGCGTCGAGCAGCGCTCGCGTCGCTGGGACCGCGTCGAGGCGGATCGCAGCGATGGCGTTGCCGACGCCGTCGAGCAGGTGGCGCGCCGCTGCGTGGCGCGCGCTCGCGGAGATGTCCTCGAGCGTGAGAGAGCGCGCCCAACGGGTCAGCATGCGCGTCGCGGTCAGCTCAGACATCCGATGCCCCGAACGCCCCACGGCTGGCGAGATCATCCCGCCGGGCGGTGTCGTACCCCAGGACGTCACCGAGCAGGTGGTCCGCGTCCTCGTTGCGGCGCGGCGCGCGACGGTGGCCGTGTCCGTCTGCCCCGATCGGCCCGACGCGGACCGGCGACGCCATCTGACGGACCGTGCCGAACGTCTCGTGCTCCGTCTCGACGATCATCTCGCGTGCGTCGAGGTGATGGTCGCGCAGCGCCTGCGGGACGTCGTTGATCGGCGCGCACGGGATGCCGGCAGCACCGAGCTTCTCGAGCCAGACCGTCGTCGTCTCGGCGCGCAGCGCGTCGTCGAGGAGCTGCACGACGAGCCCGCGGTTCACCCGACGTGCCTCGAACGTCGCGAGCCGCTCGTCGTCCTGCCACTCAGGATGTCCGAGGGCGTCGGCGATCCGTCCCCAGAACTTCTCCTTCGCGGCCGCGACGACGATCCAGCCGTCGGCGGTCGGGAAGTTCTGGAACGGCACGAGGCTCGGGTGGGCAGACCGTGACAGTCGCTCGGGCTCCCAGCCCTCGTTGAGGTGCCACGTCGCGGGGTAGGTCAGCATCGACATCGCGGTGTCGTAGAGGCTCACGTCGCAGTCCGTGCCGACGCCGTCACGACGGGCCTGGATGATCCCGGACAGCATCGCGATCGCGCCGACGAACCCGCCGCAGTAGTCGACCAGAGACAGGCCGGACTTCGTCGGGACGCCGCCGGGCTCACCGGTCAGCGACATCCAGCCGGCGATCCCTTGCAGGAGGTAGTCGTAGCCGGGCTCACCTCGACGTGGCCCCGTCATCCCGAACCCGGAGAGCGAGCAGCAGACGATCGCGGGGTTCAGGTGCTTGAGGTCGTCGTAGGTCAGCTTGAGACGCTGTGGGACGTCGCCACGTAGGTTCGACCAGACCGCGTCGGCGCCGCGCACCAGATCCTCGAAGACCTCACGGCCCGCCTCGGTCGAGATGTCCAGTGACAGCGAGCGCTTGTTGCGGTTGAACGTCTCGAAGAACAGCGAGTCCTCGCCGCTCGCGAACGGTGGTACGTATCGGCCGACGTCGCCGTTGGTCCGGGGGTCCTCGATCTTGATGACCTCGGCGCCGAGGTCTGCGAGGTGGACGGACCCGAAGGGGCCGGCGCCGTACTGCTCGACCGCGACGATGCGGACCCCGGAGAGCGGCTTCATGTGCTGATCCGGTTGGCGAGTGCGCGCAACGTGTCCTCCCGGACCGCGTCGAGATGGATGGCCATGGCGGCCTCTGCACGAGCAGGGTCGGCCGAGGCGATCGCGTCCGCCACCGCCACGTGCTCCGCGGACGCGCAGACGTCGACCTGCCCCAGCATGCCATCCAGCACGCGCATCAGCGCGCGGGACTGGACGTCGAGCAGCGGGTTCGCCGCGGCCGTGACGACCGCGAGGTGGAAGGCGCGGTCGGCCGCGGCGTCGCCTTCAGGGAGCCGACCTGCGACGAGCCACGGCGACAGCGCCTCGAGGTCTCGTGGCATGCGGCGAGCCGCGGCGAGCCCAGCGGCGTGGACCTGGGTGAGCCGCTGCACGTCGAGGATGTGTTCGGCGGAGACCTGACCGGCGTGGACGAGCATCGCCATGCCCTGGGTGAGCCCGGCCGCGAGGTCGTCGATCTCCGGGACGGCGACGAACGTGCCGCCGTGCAGCCCGCGCTGCGTCGTGACGAGGTGGGCGCTCGCAAGGGTCCTGAGCGCCTCGCGGACGGTCGAGCGGGACACGCCGAACTGCAGGGCGAGGTCGGCCTCCGACGGCAGCCGGGTCCCGGCCACGTGCGTGCCGTCGACGATCTGGTCCCGGAGATGGTCGGCGACGGCCTCATAGGCCGGGGGGCTCGACGGTCCGGTGGCCACTTCGGTCTCTCCACGACGTCAGGAACGTTCGCCGGATCCGCACCGACGCTTGCCGCAATGATGTCCGATCTTTACACTGCCGTCAAGAACAGCGTTCCGCCAAGCGGAACAGAACAACTCGGCGGGTGTGAGCAGCATGAACGAGACAGACGGCACGACGACGGCCTCCGGGATCGGTTCGGGACGCCACTTCGAGGACTTCGAGGTCGGACAGCTGCTCGAGCACCCGCTCGGGCGCACGATCACGGATGCGGACAACGCGTGGTTCACGCTGCTCACGATGAACACGAACCAGCTGCACTTCAACGACCACTACAGCGAGACCTCCCCGTTCGGCAAGCCGCTGGTGAACTCCACGCTGTCGCTGTCGATCGTCGTCGGGCTGTCCGTCTCCGACGTCTCCCAGCACGCGATGGCGAACCTCGCGTGGAAGAACATCGAGCTGACTCACCCGCTCTTCGTCGGCGACACGCTCTACGCCCGGTCACTCGTGCTCGGGCTGCGCGAGTCCGCGTCACGCCCGTACGCCGGGATCGTGACGACGCGCACGCAGGGTCTCAACCAGCACGGCGACGTCATCATGACGTTCGAGCGGTCGGTGATGGTCCACAAGCGTGACAGCGACCAGCTGCCCCGGAGCTTCCCGGTCGCGAAGGCGGACATCCGCGCCGACATCGACGTGCGTTCCTGATGGCGGCCACCGCGCTCCCCCGCGTCGGCCTCGCCGCCTGGGGCGAAGACCTCGGAGAGATGCTCGACGCCGGACGCGCCGCAGATGCCGGTGGGTTCGACGCGGTCTGGACCTCCGAGCTCCACCGCTCGCCGCTGGTCCCGCTCGCAGCGCTCGCCACGAGCACGACGAGGATCGGCCTCGGCACGGCGATCGCGCTCGCGTTCGTCCGCTCCCCCCTGTCGCTCGCGCTGTCCGCGCTTGACCTCGACGAGCTCTCGGGCGGCCGGGTGCGCCTCGGGCTCGGCGCCGGCGTCAAGCGACTCAACGAGGACTGGCACTCCGCGGAGTTCGACCGTCCGGCCCTCCGGCTGCGCGAGACGATCCAGGCGGTGCGCACCTTCGTCGCGCAGGCACACCTCGGTGAGCCGATCGACGTCGAGGGTGAGCTGGTCACGGCGCGGATCCGTGGCTACCAACGCCCGTACCCGCCCGTCCGCACGGCGATCCCGATCCACGTCGCCGCGGTCGGCCCGCTCATGACGCGCATGGCCGGCGAGATCGGCGACGGCTGGATCAGCCA